>JAZTWU010000078.1:0-43562 GCA_045636085.1 Eubacteriales bacterium
GACTTCTTCACATCTCCGAGATGAGCGACAAGTATGTAAAGCGCCCCTCGGATGTGTTCAAGACGGGTGACGTCATCGAGGTAAAGATCAAGGATGTAGACACTAAAAAGTGTAGAATTTCTCTTACCAGAAAAGGTATGAACGCATAAAAAATAAAAGTTGGCGAAAACCGTTTGATTTTCGCCAACTTTGCTTTTATAGCCTAAAATGAAAATAAAAGTTTGCTTTTTAGTGGTGTATGCCGAGAACTCCCGATACCATCGTGGATATCTCGTACGAGAGCGCCTGTACCGATTTTACTCTACCTGTTGCATACCATTTGTATATAACGTTTGCAACACCGCCTGCGCACATAGAGGCTATTACCTCGGGCGATGCGGGGTAGGTGTGACCCTTCATTATATCCTTTACAAGTCTTTCGTAGGTGTCCTGATAGTTCTGCTCAATGAGCACTGTAAGTATGGTGGGGATAAGGTTTGACCTGAATATATTTTCAATAGCCTTATCGTTCTCGGTGATATATCCTACGATCCTTTCAGCGTACGCGATGTAATACTCGGGCGTAGTTGCCTTTGACTTCCATATATTTGTATCAAATCTGTCGCGTAGCATATGTGTGAATGCGGTGAAGAACGCAAGCTTATCGTTGTAATGCTTATAGAAGGTCGCCCTTCTTATGTCCGCGCGCTCACAGATCTCGTTTACGGTTATATCCTCGAAAAGCTTTTCCGAAAGCAGATCGAGAAATGCGCCAAAAAGCGCTGCCTTGGTTTTTACTATTCTGCGGTCTTCTCTGACTTTCATAGTACACCTCATTTTGTTTGATTTTAAAAACAACCGAGATTTATTTTACCCTTTTTTTCGCCTTTTGTCAAGGGGTTTGGGCGAAAAAATTAACATTTTATCCTATTTTGTCAATTTATTTTAAATTAGCGTTTATTTTTTAACAAATCTCTATTGACTAAACTTAAATAATATGCTATTATTATAGAGTGAAAAATTTATTTAAAGGAGTATATTCCGATGGCAGCTTACAATAAGAAAAACATCGAAGATATTGAGGTTGCGGGCAAGACTGTGCTTGTTCGTTGCGACTTCAACGTACCTATGAAGGACGGCGTTATCACCTCTGATAAGAGAATCGTTGGCGCACTTCCTACCGTAAAGTATCTTCTCGACAACGGCGCGAAGGTTATCCTTTGCTCCCACATGGGCAAGCCCCACAGCATCTTTACCGAGGGATTCGGTCTTACCAAGAAGGAGAAAAAGGCAGTTGAGGCTCTTCCCGAGGGCGAGCGCGCTGCAGCAACCGAGGAGTACCTCAAGAAGGCTCTTACCTCTGATAAAAAGAAGCTTACTCTTAAGCCCGTAGCGGCAAGACTCAACGAGCTTCTCGGCGCAGAGAAGGTGGTATTTGCAGAGGATATTATCGGTCCTGATGCAAAGGCAAAGGTGGCAGCACTTAAGCCCGGCTACGCAGTTCTTCTCGAGAACACCAGATTTGATGCAAGAGAGACCAAGAACGGCGCTGATTTCGCAAAGGAGCTTGCATCCTACGCTGATATCTTTGTAAACGATGCATTTGGCGCAGCTCACAGAGCACACGCATCTACTGCAGGCGTTGCAGATTACATTCCCGCGGTTTGCGGTTACCTCATTGAGAAGGAAATCTCGGTAATGGGCAAGGCTCTTGCTAATCCCGAGCGTCCCTTCGTTGCTATCCTCGGTGGCGCAAAGGTTGCTGATAAGCTTAACGTTATTGATAACCTTCTCACCAAGGTAGACACTCTTATCATCGGTGGCGGTATGGCATTTACCTTCGCTGCTGCAAAGGGCTACTGTGTAGGTAACTCTCTTCTTGACGACACCAAGCTTGACTACTGCCGTGAGATGATGGCAAAGGCAAAGGAAAAGGGCGTAAACCTCCTTCTCCCCGTGGATACCGCCGTTGCCGCATCCTTCCCCAACCCCATCGATGCTCCCATCGATGTTGAGTATGTAAGCGTGGATGCAATCCCCGCTGATAAGGAAGGCCTTGATATCGGCCCCAAGAGCGCAAAGCTCTTCGCTGATGCCGTTCTTTCCGCAAAGACCGTTGTTTGGAACGGTCCTATGGGCGTATTTGAGAACCCCACCCTTGCAAAGGGAACCATCGCCGTTGCACAGGCTCTGGCAGACAGCAGCGCAATCACCATCGTTGGCGGCGGTGACAGCGCGGCAGCTTGCGAGCAGCTTGGCTTTGCTCCCAAGATCACCCATATCTCCACGGGTGGCGGCGCATCCCTTGAGTTCCTTGAGGGCAAGGATCTTCCCGGCGTTTCCTGCCTGCAGGATAAGTAATTCTTGAATTACAGGTGAAGCGAAAATGAGAAGAACCGTAATTGCAGGAAACTGGAAAATGAATATGACTCCCTCTGCCACGAAGGCTTTCATCGCAGAGCTTGCTCCGATGGTAAAGGGAATGGATAAGTGCGATATCGTTCTTTGCGTGCCCTTCGTGGACATTGCGACCGCTGTTGAGGCCGCAAAGGGAACGAATATCCGCATCGGTGCCGAGAACGTGCACTTCGCAAAGAGCGGTGCATATACCGGCGAGATCAGCGCAGAAATGCTCTGCGAGATCGGCACGGAATATGTCGTGATCGGTCACTCCGAGAGAAGACAGTATTTTGGCGAGACGGATGAAACCGTCAACCTCCGCACCAAGGCCGCCCTTGAGGCGGGTCTCAAGGTGATCCTTTGCCTCGGTGAGGTAAAGGAGGAGCGCCTTGCAGGTATCACCGACGAGGTTGTTACGATGCAGACCAAGCTTGACCTTGCAGGCATCACGGCCGAGCAGCTCAAGAACGTGATCATCGCATACGAGCCCGTTTGGGCCATTGGTACGGGCCTCACGGCAACTCCCGAGCAGGCAGACGAGACCTGCGGCGTGATCCGCGCGGCCATTGCCAAGCTTTATGGTGAGGCGGCCGCAGAGGAGATCACGATTCAGTACGGCGGCTCGATGAACGATGCCAATGCCGCAGAGCTTCTTGCAAAGAAGAATGTGGACGGCGGCCTGATTGGCGGTGCATCTCTCAAGACCGATAAGTTTACCGCAATCGTTAAGGCGGCAAACGCTTAATTTATATCAAAGCAAAGGATCCCGCTCCGCGGCATAGGCCGTCGGGGCGGGATCTTTTTTACAGCGGCCTTTTTCTATGGAGGACTTTTCGCTTTATAAAAGATTTTCGGGAAATATCGGGAATGGACAAAAAGTTTTGAAACTTGGACGAAAATTATCAAAAAAAGCGCCGTCCCTTGACACGCGCACGCGCGCGTGATATACTTAAGGAAAATAACGCGCCAAAGGAGCACTCGCTATGAATCTTGTATTGCCGCTTGCAACGCATATCCGCATCGACGACGTGGGTTGGTTTGACGGGCGTGACCGCCGCTATTCCGGTCGCCCCTCCAGCACGGGCATTCCGCGCAACCATCACCCCTTGGATGTGCGCGCTGTCAACGAGCTTGGAAAGGCCTTGAATAGCCATATCCATTGCAATATGGTCTTTGGGGAATGGGATAAATATAACCGCCTGCGCGGCGTTCCGCACGTCACCTGGGATGAAGCCGGCTGGGATGCGGCCGCAAATCTTGATATGAAGCTCGCCGAGGAATATTTCGAGGCATTGGAGGAGAGTGAATATATCGATTTCGGTCTGCACGGCTTGATGCACGGCTACTATGTGGACGGAAAGCAGATCACCGAGCAGCATCATTATCCCTTCCGTAAAGAATATGAGAGGGGCGAGGTGGCATCTCCCGCGCTTCCGATCGAGGAATTTGAGCTTCTTGTCGATCTTTTCTTCAAGATCTATGATGATTGGGGCTTTAAAAAGCCCGTGATCACCTTTGGATCGCCCAACGGATCCTATGGATTGCCGACGGATGATTTCAATATCCAAATGGCGCGCGTGATCCATAAGCGCGGCATCCGCTCTTGGAAATGGGCTTGGCCGAAGGTGGATCGCATCGATACCTGCGGCGGCATTGCTTGTATGCCCTCGGGCGAGATCGTTCCTTGGAATGCATTCGATGTCGATCCCGATCTTTTGAAGTTCACCTTCGCAGATCCCGCGGTGCGTCGCGTGCCCGATATTTGTATGCATTGGCCGAATTTCCTCAGATATAATCCCGAGAATAACCTTGAGAGAATCGAGAAGTGGAAGAATTATTATCTGCGCATCACCTCTCCCTTCGGCATGATGCTGGCACACGATGTGAATGAATCCGCATCGCAGACCTTCTATTCGAAGTATGCCTCGGTGGATACCGTGGACGGCGGCTACCGTATCGCGTTTGACGAGGTGGATAACCGTGATACGGACTTGATCGATAAAACCTTCTATGCAAGCCTTAAGGGCGGCGAGCAGGTGAAAAAGTGCATCGGCGGCACCTTCTCGGTGTACGATGTGCGTGAGGATCACACGGTTTATAAGATCGAGCGCGAGGCAGGTGCAAAGGCTGTCGAGCTGAAGATCTGATACTGAAATTTATAGCGGCTTCGCAAAAAAAGCGAGGCCGCTTTTTTTGCGCCAAGGGCTTATGGCATCCGAGCGTATAAACGGATGAAAATTCCTAACTTATTTGACATCTATTGACTTTCCTTCACGCGCGTGATATACTTAAAAAAATAATATATTGAAGGAGCACTTGCTATGAATCTTGTATTGCCGCTTGCAACACACATCCGCATCGACGACGTGGGTTGGTTTGACGGTCGCGACCGTCGCTTTTGGGGCCGTCCCTCCAGCACGGGTATTCCGCGTAACCATCATCCCTTGGACGTGCGTGCCGTCAACGAGCTTGGAAAGGCCTTGAATAGCCATATCCATTGCAATATGGTCTTTGGGGAATGGGATAAATATAACCGCCTGCGCGGCGTTCCGCATATGACGTGGGACGAGGCGGGCTGGGATGCGGCCGCAAATCTTGATATGAAGCTTGCCGAGGAATGCTTTGAGGCTCTGGAGGCGAGCGAATATATCGATTTTGGTCTGCACGGCTTGATGCACGGATACTATGTGGACGGCAAGCAGATCACCGAACAGCAGCACTATCCCTTCCGCAAGGCATACGATCGTGGCGAGGTGGCATCTCCCGCGCTTCCGATTGAGGAATTTGAGCTTCTTGTGGATCTTTTCTTCAAGATCTATGATGATTGGGGCTTCAAAAAGCCCGTCATCTCCTTTGGATCGCCCAACGGATCCTTCGGTAAACCCACGGACGACTTTAATATTGCCATGGCGCGCGTGATCCATAAGCGCGGCATCCGCTCCTGGAAATGGGCGTGGCCGACGGTGGATCGCATCGATACCTGCGGCGGTATCGCTTGTATGCCCTCGAAATCGATCGTTCCTTGGAATGCCTTTGACGTCGATCCCGATCTTCTGAAATTCACCTTCGCAGATCCCGAGGAGCGCCGTGTGCCCGATA
Organism: Eubacteriales bacterium; assembly: GCA_045636085.1. Taxonomy (GTDB): domain Bacteria; phylum Bacillota; class Clostridia; order Oscillospirales; family CAG-272; genus UBA1740. The sequence goes on from JAZTWU010000078.1 coordinate 5,479, forward strand.
TTTGTATGCATTGGCCGAATTTCCTCAGATATAATCCCGAGAATAACCTCGAGAGAATCGAGAAGTGGAAGGATTATTATCTGCGCATCACCTCTCCCTTCGGCATGATGCTGGCGCACGATGTGAATGAATCCGCATCGCAGACCTTCTATTCGAAGTATGCCTCGGTGGATACCGTGAACGGCGGCTACCGTATCGCGTTTGACGAGGTGGATAACCGTGATACGGACTTGATCGATAAAACTTTCTATGCAAGCCTTAAGGGCGGCGAGCAGGTGAAAAAGTGCATCGGCGGCACCTTCTCGGTGTACAATGTGCGTGAGGATCACACGGTTTATAAGATCGAGCGCGCGGCAGGTGCAAAGGCTGTCGAGCTAAAGATCTGATGCTTTGATTTTACGGCGGCTTCGCGAAAAAAGGCGGGGCCGTCCGTTATTTATCGCTTAATAACTTTCTAATAAATTAGAATTTAAAGTGAAGCATCGGAAGATTCAACAAACGAAACGGGAATATTTTGTTAAAAACCGACAAATAATAATCTTAAAAATCGTGATGTTGTCGGTTGAAAAAAACGCGGGACTTTGGTATAATAAACAATGTAAAATTAAAAAAACAAGGAGATTTTCAAAAATGGCAGGTCTTTCTCTCAGACACATTTACAAGAAGTATCCCGGCGGCGTTACCGCTGTTTCGGACTTCAATCTTGAAATCAAGGATAAGGAGTTCCTTATCTTCGTAGGTCCCTCCGGATGCGGTAAGTCCACCACTCTGCGTATGATCGCAGGTCTTGAGGAGATTTCCGAGGGTGAGCTCTATATCGGCGATAAGTATGTAAACGATATCGCTCCCAAGGACAGAGACATCGCGATGGTGTTCCAGAACTACGCTCTGTATCCTCATATGACCGTGTTTGATAACATGGCATTCGGTCTTAAGCTTCGTAAGGTTGCTAAGGAGGAAATCAAGCGCCGCGTGGAAGAGGCTGCAAGAATCCTCGATATCTCGCACCTTCTTGAGCGTCGTCCCAAGGCTCTTTCCGGTGGTCAGAAGCAGCGTGTTGCTCTGGGCCGTGCAATCGTTCGTAACCCCAAGGTATTCCTTCTTGACGAGCCGCTTTCCAACCTGGACGCAAAGCTTCGTGCAAGCATGAGAACCGAGCTTACCAAGCTGCATAAGAAGGTTGAAACCACCTTTATCTACGTAACGCACGACCAGGTCGAGGCTATGACGATGGCGACGCGTATCGTAGTTATGAGAGACGGTATTATCCAGCAGGTTGATACGCCTCAGAACCTTTACGACACGCCCTGCAACCTCTTCGTAGCAGGCTTCATCGGAACGCCCCAGATGAACTTCATCAACGGTAAGCTTTCCAAGAAGGGCGACGATCTGTTTGCGACCTTCGGCGTAACCGACATTAAGCTTCCCGCCGATAAGGCAAACAACCCCGCTCTGAAGGAGTATATCGGTCAGGACGTTATCTTCGGTATCCGTCCCGAGGCTATTCACGACGAGCCTATGTATCTGCAGACGCTCTCCGAGACCACGATGGAGGTTGACGTTGACGTAACCGAGCTTATGGGTGCTGAGATTTATCTCTACCTTGGCTTCGAGGGAATGGAGGATGCAACCTCCGGCAAGAATATCGTTGCAAGAGTTTCCTCCCGTTCTCAGGCTCGCGCAGGCGATAAGATCAAGGTTGCTATCGATGCTTCCCGTATCCATATCTTCGATAAGGATACCGAAAAGTGCATCTGCCACTAATTCTATAAAAGCTCCACGGAGCGAAGGGATCCGCTTTTTCTTGCAAGAAGCGGGTCCTTTTTTATGTTTTTGTTTCAAAAAAACAATGAGAGCAGAGAAAAAAACACGCGTTTAAGGGCTAAAAAAGAGGGGGAAAATCCCTTTGCATTCGGCGAAAAAAGCGCGCTTTTGTTGTCGAAAAAGGAGGGGAAAACGGGGCGATGAAAGTTCGAGACAACTGAAGTTTACATTTTTCCACCTCGATTTTCCTGCGTTTTTTGAGCAAATGTAATCTTTTATTTTCAAAAATGCAGAAATTTTAGAAAACGCAAGAAAAAGATAAAAAAAGCGGCGATTTTTTTAAAAAATCTATTGACGAAATCCGCGCTTTCTGTTATAATACAGGTAGATAAAATTTATTTACCGGAAACGGAGAAAGAGGCACATTATGGTTGATGAAATGAATGTATTGGGTGACGAGGCTTTGGTTGATCCCGCCGCCGATATGTCCAAGAAGGAGCGCAAGGGCGCTTACAAGGATCAGTCGAAGAAGATCGCAGGTCTGCGCCGCGGTGTTGAAAAGGAGCTGAAGCTCTATAAGAAGTCCGCCGCAAAGCTTGATAAGTCTCACGATTCCTATCAGAGAGCACAGGCTGCACTTGCATTGAAGCCTCATAAGGCGAAGAGACAGACCGCCGCTGCAAAGGCAGAGGATCTTTACAACGAGGATACGCTTGTATTCAAGAGCATCCACGAGCAGATTCTTGCCGATATGTCTGCCATCGAGCTTTCCTACGATGCACTTGCAAGCTATGCTTGGAAGATGTCTCTCAAGTTCAAGGCAAACGAAGAATTCAAGAAGTATCAGGATTACGTGGCAGAGCGTATGGTGAAGGCAGAGAAGCCCATCGTTGAGATTCTCCCCATCCTGTTCCCCGTTGAGGAAGAGCCCGCCGAGGAGGTTGAAGAGCCTGTTGAGGAGGAGCCCGTTCCCGCAGAGCCCACTGCAGAGGAGAAGCTTGCCGCAGAGCTTGCAACGATGAAGGAGCAGTATGAAGAGCTTCTTCGCCGTATGGCCGCTCCCGCCGCTCCCGCATACGGTGCGCCCACCGTTCAGTACGTAATGGCTCCCCCCGTACCTTATGGATACGGCTATCCCCAGCAGCCCGCCGCTCCTCAGGCTCAGCCCGAGGTAAAGGTGGCTCCCATTCAGGTGGATGTTTCCAAGGCTGTTGCTAAGGCAGTTGACGCTATTATGGAGAAGCTTGGCGCCGCTCTCGATGAGAAGCTTGCCGCTTATGCCGCTTCTATGCCCGCTGTTGCCGCAACCGCTAACCTTGGCCCCGCTGCAGAGGCAGTTGCACAGGTTGCAGAGGATGAGGCGTTCCTTCTTGAGAAGGTAACCGCAGTTGTTGAGAAGGTTCAGGGTATGACCGATGCACTTCTCGCTATGAACGAGACGCTTGCCGTTGCCGCAAAGAAGCAGGGCGAGATCTCCGAGCAGCAGAAGAAGACCAACGATATTCAGCGCTACACGCAGCGTGAGCAGCAGGGTATTCAGGCAACGCAGAAGGTTATTGGTAAGGATCAGATCGATCTTGCCGAGGCTCAGGTTCTCGTAACCGAGCAGCAGAAGGCCGCAACCGAGCGTCAGAAGGCCGTTGGCGAGGCTCAGCAGGCTCTCACCGAGCAGCAGCAGGCTGTTGTTGATACGCAGGGCGCTATCGAAGAGGCTATGAAGAACGTAATGCAGGCTCAGAAGGATATCGTAAACGGCCAGCAGGCTATCATCCGCGGCAACGATGCAAACATCGAGGCATCCAAGGAGCTTGTAGCTCTGCAGGGCGAGGTTAGCGCTCAGCAGAAGGAAGCTGTTTCCGTTCAGAAGGCAGTTGCCCGTGAGCAGAAGAATATCACCGACCGTCAGAAGGCTACCGCTGATTCTCAGCGCGATGTATTCGAGGAGCTGAAGGCAATCGCAAAGGAGAGCAAGAACCTTTCCGATGCAGTTGAGAAGCTTGGCAAGAAGTCCGCAAAGAAGGCAGCTCCTGTCGCTGAAGAGGCTCCCGCAGAGGAGACTGCTGACGTTCAGTAAGCTTTATAGCGATCTCTGAAAAAGTTTATAATTTCAAGGAAGCCGAGGGCATTCTCCTCGACTTCCTTTTCTTTTTTTTCCGCATCCTCTGCGGTGCAAAAGGGAAGCACGGGGGAGTGAAAGCCGAGCATTTCTGCGCCATCGCGGCAATCACGGAGAAAGGCGCGGTTCTTTTGGCTCTCGGAAAGAAGCAAGCATGGGATGCGGCAAAGCAGAGAGAAGATCGCGCCGTGCAAGCGCTCGCTGATGCAAAGCGCGGCATTTTCAGCCAACGTGAAAAAATCCTCCGCGCTCCGAATCTTGCGTAAGGCTGCTCCGATCTCGGCGGCCGCCGTCTCGGCATAGGCTTCATCCTCCTTTGGAAAAAGGATGGCGAAGATCACGGTTGCGCCCGCCTCTCGCTTTTTCTTCAAAAAATCAAGCATTGCTTCGCTTGGCCTTCGGCGCGTGATAGCAAGGATCGCGCGCCCGCGCCTGCGCCCGCTTGCAGGACGGATATGCAGGCAGGGATCCGAGGTCAGAATGATCCGGCCCTTCATTTTTGGCGCAAGTCGAAGTGCAAGCGCGGCATCCGTCTGCGTGCGCAGATTGAGCGAACGAAAGCGTGATAAAAGCATCCCGCAGAGGCGCTCTGTGAAGCTGCCGCGAAAGCCGCCAAGCCCCATACCGATGCCGATGCAGGCCTCCTTTTTGCAGAATAAAAGCAAGAGACCGTAATAGAATAGGGATCGCGCAGAGGTCTCACTTTGCAAAAGATTTCCGCCCCCGAAATAAACGCGGTCACAGCCGCGAAGATAAAGTGCCGAGCGGATCGGATGCTTGCGCGAGAGCGCACCGTTGCTCCTCTCTTGGCCAAGATGCACCGCGTTCTCCTCTCCGTTTTCGTGCAGGGCATTGCGGATGCATTTCAGCATCATCTCATCTCCGAAATTTCCGAAGCCGTAGTAGCCAACGATTGCGGTTCTGCGCGCGGCACGGTAGGCACATAACGCATCCTCCGCCATAGACTCTGCGGAAAAATCCCTTCGCACGAGCGTGGCAATTTTGCTTCTGAGGTTTTCGCAAAGGCAATGGCTTTTTAAAAGCGTCTCTATATCCGAAAGAAGCATTTCTTCTTTTATACTTCCGCTGTTTCGACAACAAAAGTTGTCGTATTTGTGATTTTTATAGCATTCCTCGGTTAAAATTCCGCCATACCCGTCATTTCCTGCCAAAATGATCGGTAAACCGACGGCAGCCCCCTCCAGCGCCGCACGGCTCACGCCGATCAGCATTGCCCCCTCGCAGAGAGCGCTTTGCACCTCGGCAGTGCTCCCCATTAAAAAAACTACGTCGCATCCCGCCTGCCGATTGGCAGCCGCGGCCGCCGTGCGCAGATTTTCAAGGTCGTCGCCGTCTCCGTAAATGCGTATGACCGTCTCGGGAAAGCGCTTGTGCAGGGCGGGGGCAATGGCGCAGAGCTTGTGCGCGCAAAGCGAGCGATCCTTATCCAGCCGTGAAATGTGCAGAATGCACCGACCGCGCACGGGGAGAAAGCGGAAAGTGTCGGTATCGATTCCGTTTTTGGTGAGAAGAATGTTTTTTTCGTCGAAGCCGTATTCCCGCACGAGATATTCCGATAGATCCCCGCTGACGGCTAAGCTTTTTCTGCCCCAGCGGCTGAAGAGGCGCTTGAGCGGTGCGGTAGAAAAATCGAGGTGCACGGTCGTCACCAAAGGGATCCCCCGAAGGAAAAGCGTGGCAAGCAGGGCGGTATAGCGCGTGTGCGCGTGCACGGCGGTGAAGCCTCTGTGCCTTGCCAATCGCAGGATGCGCGCGCATTGAAAAAATCCGCGGGGGCTTCGGTTCCGAAAGGGGGCGCGAACGATGGAAAAGCCGCGCTCCGCCAGCATTTGCGCGTAAATCCCCCCGTCGCACATCACCTCGACGAGAGCCCCCTTTTTCGCAAGCGCCTCGGCCAGCGTGAAAAGATGCGTTTCCGCTCCGCCGATATCCATTCCGTCGATCAAAAGCAATACCTTGGTTTCTTCCTTTTGCAAAAAAACGCCCATAATAGACTCCTTTTCGTCTATTATGGGCGTTTTTTTCTTCGATTATGAGAAAAAATCAAAGGATCACGGCATCGTTATCTGCGGCATCAACCTCTGCGGCGGCCAGCTGAACGTGATAAGCGTCGATCACGGCCTCCTCAAGCTCCGCTCTGAAGCTTGCGTTGATGGGGTGAACGATGTCGCGATAGGTCTCGTCAGGATTCTTGCGGGAGGGCATCACGATGAAATAGCGCTCTCTTGCATAGATCACCTTGATGTCGTGAACGGCGAGACAATCGTCGAAGGTAACGGAGACAACGGCCTTCATCGGGCCTTCGTCAAAGAATTTACGGATCTTAATATTTGTGATTTGCATAGAAGAATTCTCCTGTTTTTTGTGGCATTATTTTCTATTTTGAATATATTATATAATATGTTTGTGTCATATATTCACCATTCGTAATAATAATTTAGAAACGCTCTGTAATTTTTTTATGAACGAAAGCAAGAAATATTCAGAAATATAGGAGGTTTTGTATGATACGGTCGAATTCTTGTGATCCCGAATACAGGCGCGCTCTTTTATTCGGTGAGGGGGCAAGGCTATGCTTTCTTGGGATCGGCGGCGTCAGTATGTATGCCTTGGCGTTGCTCTTTATGCGGCGCGGTACCTTCGTTTTCGGGCAGGATCGGAGGGAGGGGGAGCGAACGCGAGCTCTTGCCCGCCACGGCGTGCGCGTTTATATTCCCGAGGCGGGCGCCGCGGTGGAAAGTGCAACGGCGGTGATCGCAAGCCTTTCCGTGGAGGAGGGGGATCCCGATCTTCAGCGCGCAAGGGCGCGCGGAATTCCCGTTTTCACGCGCGGAGATCTGCTCGGTGCTTGGATGGAGGGATATTCCACCTCCGTCGCCGTCAGCGGAACGCACGGAAAAAGCACCGTCACCGCCGCGCTTTCCACGGTTTTCTCCTTCGCGGGCAGAGATCCGACGGTGCTTTGCGGTGCCAATCTTTCGCATAGTGAGGAGGCTTTTCGCATCGGCGGCGAGGAATATCTGATCGCCGAGGCCTGCGAATACGGTGATAGCTTTCTTTCCCTGCGCCCCTCGCTTTCGCTATTTTTGAATTTGGAATGGGATCATCCCGATTATTTTCCCTCGGAGGAGGCACTCGTCCGATCCTTCAGCCGTGCCGCGATGGGGAGCAAGGTCGTGCTCTATAATGCAAATTCTCCGCTTCTGTGCCGCGCGATTGAGGCATACGGCGGTCAAAACGCGCTTTCCGTCGGGTGCTCGCCCGATTGCGATTTTTGCTTTGAGACCGTTTCATACGAGAATGCGCGCGCCACGGTTCGCTTTTGGGAAAGAGGGAAAGCGCCCGTTGATGTGCCGCTTTTGGTGATCGGCCGCTTTCAGGCGGAAAATGCCGCAATGGTGCTTGCCGCCGCGGCGTATCTCGGAATTTGCCCAGAAACGGCAGGCGCGGCACTTTCGGCCTTCGGCGGTATCGCGCGGCGGATGACCCCTGTTTTTTCCGACGGCGCGCGCACAATTTACTACGATTACGCGCATCATCCAACGGAGATCCGCGCCACGGTTCAGACGCTTCGCGAGCTTCACGGCGCGCCGATCACCGTTCTCTTTCGGCCGCACACCTTTTCGCGCACCGAGGCGCTTTTTGAGAAAACGGCCGCCGCGCTCTCCTTGGCGGACCGTCTCTTTATCACGGATATAGACGGCGCGCGCGAAAGCACGGGGCGCGTCAGCGCCGATATGCTTGCCAAGGCCGCGGGTGGCACTTATATTCCGCTTTCCAAGGCGGCCGAAATAGAGCCGCTTCCCGAGGGCGTGACCGTTTTGATGGGAGCGGGAGACCTCTCCTCCGTGCTTGCCGCGCTGAAGAAGCGGTGCGAAAAAAAAGATTGACAAAGCTTTTTTCTTGATGTAAAATAAAAGTATAATGCGTATGCTGTTTTTTTTCAAAGGACACACTAAAACAAAGCTTTTAAGATATGGAGAGGAGTGGTTTTGCGTGAGTGATGCGGGCGATCGATGCTTGTATAAGAAAGAAAAAATAAAAAATGCAGAGCCGTTTCTCTCTGCAGGAAAGTGAGTTTTATGGCTGTTTTTGGAGAGCTTGATCGCGAGATGCTCCCCGAGATCGCGGCAGAATGGGAAAAGGCGATCGAGGAGCGCCGCTATGCGGATTTTCGCGTGGAGGTTTCGCGGTATCATATCGCGGATATTATAGAAATTTTTTCATATATTTCCGAGCCCTACGAGGGGCGTGCCTTCCGACTTTTGACGAAGGAGCAGGCCGCAGAGGTTTTTCCCGCCCTCGAAAGTGACCGTATGGAGCGCATACTTTCGCTCGTTTCGGATTCCGAGCTTGCACATATGCTCGATGAGATGTATCTGGACGATACGGTGGATATCATCGAGGAGATGCCCGCTTATGTTGTGAAGCGCATTATGCGCAACAGCACGGAGGAGGATAGGGAGGCGCTTTCCCGCCTTTTGCGATACCCCAAGGATAGCGCGGGCTCGATTATGACCACCGAATACGTCCGCTTCACGGGTGAGCAAACGGTGGAGGCCGCGCTGGCGCATATCCGTCGCGTTGCGATCGATAAGGAAACCATTTATACCTGCTATGTGACGGATAAAACGCGCCGCCTCCTCGGTATCGTCACGGCGAAAAAGCTCCTGATCTCCCCCCTCGATATGCGACTTTCCGAGATTATGGAGTCGCACGTGATCTGCGCAGGCACCACCGAGGATAAGGAAGGCGTGGCAATGAAATTCGATAAATACGGATTTTTGGCGCTCCCCGTTGTGGATGCGGAGAATCGCCTTGTCGGTATCGTGACGGTGGATGATGCAATGGATGTCCTTCGTGAAGAGGTGGAGGAGGATATTGCCAAGATGGCAGGTATGTCTCCCACGGAGGCGCCTTATTTGAAAACGCCCGTGCATAAGCTCTTTTTGTCGCGCGTGCCGTGGCTTCTTCTGCTTATGATCTCGGCCACCTTCTCCAGCACGATTCTGAATTTCTTTGAAAATGCGCTCCCTGCCGTTTTGGTGCTCTTCGTTCCTATGCTGATGGATACGGGCGGAAACAGCGGCGGTCAGGCATCCGTCACGCTGATTCGCGGACTCTCTCTCGGAGAGATCACGAAAAGAGATGTGGCAAAGGTGCTTGCCAAGGAAATCTGCGTTGGTCTGCTTTGCGGCGCGGCGGTTGCGCTTGCGGCCTTTTTCAAGGTGCTTTTGATTGACCGATGGATGATGGGCAACCCCTCCGTCTCGCTTTCCGTCGCACTTGCCGTTGCACTTTCTATGCTGGCAACCGTTCTGATTGCCAAGATTGTCGGATGTCTTCTTCCTTTCGGCGCGGCTCGCATCGGTCTCGATCCTGCTGTGATGGCCTCTCCTTTTATCACAACGATCGTGGATGCAATCGCGCTTCTTATGTACTTCTTTATCTCCGCAAATATCCTCAAAATATGATGTATTGTAAATTGTTATTTTCATTATTCAAGTAAAAATGCAAAAAGGATGAAAAAATGTCCCAATACGATTTGATTCTCTTTGATCTGGATGGAACGCTTTCTGATCCGGAAAGCGGGCTGATCAAGAGCTTCTCCTATGCGCTTTCCCGTATGGGAATCGATTGCTCGGATACCGATGCGCTCCGCCGTTTTATCGGCCCTCCGCTCTTTGAGGAATGGCAGCGCGTGTATGGCTTTTCACCCGAGGAATCGGGCCGCGCCTTGGATTATTTTCACGAATATTTTGAAAAGGATGGCTGGTGCGATAATCGGATGTACGAGGGAATTCCTTCTCTGCTTTCCGCCTTGAAGGGCGCGGGCAAAAGGATCGCTCTTGCCACCTCCAAGCCCGAAAAATACGCAAGAATGATTTTGGAATATTTCGGCATTGCGCACTATTTTGACTTTGCGGCGGGTGCTTATTCGGATCGCATCCGTGATAAAAAATGGGAGGTGCTTTCCTACGCTCTGGAGCAGTTTCCCGATATGCCGCGCAGTCGGTGCGTTCTGATCGGAGATCGGAAATACGATGCCGAGGGTGCCGCAATCTGCGGCATTGATTGTATCGGCGTTTTATGGGGGCACGGAAGTGCGGAGGAGCTGGAGGCGGGTGGCTTCGTCGCCCTCTTTGATTCCCCAACATCACTTCTTTCCTACTTGATTTAGCCTGTTTTTTATTAAGGAGCGCTTTTGTGAAAGTCTCACAAAAGCGCTCCTTCGTTTTTGTCACAAAAGCGCCGCGCACGCAAAATATTTTCTCTTTTTAAAGGAAAACGCCTTTCGTTTTCTCTCCCCGTATGGTATGATAGCATTAAATCATCTGATTTAAAAAGAGGGGGGCGCTTTATGAAGCGTTTGATATTTTTGCTTTTGTGTCTTTTCTCGCTTGGTGCTATGGCTTCCTGCGGCATTGTACCGCCCGGGGCAGGCGGCCCGCCCGCGTCCGATGAGGAATACACAGTCACCTTTCTTTCGCAGAATGCGAGCGCCACGGTTTCGCAGAACACCGTTAAGGTGAAGGCGGGGCAGAGCGCAGAATTTTCCGTTTCGCTCTCCGAAACGGCGGTATTCCGCAGTGTGAGCGAGGGTAGCTTTGATTATAAAACGGGAAAGCTGACCGTTCCGAATATCACGAAGGATACGCGCGTCACCTTCATTGCTGAGGAGGTCGGATACGATACCACGGGCGAGTATCACTTCACCCTCAACGGTAGCGATATGGATACGACCTCACATTATAACCCGAATGCTCCGATCCAGCCGGGCACGCATATCAGCGTGCAGGCAGGGGATATGAACGCAAGCTTTCTTGGCTGGTCCTTGCATAAAAGCGCGGCCGAGGGTGGCACCGTCGTTTCCACCGAGCGCGCATATAGCTTCGATCTCTCGCCCTCCGTTGTGGTGGACGGCGCGCTGACGCTTTACGCAAACTACACCGATACGAATTCTTATTATTACGATCCCAATGGCGGCGAAATTCTCCTAAGCAGTCAGAATATGACCGTCAAATCCACCTACCGTGCGCAACTCGAGGGAAACCGCCTTTGCGTTTCGCTTTCCGAAAGAGAAATGGAGGAGCTTGGATGCGCCTCACTTTTCTATGACGACGGCACCTTTTACCGCGACGGCTTCGTTCTGATCGAATACAATACGCGCCCCGACGGCACGGGTGAGGGATATAGCCTCGGCTCGAAATTCCCGATGACGGACGAGGAGCGTGTGCTTTATTGCATCTGGGCGCAGGTTGAGGCGGAATCTAAGTTTGCCTATACGGATTTCACCTTCCGCGGCACGAAGGGTGTGCAGATCCGCTCTTATTTCGGCAATGCGGAGACCGTCGTGATTCCCGAAAAGCTCGGCGGCAAGCGCGTGATTTCCGTGGCGAGCGGCGCCTTTGACCATTGCTCGAATATGAAAACCCTCGTATTCTCCCGTCATTTGCTCTCCGTGGAGGACGGCGCCTTTAAGAATCTCGGCGCGCTCACAACGATCTATTATTCCGATGCAATCTACGATATCGGAAATGCCGTGATCGATGCATCGGGGTATGCAACGCTGAAGCACTTTATCGTCAATGCAACGACGGCACCGAGATTTTCCACGGCAGATGGCGCGTTTGCAAAAAAATTCTGCCGCCTTCTTGCAACGGCGGATCAGCCGCGCATTATAATGATTGCGGGCTCCTCTGCGCGGCAGGGATTTTCAACGCCGTATCTTCAGAATCTTCTGGATCAGGGATATGCCGTGATCAATTTCGGCACCACCCGCACGACGCACGGCTTCCTCTACCTCGAGGCGATGCAGAACTATGCAAACGAAAACGATATCATTCTCTATGCGCCCGAAAACAGCTCCTATATGATGGGAGAGGGAACGCTATACTGGAAAACCCTGCGCGATATGGAGGGAATGTATAACCTTTTCCGCTGTATTGATATCAGCGGATATTCCAATGTCTTCGGCGCGTTCTGTGAATTCAACAGCGGCTATGCCGAGGTTCCCGGCGTGGATAGCTGTTATGCACCTCGTATGGGTAACGCGCAGTATGATGCGATTGCTCCGAAAACCTATGAGGCGATTTTGGATGCCTCGGGTGACGATGTGTATGGCGATTATCAGCACGCAACCCGCGCCGCCTATCGCTCTGCCTGCACGGCGGCCTATCAGGATACCTATGTGATCACCCTGAACAATCGCTTCAAATCGATGTATGATACGGGATGGGACAATAAGATCCCCGATTATTGGAAGAGTGACGATTGGCAGGATCCGCAGAACGAAAGCTGGTGCAATATCGACGATCCGTATTTCGTAACCAATATGAACCGCGCCATCCTTGCCGCAAGGAGCACGGGTGCAAAGGTGTATTTCTCCTTCTGCCCCGTCGATGCATCCCGTATTTGCGAGCAGGCGCTCGCGGATATTGACGCGTGGTGCGCGGACTATGAGGAAATGATCGCCTCCACCTATGCCTTCGACGGCATCCTCGGAGCTGCCAAGGACTACATAATGCACCACGAATATTTTTATAACAACGCCTTCCATCCAAACGATTACGGCCGCGTTTACAGAACCTATCAGGTGTATCTTGATCTTTGTGATCTTCTTGCTGTGGAGGACGTGCATCCTGTCGGCTATGTTGATTGGAGCGATCCCTCGGTTGAGGGCGCGTATTCCATCGGGATTGCTCTGAAAATGCAGTATCCCGGATGCTCCTTTGAACTTCTTCCCGTTGTGGGAACGGTGCGTGAGGAGCCGAAGTATTCCGCCTTTTCGGAGAATTGACGTTTTATCTTTTCTAAGTCTATAAAAAGGAGTCCGTTATGCAGATTCTCTCACAACCTTTGCCGCTTGTTCTGTATGTGATCTTGCTGGCGGCGCATTTTCTTCCCTTGCTTTTTTCTGAAAAGCTCGGAAAAATTCTGCGATATGCAAATATAACATTACATATCATTCTTTTTGCTCTCCTTCTTTGGACTTCGGTTCCTATGGAGGAAACGGCGCTTCTTTATCTTTTATCCCTGCTTGTATATCTTGGATCTGCGCTTGTCGATGCAAAATTCCATCCCTCGGCCGCCGATAGGGAGGTGGAGAAATGAGCTTTCATTCGCTTGCCTTCGTGATCTTTTATCCTGCGGTGCTTCTTTTGTATTTTCTTTTGCCAAAGCGCCTGCGGCTTCCGATGCTCCTTGTATCCAGTTATTTCTTCTATATGTATTATCAGCCCTCGCTGATATTTTTGATAGTGGGAACAACGGCGGTCTCCTGGCTTTGCTCTCTTGCCATTTCGCGCACGCAATCCTTGCCGCTTCGCCGCTTGCTTTTGGCGCTGACGCTGACCGTTTGCCTCGGCACGCTCGTCTTTTATAAGTATTTTGATTTTCTTATGGAGAGCGTTTTTGCTCTCATCGGCCTCTTTGGCGTGCAGGCCGTGCCCCCCTCGCTTTCGCTCGTGTTACCCGTCGGAATCTCGTTTTATACCTTCCAGACGCTCTCTTATGTAATTGATGTTTACCGCGGGAAAATTGCGCACGAAAGAAATTTTCTTTATTATGCGCTCTTTGTTTCCTTTTTTCCTCAGCTCGTGGCAGGCCCGATCGAGCGCCCCGAGAACCTTTTGCCCCAGCTGAAGGCGGAGCATCGCTTCTGCAAGGCAGATGCCCTGAAGGGGGCAAGGCATATGCTCGTCGGCTTTTTCAAGAAGATCTGCGTTGCGGATCTCGTTGCCGAAACGGTCAACCTCGTTTATAATTCGCCGCAGGGAAAAAGCCCCGTCGCCATTATCGTTGCAACGGCGCTCTTCGCCGTGCAGATCTATTGCGATTTCTCGGGCTATACGGATATTGCCATCGGCGCGGCACGTGTGATGGGTATCCGACTGATGCAAAACTTTGATCACCCCTACCGCGCGCGCACCGTGCGCGAATTCTGGTCACGCTGGCATATCTCGCTTTCCTCTTGGTTTAAGGATTATCTTTATATTCCGCTCGGCGGAAGCCGCTGTAAAAAATGGCGGCATTTGCTGAATCTGATGATCGTTTTTGCCATTTCGGGTCTATGGCACGGCGCGCGCTTCACCTTTGTTGTCTGGGGCGTTTTGCACGGGCTGTATCAGATCGTCGGCAACCTCACCTCGGCGCCTCGCGCCGCCCTTCGCCGCCGTCTCGGCGTGCGGGAGGATTCACCCCTGCTTCATATCCTGCAAAGGGCAGGCACGGTGCTTCTCGTTTGCTTTGCTTGGCTCTTTTTCCGTTCCAATTCAATGGCGGATGCCCTCGCGCTTTTATCCGCGCTCGTTTCTCCGAGCGCGTGGCAGATGCCGTTCTCGCTTTCGGAATCCTTGGGGCTTTCGCCCGTTTCGCTCCTTCTGATCCTCGTTTCGCTTCTGCTTCTTTGGCTTCTGGATCGTCTGGCGCCGTATGGCGATGAAAGGGAGGAGTCCGTTCTTTTGAAAAACGGCGGCTTCGTTTATATCGTTTGGGCGGTGCTTCTCATCTATATGCTTCTGCTCTCCTCGGGCGAGGTCAGCAGCTTCATCTATTTTCAGTTTTAAAGGGGGGAGGGTATGAAAAAAATCAAAACAGCAGCTCTTGCCGTTCTCCTTGCTTTCGCGATCCTTTCCGTTTTGCTTCTTCCCGCCGCCGCAGTGCTTTTGCCGCCTGCGTATTCCAATACCTTCGTCGGTGCCTTGGATGAAAAGGTGGAGCGCCTTGCCTCGGTCGAGGGTGCAAAGGTGGTTGTCATCGGTGGCTCCTCCGTTGCCTTCGGGCTGGATAGCGCGCTGATGGAGGAGCATCTCGGCATGCCCGTTGTCAATTTCGGGCTTTATGCCGCCGTCGGAACGAAGGCGATGCTCGAGCTCGCGCTTCCCTATATCGGGGAGGGGGATATCGTGGTTCTCGCGCCTGAAACCGATGCGCAAACGCTTTCGCTTTATTTTAACGGAGATAACACCTGGAAGGCGATCGACGATGCGCCCTCTCTCTTCTTCTCCTTTGGTAGAGAGAGTAAAAGGGAAATGCTCGGCAGTCTCTATTCCTATGCGGCCGCAAAGATCTCGGCCTTGAAAAGCGGTCCTGCCGATCCCGCCGGCGTTTATAACAGCAAAAGCTTCAACGAATACGGCGATATAATCTATCCGCGCGCCGAAAACGTGATGCCGCTCTATTACGATCCGAATACCCCCATCAACCCGAGCGCCTCTATCGTTTCCGCGGAATTTTTGGATTTCGTGAACGATTATATTTTGCGCTGTGAGGCGAAGGGGGCACGGGTGTATTATTCCTATGCGCCGATGAATGCGGCGGCACTCGGCGCCGATGTCACGGAGCAGAGCGTCGGGGAATTTGCAGAGTTTCTTCGCGAGAACATTCGGTGCGAGCATATCAGCCTGATCGAGTCCTATATTATGGATGCCGCGTATTTTTACGATACGAATTATCACTTAAACGATGCAGGCGTGCGCCTGCGCACAAAGCAGCTGATCGAAGATATTCGCATCGCGGAGGAAATTTATCAAGCGGCCGATATTGCGCTTCTCCCAAAGCCCGAACTTCCGCTTTTGGATGTGAAGTTCTTCGGTGAGGATGAAAATGCGAAGTATTTTGTATATGAAGCATTACAAAACGGCGGACTTTCCATCGTCGGGCTCACGGCGCTTGGTAAGACGCAGAAAAATTTAATCCTGCCTCTCGGAGCGGAAAATACGAAGGTGATGCACGTTGGTGCCTCTGCCTTTGCCGGCGCTTCTGCCACGCGCATCACGATCCCCGAAGAGACGAATATCCGCACGATCGCCACGGGCGCCTTCGACGGATGCTCTGCCTCCTCGCTTTATATTCTCTATGATTTTTCGGATGAAGCGCAAAAGCTTTCGCCTCCTGCAAGCTTTGGTGGCCTTTCGGTCTTCGTGCCCGTAGGCTCTGCGTATCTGACGCATTATGACTGGACGGGTTATAAGCTCATAGCCATCGAAGCGGCCGAGTGATGTATGCTTGGCGGCATAAAACCCATATTTTTGTCTTTTTTCCATTTCTTTGGAAAATATATGGAAAAGGTGCTTTTCTTGTGCTACAATTAGATTAAAATGAAGGCCGCAAAACGATGCGGATAAAGGAGAAATTTATGCAGATTCAAGGACTTTCCGGAAATTTTAAAACCAGCTTTGAGGTGATGCGCGGGCATCTCGGATTGGATGCTTTTTCGGTGGATATGACCTTCGAGAGCGCAGACGGGCTCACCGTCGGCGTGAAGGACGGAAAGGGTTATATCCGATGCCGCGAGGTGCATCATATGAACCGTCTTCTCGGCCTTTTCGCGCAGTATTATAAGGGCGAGGATTTTGAGATCACGGAGAAGGCTGCCTTCAAAACGCTTTCCGTGATGATCGATATTTCCTATCGCGGGCCGATCTCGCTTGCGGGACTGAAGGAATACTTCACCTATCTTGGCTCGATGGGCTATAATCAGATCTGGTTTTATGCCGAGGATATGTATGAAATGCCCGCAAAGTACGCGCATTTCGGCTATATGCGCGGCAGATATTCCACCGAGGAGCTCAGAGAGCTGGATGATTTTGCTTATTCGATCGGTATCGAGATCGTTCCCTGTATTCAAACGCTCGGCCATATGCAGCACTATCTGCGCTGGGATGAGGCGTATTCGTACAGAGAGACCAATATGATCCTGAAGCCCGGCAGCCCCAAGGTCTATGAATTTATCAAGGATATGCTGATCGCTGCTTCCAAGCCCTTCCGCTCGAAGCGCATCCATATCGGTCTCGATGAAACGGCAGGTCTTGGAAAGGGTGCCTCCTTCAAGCCCGGAAATTACCGAGAGCCCCTCGATATTTTCCTTGAGCACCTCGGCGTTGTCGCGAAGATGTGCGAGGAGCTGGGCCTGCGCCCGATGATGTGGAACGATATGGTGTTCTGCTATTCGAGCAAAAACCATACGAAATACGCGCCCGATACCGAGATCGCTCCCGAGGTGATCGAGAGAATGCCGAAAAACGTGGATCTCGTTTATTGGAACTATGAGGTCGAGGATTGCAACGAGATGTATATCGAGAAAAACCGCGTCTTCGGCAATCCCGTGATCTTTGCGGGCGGCGTTTGGATCTGGGTGGCTGCTTTGCCCGATAATATCTTCTCCGCGAAGTTCCACGAGGCGGCCTTGTCCGCCTGCAAGAAAAAGGGCGTGGAGGAGGTTTGTATGACCGTCTGGGCATTTGGTATGACGATCTATCAGACCTCGCTTCTCGAGGCGGCAAGATATGCCGAGCTCACCTATGAGGATACGAGCGAGAAGCTTGCAGAACGCTTTGAATTCCTCACGGGCGCTTCCTTTGACGGATTTTACGATATGGCAAACCTTCACGCGCAGTATCTTGAAGGGGAGATCGATTATGATTCGATGAACTACGAGGCGCGTTTTGACGGACATAAGCTGATGTGGCAGGACGTTCTTCTCGGCCTCTATGATGAAAACCTCTTCCGTGAGCCCCGCGCCGAGCATTATCAGCGCGCCGCAGAGAAGTACCGCCCGTTGATCGCGCGGCAGGATAAATGGTGCTGGCTCTATGAATACTGCTATGCCGTATTCAAGCTCCTTTCCGTGAAGTGCTATATTGCGGAGCGCCTCGTTCCCGCCTACAAGTCGGGGGATCGGGAAATGCTGTATTTCCTTTTGGAGGAAAAGCTCCCCGCGCTGGATAAGCTCTGGTGCGAGGTCGCCGAGCGCCACGAGCAGCATAGAATTGACTTTATGCGCCCCTTCGGCATCGAGTCCAATCACCGCAGATACGGAACGATGATCCTCAGAACGCGCTATGCAATGCGCCGCCTGCGCGATTATCTTGGCGGAAAGGAATCGCGCCTTCCCGAGCTCGAGGAGCCGAGATTCTTCCAGCCGCCGAATGCTTGGGGAATGGATTTCGGTAGCTTGACGGAGTTCTGATTTTTCGGCTGCTTTGAAATTCAAAGCCGATTTTTGAAAATAGTTATTTACATAAAAAAGGCTTTCGCGCGTTTTTCGCGAAAGCCTTTTTTATTTTGCTTTAAGTCACCAAGTGCACTCGTAAATGCCGTTTTCGCCGCGCGTGATGGAAACGCCATAGGGAAGTGAAAGCTCCTTCAGTCTTTGCATAAAGGATTCGTCCCTTGCGGGCTGTGGAAGTCCCTCCAGATGCTTTCCATCGCCAAGGCTTGCCACGATGGGCATCAGCTTCAGCGTTTTCAGCCGCTTTCCGTCGGTTTCCCAGAAGGGGATCACGGCCTCGCGCATTTCCTTTTGCGCCATAAGACCGCGCGTGAAGTCTTGCGATCGCTTTTTGAGGAGCTCCATCACGGAGTCGTCGCTCGTCATTCCCTCCTTCGCATAGAAGTCCTCGGGCGCGAAGGCCACATCGTAAAGCTGGATAACGAAATCGCCGAGCGAATAGAAGATGGGCTTTTCCTTATAAACCTCAATGGCGCGCAGTAGGTGCGGCCCGTGGCCGATCACGGCATCCGCTCCAAAATCCACGATCTCGTGCATCAGTTGCTTGAAAAACTGCGGCACGGCGGTCTTGTCCATTCCCTCGATCTGATGGGTATGAACCGAAACGATCACATAGTCCGCGCTCATCTCGGCCTCGTGGATGGAGGCCTTCAACCGCTCGATATCTTTTTTATTGATATCATAGTGAACGCCGTAGTCCTCGCCGAGAAGGAACACCTGATCTCCGATCTCGCAAACGCCGTCAGCAAGCGGAGGATAATACCCCTCTGCGCGGGTGATCATCTTCGCGCAGTTGATGCCCGAGAGATCGCCAACGCGGCAAAGCGCCTCGAATTCCGCCTTCGGAACGATTACCTTTCTCGTGATGCGAAGGCCGTTAATGCCCGGGCGCCCCGCAACGCGGCGCGCCTGCTCGCCCGCCATCATCGGCGCGCTGAAGCTCGTGCTCACGGAAATGAGCGCAATTCTTCCGTTCGGGGTTTCGAGGTAGGCGGGGGCAGAGGCCTGATGCAGGTTGTTGCCGATGCCTGCGTGAACGATGCCGCTCTCATTCAGCGTTTCCATCGTTTTCAAAAATCCCTCAAAGGAGAAATCAAAGGCGTGGTTGTTGTTCGCTGTGGTCATATTGAAGCCGTAGCGGAGCATATCGTAATACATTTCGGGATTGGTGCGCACATAAGTGCCGCCCGAAAACTGAGAAGCAAAGCATTCTCCCTCGTAGTTCAGCGTCGTTTCCAGATTGAAGAAGCGCGCGTCTCCCTGCCCGATGAAGGCCTTGATGGCATCAAAGCCATCATAGCCCTCGGCGGGAAGTCTTTTTTGAACGAGAATATCACCGACTGCTGTGAATTTCATAAATGCTCCATTCTGCCGCCGAGGCGACTGAAAAAAACGAATTTTTAGCCTGCTCCGTTTTCCCTGAATTTGCGGAAGGGGCGAAGGGCAAAGGTGATGCTGAGAGCACCGAGCGCAATCATAGCGATCCAAAGCGTTGTCACGATCGGCCAGCCAAGCGATTCCGCAACAGGGCCGAAAACGCAGTATTGAAGCGTGAAGCCGAGGCTTGCCGCCGCATTCAGAGCGCCCGCCGCCGTTCCGTTCTTTTTATAGGGTATAAAGCGCATATTGAAATGCTGTGTGAGAAGAACGGTGGGGGAGAGGAGCATCGAAATGCAGCAGAGCGCGATCACGATCAAGGCAGGCGGCAGGGCGCCGACAAAGCGCAAAAGCACCGCAAAGGGAATTGCAAGGCAGAACATTGCGATGAAGCAAGCAAGCTCGTTTTTGATGAGCCTCGGAAAAACGAGAAAGCGCACGATCACCGTGCCTGCAATGCCCGCAAAAATGATCAGCGTATTGAGAAGGTTGCCGAGCATCGGAGAGATGCTCTCATAGCTTTGCATCAGCATCGTGGAGGAAAGGGTTTTGGTTCCGTTTTCCACCATAGCGCGCAAAAGCACGGCCACCATCATCGCATAAAAGCCGCTGGCCAGGAAGAGCGCCGCCGTGCTTCTTTGCGGCACCCGCGCGCTCGATTCCCGCTTTTCGACCGCCGCCGTTTCAAGGTCCTTTTTCAGAAGAGGACTGAGCTTTTGGCAAAGGATCAGAAGCGCGATCGCCAGCACGATTAAAACGATGGAGGAAATCGCAAAATTGTATTGCCACTTGGGAACGACGGCGGAAACTGCATAGGTAATAACAAGTCCGCCCGAGCTTGCAAAGGAGATAAAGAATATCATCTGCGAGCGATCGCTGCGCACAAGCTGGGAGGAGATGATCTTGAAGATCGCGGGCCAAAGCGAAAACTGGACCATTGCATTGAAGATCCAGGCGATCAGCATCACGAAGAAATTCTGATTGATGAAGATCACCGCGTTGGCAAGGGCGCTTCCGAGAAGGCCAATCACGATGAGCCTCTCGGGGCTGTATTTATCTGCGAAAACGCCGCCGAGGATCTGCAAAGGGGTATAAACAGCGTAAAAGGCGGCATTGATCAGGCTCGCCTGCGTCAGCGTCAGCGCGCCCTCGTCCACGATGGCGGCAAGCGCACCGGAGAAGCAGCTTTTCGTCATATAAACCAGCGCATAGGTGATCCATATGAAGACGAAGAGCATTCGGCTGATGCGCTTGTTTTCAAGATGCACACCGGGATCCTTGAGAAAATGCATTTTCTTATTTTTCTTCGAACATTGCGTTGATCTCGGTGAGCGTCTTTCTCACGAGCATCTCGCCGCCGATATGTCCTGCCGTGCCGCTTCCGACGAAGGCGGAATAGTGGCTGCCCTGCTCAGCCTTCTCGGTGGGCAGATAGCCGTAGGAGCCGCAGGAAAGCTGGCAAAGGAAGGTCTGCTTTGCGAGCGAGCGCGCACGGATCTGGTTGCCGTAGTTAAGGAAGAGCTCGTAGGGGTTGGTTGCCAAAGCAATGTCGCCAAGGCGGGCAATGTGAATCTCGATGGGGTAGAGATCCATCGTCTGCTGAAGCTGATATCTTGCAACGATACCGCTGTAAATCTGCATATGTGCGTTGTCCTCGTAGGAAACGTCGCCCTCAAGGTTGTCAAAGAATTCCTTGATGGTGCGAAGCGCGCTGTTGTATTCTGCAACGGTCACGCGGCGAAGCGGCATCTCCATCGTCACATTCTTGTGCACGAACTCGGTCTCGGTAACGAATTCGGCCACGTCCTCGAGTGCCCAGAAGATCTCGTTTGCGATTCTCTTTGCGGCGAGCTCACAGCCCTTAACGTCAAACATCGAGGGATCGGCTCTTCTCGGAATCACCTTCTCGCGGTGGATGTTAGGGTCGTTCTTGCAAACGGGGGAGTCAACCCAGCGGATCAGATCGCGGGGGCAAAGGTCGCCCGCGGGAGAGATCATACAAAGGAAGTTGAGATCCTCGCCGAATTTTTCGCGCAGAATTCTCTTCACCTTGCCGACATAGTCGGAGGAAATGAAGTTCTGATGCTCCAGCACCTGTGCGGTGCAGGCAATGTTGGCAACAACACCCGTCAGCTTCTTATTCTGATCGTAGGTGAAGAGAAGCTCGATACCGCTGTCGTTTCCTGCCTCAAGCTCGGTGAAGTTCGCGGTGTTCGAGTTGCCCCACATCTTGGCGGAGCCGTCATCGTAGCAAACTCTGCGGCACATACCAACGGCCGCACGGCCGAAGCCGCAGGCGTATGCGCCCTCGGCGCGGTTGTTCCAGGCCTCCATAGCGGCCTTTGCGATTCTTTCAACGAGGAACTGCTTTGCCTCCTCGCCGCGGATGATGTCGGCGGAATCGTCGGATACGCGGGGGGCGTACTTCACGCCCTCGGGCATCAGTGCGGTCAATGCCTTCAGGGCAGAGGAAAATCCGTCGCTTCTGTCAGCGTATGCAAAGGAGGAGTGCGTATGAATGCAGCTGATGATGAGCTTCTCCTTGTCGAAGCCGCAGTCATCGGGAAGATAATCGCGCACGGCGCAGAGCAGCTTGTAGCTCGTTGCAACGAGGTCGCAGGCGATGAAGATCATATGCTCCTCGCCGCATTCCAATGCCAGAGCGCTCACGGCAATGGGGGTTTCCACCTCGCCGCTGATTCTTTCGTAGAGCTGGCCTGCAAGATCCACTCTTCTTCCGTAAGGAGTAATGTCAACCTCGCTCCAACCGATTTTAATCTTATTCATGGTGGTTCTCCTTTTAAAATGTAAATATTTATTTGAATAAATGACAATAATGGATTAAACGCCGACCTCGGCCGTCTCGGCGGCCTGTGCCACCTCGATGCGCAGCTTGTGCGCCTTGGAGATGACGAATTGCATCACCAGCGTCACGATGAGCATAATGCCCGCGCAAACGAAGAGGATGGGCGTATAGGTGCCAACGATATCGAAGCAGAGGTTTACGGCAGGCGTTCCAAGCGCATAGCCCGTAACGTTCACCGAAACGAAGAGACCGAGCACCTTTTCATAGGAATGCTCTCCGAAAAGATCGGAGGCATAAATGGGAAGCATAATCGTCTCCAGCGGAAGTGCCAGAGAGGAGAAAATGCTGTAAATCATCGCGATCATCATACCGATGGGGGAATTCGTGATCACAGCAAGCAGGAAGATTACGACCGCCGCCGTGATGGAGCACATGCTCGTGGTGAATCGAAGCCCAAGCTTATCGTAGATCACGCCCGTGAGAAACTTGAAGCCTGCCAGCGCCAGCGAATGGAAGCTCATCGCATATGCAACGTATTCTGCCGAAAGGCCAACGTCGCGCATATGCGCCTTGGCAATACCCGTGATGCCCTGAAGGCAAAATCCCGTGAGGAAGATGCAAACGAGAGCGATATAGAAATAGGACATCTTGGTGGCCCTGCTGTACGGAATTCCGGGCCAAGGTTCGCCGCGCCCCTTTTTCTTTTTGTGCACGGTCTTGCTTTCGGTATAGTATTTGGGGGATTCCTTCATAAAGATCAGCACGAGGATGCCAACGGCGAGCACCGCAACGCCGGAGATAAAATAAGCGTTTCGGTAGCTTTCTCCGCCCGCCTCAATGATGGGGGAGAGAATCTGGATGGCGATCGCTCCGCCGATACCGTTGGCGGCAAGCACCGCGCCCATAATCGTGCCGCGGTTTTCCTTGCACCATTTGTTAACCACACAGCCGATCATCGTCGTTCCCGTCCAGGAAAATCCGATGCCGAGCAAAACGCCTCCGAGATAGAACATAAAGAGGTTATTTGCAAGCGCGTAGCAGGCCATCGAGCCGGCAAGTGCGGCGATGCCCGCCAGCATCAGATTCTTCGTTCCGAATTTAAAGACGAGCGCGCCGAAGAAAAGGTTCACGATCGCGTTTGCTATGTAGCGGAAGGTATCGTTTAAGGAGAAGAGACTGCGGTCGATGCCGAGCTTTTTCGTCACAACATCGAGATAAAGGCTTTTCGTGGAGCTGCAAAAGCCCAGCGTGATCATCACGGTGAGAAAGCAAACGCCAACGACGATCCATTTATAATCGAGGCGGAAGCCACTGCTCTTTTGCAGGCCTTTTAAATTTTTGTTTTTTTCTTCCAAGGGGAAAAACCTCCGAAATATCCAAAAAGTGAAGAAGTGAATCAGAAATCAAGGATTGTCTTATCGCCGTAAACGCCCTTCCAGTCCTTCTTGAAGCCTTCGATGGCGGCGTCGGTCATCGGGTGCGTCACGAGGCTTTTGAGAATGTCATCGGAAACGGTAACGCTGTGGCATCCGGCCATTTCGCATTTATGCACCTGCTCGGCATTTTTGAAGCTTGCGGCGAGAACCTTGCAGTCCAGTCCGTAGGTCTTCAGAAGGTTCACGGTTTCCGCAACGACGGCACAGCCGTCGCCGAGGATGTTGTCAAGACGGTTTGCATAAGGTGCAACGAAGGAGGCACCTGCGACGGCGGCAAGAAGCGCCTGCGCGGGGGTGAAGATGGCCGTGATGGTCACGGGAATGCCCATCTTCTTCAGTATCATCGTTGCCTTCAGACCTTCCTCACCGATCGGGATTTTGATGAAGAAGTTCCCTCCGAGCCGCTCCTTCAGAAGTTGTGCCTCACGGATGATGTCCTCGGCGGTTTCCTGCGTGGTCTGCACGTGGAGCATTTTCTCGGGGCCGATAATTCTGCGGATCTCTTCAAGAAGCGGCCAAAAGTCGGTCTTTTCCTTGGAGATGATCGTGGGGTTGGTCGTCACGCCCGCAAGGGGGTAAAATTCGTTGCAATGTCTGATTGCGTTAAGATCTGCGGTGTCGAGTATGTAAATCATATCAAGGTCCTCTTTATTCGGTAACGAAGTCTACGGCAATGCCAAGGATCGAGCAAAGGTTCTTGATGCTCTTTCTGTTGTCTCCGTAGGTGATAATATAGTGCTGGCAGGCAACGTTGTCTGCAAATTTTTCAACGTCGCCGATCTTGATCTCCAGCGCGGAAAGCTGAGGCGCGGGTGCATCCCAGCCGCATTCCTCCCATTTCGGAGGATTCTTTCCTTCGCCGAGGATCACCTGCATCGTGTACTTTCCGTCCTTATAAACGAGACGGCACATCGTCACGGTTCCGGTCTTCACCTTGGAAACGTTCAGAATGCCCTGAGAGAGCAGGCCGAAGGCCGCGGGAAGCACGGTGTAGGTCTCGCCGTCCACCATATCGGCGGCAACGAAGTCGGGAACGCCGGCAAGAACGCTCTCCTCGAAGAACTCGTAAAATTCAAGATAGCCCGCAAGCTGTCCGGTCAAGCGGTGCATCATCAGCTGGGTAACGGCGCCGAGGGAGTCGTTCTCGGGCACGGTGGTGTAGCCATCCTCGGAGAGGAGCATAAAGATGGGCGCGGGCGGGAAGCCGCAGAGCTTCTTCATTCCGTCCACATCCTTCAAAGAGATCGCCTTATAGCCTCTCTCGTCTGCAATGGCCTTCACGGCGAGATAATAGCCTGCGGCCTTCATCATCGCCTCCTCGTTTGCGGGCTTGAGGAAGTTCCACTTGAGGATTCTTCCGTTCACGATCTCGCGCTTCTGTGCGTCGGAGAGAGCCTCGTATCTCTGCTGGATCTCCAGCATTTCGAAGGTCTCGATCTCGATGCCCGTCTGCTTCTTGAGCGAAAGGCCGTCGTAAAGCGTGCCGTAAAGGTTCATATCGCGGTAGCCTGCCATGCCCACCTTGTCCGTGAGCAGCTGCTTTGCGGCGATCGCGGCGCGGCAGTAGTCTGCAACCTCTGCGCTTCTGGTCTTCTTGCCGATGATGTCGTAAACGTATTTAAACTTGTAGCCGAGGCCCTCAAAGGTGCCGCGCAGGCCCGTCGTTCCTGCCTGATCGGCGGTCGTCACAAGTCTGTCGCCCTCATACCAGCCGCAAAGTCCCCAAAGAACCATAGGCAGGTGGCGATAGTGCTCGGTCACCTTCACAACGGCGTGCGTGGGAATCCAGCCCGCAATGCAGACAACGAGCGCATCGAAGCTCTCCTTTGCCAGCGCATTCACGGCGCTCTTCACCTGCGTTTCCTCGTAATCGTCTGCCACGGGGTAAACCGAAACGAGCTCAAGTCCCTCGTCCTTCAGTGCCTTTTCAGCGGCAGAGCATTTTCTGATGATCACGTCCACGGGGGTGTTTACCTCGCCGAAACCGATAAATCCTATTTTAGCCATGGTAAAAATCCTTTCAAATTTTTTTGTGCTTTTGCGCCTTTGGGCGCATAGAGGAAAATCCTCTTTCAGTTGTTCAGAAGCTTGTCGTATGCAAGGTAGCGCGCGTAGCACTCGCTGTAATCCACGCCGCGACTTTCAAAAACCTTGTCAAGCTCAATTTTTTGCGCCGCAGCTTCAACGCTCTCGAAGGCACCGATGCCAACCGCGGCTAAAATGGCCGAGCCGAGGCAGGCGGTTTCCTTGTTTTTCAGCGTCACGAGGCGCTTATTTGTCATATCTGCCTTCATCTGGCACCAAAGGGGGCTGTTTGCACCGCCACCCATTGCGCGGATCTCGTCCACGGAAAGACCGAGATAATCCAGATTGGACTTCAGCATACAGGCAACCGATTCCATCACGGCACGAACGAAGTGCGCGCGTGTGTGCTCGGTCGTCAGCCCCGTGAAGCTACCGCGTGCGGCAGGGTTGTATTTCGGCATCGTCGATCCGCAAAGGTAGGGAAGGAAGGTGAGTCCGTCGCTTCCTGCGCTCACGCTCTCGGCAAGTGCGTCGAGCTCGCGGAAGGAGAAGCTTTCGCAAAGCGCGTTTTTGAACCATTTGAGTGCCATACCCGCCGTCGGTGTCCAGGAAAGAAGGCAATATTTGTCGTCGTAGTTATAGTGGCAAGGAACGATGCTTTTTGCATCGTATGCGGGAACGGTTTCGGAGGGGAGGAAGATCACCATCGTCGTTCCCGTCATCACGCTGACGGTGCCCTGCTTGACAACGCCCGCGCCGATGGCGCCCGCGATCTGATCGACGGCGCCCGTAACGACTCTCGCTCCCTCGTTTTCTCCACCCTCGACCGCGCTGGAATAAAGCGCGGGGAGCATATCCCTTGAAACGCCGATGAAATCCAGCATTTCATCCCACCAACAGGCCTTGTGAATGTCAAAATAAATGGTGGAGGACTGAAGGGTTTTTTCCGAAATGAATTTGCCCGTCATTTTATAAAGGATCCAGTCCTCAAGCAAAAAGACCTTTTTCGTTTTTGCAAAAACCTCGGGCTCGTTACGCTTCACCCAAAGAAGCTTGCAGGCAGGCCAGGTCGCGGTGATCTCGGGCTGACCCGTGATCTCGTAAACGCGCTGATGGCCGAAATGCTCCTCGATGATCTTCGCCTCCTCCACGGCGCGGTTGTCCAGCCAAACGATGGCAGGGCGCACGGGCGTTCCGTTTTCGTCGGTGAGAATCAGCGTTTCGCATTGCGTGTCCACGGCAAGCGCATCAAGAGAAAGCTCGGCCTTGATCTTTTCAAGCTCACCCTTCACGATTTCCCAATATTTTTCGCCGTCAAATTCCACGGTGTCGCCGTGTGCATCCAGCGTGTAATCGGCGGTGAGGGAAATTTTCTGCTCCAGAGCCTCGTTGAAGACCGCGGTTTTCACCGAGGTCGTTCCAATGTCGATTCCGCAAAAATTCATAAAAGTCTCCATTCTGTCGCGGTCAGCGACTGCAGCCGCGCGATCCCCCGCCGCAGAGGGCAGGGGATGCGCTGATGTTTTTTTCGGCCGAGTGCTCGGCCGATGCAAAGAATAAAGCCGATTATCTCTTCAGCTGAAGGTCGTAGTGAATATCGTAAGCCTTCTCCTCGTCGGTGAACTTGTGAAGGGTGTTCACAACCTCGCCGCCGTTCCACTTGCGATCCTCAACGTCCTCGGTCGTACCCATAACGGTAACGTTCAGCTGGCGACGGCGTGCGCGCACGTGATCCCAGTCAACGAAATAGATGTGGGCAAATTCGCCGCCATCAAGAACGCCATCCTTGATGGTCATTGCTTCGCTTCTGCCGAAGAAAACGGAGCGAAGGTGGCCGTCGGTATTCATAGAGGTGTAGTCACCGGGCTCGTTCACGTATCTGCCGAACTTGGAGTGGATGGGGCCGGGATGACGGTAGTCGCCCTCGTTCACGTAATCGGGGATCATCTTTCTCATAATGTCGAGAAGGTCGTGCTGAAGAAACTCGAGATCGAAGGAATCGATGTCGTGGGAGCACTCCTGGATCATAACGGAGCAGGTGGTGTGGTGGGATGCAAGGGTAACGGTTCCGTTCTTAATGCCGGAAGCCTTCACGATCTCGATAACCTCCTTGGAAACATCGTGGAAGGTGGGGATCCAACCTCTGCTCTGCAGCTCAATCTCTTTCTGAAAAACCTTGAATTCCATGGTAAAAATCTCCTTTTAATATGTATTGTTTTTTTGATAGCAAAATTATTTTTTCTCGGCGTTGAGTCGCTCGCCGATAGCGCCGCCGGGATGGATCACGGCGAATTGCTCGTTCTGATAGCCCGTTTCCTCGATCAGCGCCGTCTGCAATGCGTGGAAGATCATAGCAAGCGCGGTGGAGGAGGTCGTTCCCTGCGAGTTGTATTTGTCCGTCTCGCGGTTCACGTATTGCTTCAGCACGACGTCTGCTCCCAAAGCAAGGGGGGAGGTGAGGTTTTCGGTCACGGTGATGACCTTCACGCCCTTTTTCTTGCAGATCTCAAGAATGGGGAGAAGCTCGCCCGTTTTTCCGCCGCGGGATGCAAGCAGCATCACGTCGCCCGCCTGCAAAAATCCCATCGCGCCGTGCACCGCCTCCGCAGGGGAAACGAAGCGCGCGGGCTGCTCGATACAGCACATCAGGTGCGCAAAGTGCCGGCACATAATGCCGGAATGACCGCAGCCTGCCGCACCGATGCGGGGCGCATCCTTCAGGAGTGCAACCGCCTTGGAGAAGGCCTCCTCGTCAAAATAATCGAGCATTCCCTTGATGCATTCGTATTCGATCTCGTAAGCCGCCTTGGCGGCGATCAAAGCTTCCTTTTTCATCTTGGTCTCCTTGCGCCTTAAGCGTGAAGCTCATCCCAGGCCTTGCGCAGGTTGTAGAGCATCTCCTCTACCATTGCATAAGGATCCTTCGCCTTGAGAACGCCGCTGGTCGAGCCCGTAGCCTGTGCGCCGAGCTTGATCGTGTTGTAAACGTCCTGTCCGTTCGAAATGCCCGCGCCCTGGAGCACCATAATATCGGGGTTGATCTCGCGCACGGTCTTGATCGTCTCGATCACGTAGTTGGAGTCGCTCGTCGTTCCCGTTCCGATCAGCTCGGTCGGCTCTGCAACGATGAGGTTCGGCGCCATTTTCGCAATGCGCTTCACATCCTCCACAGTGTCGGCACAAACGATGGTTGCAAGTCCAACCTCGTCTGCGCGGCGGATGGTCTTTTCCAGCGTTTCCATATCAAGGGGCTTCTCGGCGTGGTTCAGCATAACGCCCTTGGCGCCTGCCGCCTTCACAGCCTCGGGAAGAACGCTTCCGAGACCTCTTCCGGGCACGAGCGCATCCATATGCTGTGCGAAAACGAGAATTCTTTCGGTGTTCTCGGCCAGCATCTGAATGTCGGTGTATTGAGGGGTGACGATCACGTCCACATCGTATTTCATCGCCGTCTTATCGATCACCTTTGCGAGCTTCAGCATCGCCTCGCCCCAAATGATCGCTTTCGGGCCGATCTCAAAAAACGGGGGCTTGATGTCAAAATTCTTAAGCATAAAAATCCTCCTGAAAATTTTAAATTATTACACATAATAATTATACAACCGCGCCCCTTGCTTGTCAAGAAAAAACTTTTTTATTCTTTCGTTTTTTTAAAATCCGCAAGAAAAACGAAAGTTTTATTGACAAAAACGAAAGACGATGCTATACTAAGAAAAAAGAGGAAGGGAAAAGGTGCATTTTATGACCTCGGAGCAGAGAAAAGAGAAGATTTTGCAGCTTCTGAAGGAGAACGGAACCGTGCGCGTCACGAGCCTCAGCCGCCTTTTCGGTGTCAGCGAGGTAACGGTGCGCGCCTATCTTGAGGATATGGAGGGGAAGGGGCTTCTTTCCCGCGTGCACGGCGGTGCGGTGAGCACCTATAAGCCTTATTACAGTATGAATCTCGGCCAGCGCCTGGAGGCCAACCAAAGGGCGAAGGTTGCGATCGCGGAGCGCATCAGCGCGCTGATCCAGCCAAACGATACCGTGATGCTGAACGCAGGAACCACCACGCTTCTCGTTTTTCGCCGATTTCCCGCCGAATATAATCTCACGATCGTCACGAATTCGATCTCCATTGCCTTGGAGGCCTCGGGCAATCCGAATTACACGGTGATTTTGGCGGGCGGATCGGTGAATACGAAATATCAGTTCACCCACGGAAGCGATACCGTTGCCCAGCTGAAGCGCTATCACGCGGATAAGCTGATCCTCTCGGTGGACGGGATTTCGACCGAGCAGGGCTTCACGACCTATTATAACACCGAGGCGCCTGTGGCGGAGGCAATGCTGGCACAGTCGGATTGCTGTATCGTTGCGGCCGACCGATCGAAATTCGGCCATAGCGCCCTTGCCAAGATCTCGGAGCTTTCGGTGGCGGATTATATCGTAACGAGCGAGCGCCCCTCGGCAGAGCTTTCCGAGGCGCTGGCGGAAAACGGCGTCACGGTCTTGTTTTGATACGCCGCGGAAAATTGCATAAAAAACGGGCTCGCTCTTGCTTTTCGCTTGAGCGAGCCCTGCGTTTACTGTTTTTTAAACATTGCGTTGATTTCGGTGAGCGTTTTTCTCACGAGAAGCTCACCGCCCTCGTGGCCTGCCGTTCCGCTTCCGACGAAGGCGGAATAATGGCTGCCCCTCTCGGCCTTCTCCGTCGGCAGATAGCCGTAGGCGCCGCAGGCAAGCTCGCAGAGGAAGGTCTGCTTTGCAAGCGAACGCGCGCGGATCTGATTGCCATAGTTGAGGAAGAGCTCGTAGGGGTTTGTCGCAAGGGCGATATCGCCGAGGCGGGCGATATGCACCTCCACGGGATAAAGATCCATCGATTGCTGAAGGCGGTATCTGGCAACGATGCCGCTGTAAATCTGCAGGCGTGCGTTGTCCTCGTAGGATACATCCCCCTCAAGGGTATCAAAGAATTGCTTGATCTTGTTTGCCGCACTCTCATATTCCGAAACGGTAACGCGGCGCAGCGGCATCTCCACCGTCACGGTCTTGTGCTCAAGCTCGGTTTCGGTGACGAATTCGGTCACGTCCTCGAGCGCCCAAAGGATCTCAGTCGTCACGCGCTTTGCGATCAGATTGCATCCCTTGATTTCGTACATACAGGGGTCCGTGCGCCGCGGCGTCACTTTCTCGCGGTAAATGTTGGGATCCTTTTTGAAAATCGGGGAGTCCACCCAGCGGATCATATCGCGGGGGCACATATCGCCCGCAGGGGAGATCATACAAAGGAAATTGACCTTTTCGCCGAGCCTTTCGCGCAAAAGGCCCTTCACCTTGCCGACATAGTCGGAGGAAATGAAGTTCTGATGCTCCAGCACCTGCGCGGGGCAGGCAATATTGGCAACGACGCCCGTGATCTTCTTCTCCTTATCGTAGGTGAAAAGAAGCTCAATGCCGCTATCGTTTCCGCTCTCAAGCTCGGTGAAGTTTGCGGTGTTTGCATCGCCCCACATTTTGGCGGAGCCGTCGTCATAGCAAACTCTGCGGCAAAGCCCGACCGCCGCACGGCCGAAGCCACAGGCATAAGCTCCCTCGGCGCGGCGATCCCAGGCCTCCATAGCGGCCCTTGCGATTCTTTCAACGAGGAACTGCTTTGCCTCCTCGCCGCGAATGATGTCAGCGGAATCGTC
Organism: Eubacteriales bacterium; assembly: GCA_045636085.1. Lineage (GTDB taxonomy): Bacteria > Bacillota > Clostridia > Oscillospirales > CAG-272 > UBA1740. The sequence continues at coordinate 36,713 of JAZTWU010000078.1, forward strand.
CGAAACATAAGGGGCATATTTCACGCCCTCGGGGAAAAGCGCGGTCAGCGCGTTCAAGGGGTATGCAAACATATCGCTTCGGTTGGCGTATGCAAAGGATGTGTGCGCGTGAATGGCGCTGATGATCAGCTTGTTTTTGTCAAAGCCGCAATCCTTTGGCAGATATTCGCGCACGGCGGTGAGAAGCGTATAGCTTGCGGTGCCGAGATCACAGCCGACGAAGATCATATGCTCCTCGCCGCATTCCAGCGCCAGCGCCGTCACGGCGATCGGGGTTTCCACCTCGCCGCCGATGCGCTCGTAAAGCTGACCTGCGAGATCCACTCTTCTGCCCTCGGGCGTGATGCTGACCTCGCTCCATCCGATTCTGATCTTATTCATAGCAGTTCTCCTTTTGTAACCGAAAATGTGTTATCAATTTAATTATACCAAGGAAAAAATGGAAGTCAAGCCTCAACCCGCCGTTTTTATATGGAAAGAAAATGAATGTTTTTCATAGGTCTGTGCGAATGCTTCACACCGGCATATTGCTTATTCGTTGCGTTCTTCGCCCTGTCTTGTACGGCAAAAGGTTGAAAGAAAGATCTCACCTTGAAAAAAAGGATGCCCAAAAGCATCCTTTTTTCTTTTTATGTAAATGTTTGTTTTCAAAAAAAGTTATTTTTCAAAGCAGCCGTATTTTTCCAGCACGGTTTTTCCGAGCGTGAAAAGATATTTCTCGAAAGCGGCGCGCAGCTCGAACGGCGGATCGAGAAGCCTTTCATCGGGGGCAAATGGCCGCCTTTTATCACCAAAGTTGAAAAATCTGCCAACCTCGAAGGTGAAATAGCCATCGTAGCCGATGGCGAGAAGCCCGTGCATCACATCGTCGAGATTCAGCGTGCCGAGGAAGGGGCAGAGATGGCTGTCATCCTCGCCCATATTGTCCTGAATATGCAGAGCGCGCAGATGGTGGCCGAGAAGCTTTATTTCCTCGCTTTGGAGCATCGGCTGCATATTCGCGTGCCCCACGTCCCAGATCGCATGGAAAAGCGGATGCGAAACGCTCTCCACCATCTGCAAAAGATCCCTTGCGTTATCGATCCAGTAAAGCCCCTCCACGCACATTTTGTTGAAGTTTTCGCAGAGGATGTTAACGCCGTATTTCTCCGCCCTTCGAAGAAGGGGAAGGAAAAATTCCTTGTTTTTCTCGATCGTTTCCTCTCTTGAAAGTCCTCGCAGATATCCCGAATGCACCACGAGGTTTTTGATCCCCCAGGCGCCGCAGGCGTCAACGCAGCGCATCGTGTCGGCAAGGAAGCTTTTGTCGGGATCCGAAAGCGGATCGCCCATCGGCGCGTGCGCCTGCACGAGCGTGATCCCAATGGATTTTTGCCCTTCATTCACGGCATCGAAATAAGAAAGATAATCCTTAGAATAAATGCCGCTTTGCCGATTTCGGTCAATATTGAAATTATAGTCCGCATAGGAAAATCCCGCCTTGCGGATATGAGCCAAGGCCTCGATCTGCGAATCCGTATAGCGGGCGAAATCCCCCGTCGTTGTTGCAAGTCTCATAAAAACCTCCGTGCGCATTGGCGCTGAAAGCAGTATATGGATATTATATCATAAGGAAGGATTCTTTTCAATACAAAATCCGCAAAAAAAGATCGGAGCGGCAGAGCAAGAATTTTTTTGGAAAATCTCTTTTCTCTATTGACAAAGCGGAAAAACTGTGTTACAATGAAATTGTCAATTAACAATTAGGTTAAATGTTAAATGAAAACGGAGGAAACGATGGGACTGCAAAACACGCTTCGCGCCCTTTCCGATCCGATTCGCCGCGAGATCTTGAATCTTCTGAAAAAGGGAAGAATGTCCGCGGGAGACATCGTGGATCATTTTGAGGTAACGGGGGCTTCCATCTCGCGGCATCTTTCGGTGCTGAAGGAAGCGGATCTGATCCGCGATAAAAGGGAAGGAAAGTTTATTTATTACGATCTGAACGTCTCGGTTTTTGAGGAAATTTTGCTTTGGATCAAGGGTTTGAAGGGAGAAACCAACGATGATTAAGAAAAATAAAATCAAGCTTATAATTGTCTCGGTGATCACGCTTTTGCCGATGCTTCTCGGCATTATCGGAAAGGCGGTTCCGAGAGAAACGCTTCTTGCCTGGGGGATCTTCGGCGATGCAAATGTGATCACGGAAACGGCGCTCTTCTTTTTGATCATTCCGCCGATTTTGGTTGCCCTGCATTGGCTCTTGCTTTTTCTTTCCTCTCTGGTGGAGAAAAATCAAAGTCAGAATCCGAGGATTGAGGGGATTTCCATCTGGATGATGCCCTGCATCTCCCTCTTTGTCTGCGGTATTCTCTTTTTCGTGGCTCTCGGCTATACGAGCAGGATCCATTCCGCCATTCTGGCCGTGCTCGCCATCACCTTTATCTTTATCGGAAACTATATGCCGAAAACAGCGCGCAACCTCACGATGGGTATCAAGATCCGCTGGGCGCTTGCAAGCGATGAAAACTGGAATGCAACGCATCGCTTCGCGGGAAAGGTGTATGTCGGTGCCGGCGTGCTTTGCATCGTCGGAATGTTCCTTCCGCTCGGCACGTTTCTCTATATTCTTTTCGGCGTTATTTTGGTCACGGTCTTTCTCCCCGTGCTGTATTCCTATCTCTTTTATAAAAGGCAGCTCGCACAGGGGCAGATAACGCCCGAGACCGTAAAGGAAGGCTATCGCGAGGTTGTCAAAAACCCCAAGGCCACAAAGATTACGAGCGCCGTGCTCATTGCCGTTCTGGCAATTGGCCTTCCCATTCTGTTGTTCACGGGCAAGGTGGAAACGAGTCTGGGCGAGGAGAAGGTCAGCGTTTCTGCCACCTTCTGGGGAAATCTGGAGCTTTCCTATGACGAGATCGATTCCGTCGAATACCGCGCAGGCGGCGTCGGTGGCGACCGAATTGCAGGCTATGCCTCCGCAAAGCTTCTGCTCGGCACCTTCCGTAGCGATGAGCTTGGCGTTTACACGCGCTATACCTATGCAAAGAACCTTCCCTGCATCGTTTTGAAGGCAAACGGAAAAACCTTCGTGATCGGAGGAAAAACCGCCGAGGAAACGAAAGCGATCTATGACCATATCCTTGCAGAGATTTCCGAATAATCTTCAATGACGATAAAAAACCGACGAGCCGAGGCTCGTCGGTTTTTCTTTAGCTCGCGATAAGCTCGCAAGCCGTGAAGCGATATGATTAGCGTGCGTAAATCTTAATGCCGTCCTGTGCGGTAATGTTGGAAACAACTGCCCAAATATAGGTGCTGCTATTGCTCAGAGTGGCTTCATCCAGTGCGTTGCCGGTCACGGTAACCTTAAGAACGGCCGAGTTCGAGTTGGATCTGATATTGATGTGGCCGTTCTGAATCGTGTTGTTCGTAATGGTGATATTGTCGTGTGCGCTGATGTGAATGGGTGCGTTCACGAGCGTATTTCCGCCGATAAAGAAGGACTTGGCATCCTTTGCATTCTCGTTATCGATAATGCCGCGCGTCCAGTTGATAAAGGAGGAATTGGTGATAACGGCAGAGGTGTTAAACTGCGCGCTGCTCTGACCTTCGCCGAAGATAATAGCTCTGGTATTTGTGTAAGCCGTGTTTCCGATAAAGGTGCAGTTGTCCACGGTGAGATTGTACATTGCGGAAATTGCTCTGAAGCGATTGTTTGGCGTGGTGGCCTCGCTCAGATCAAAGGTGAGGTTTTTCACAGTGGCGTCCGCTTCAAATCTGAATACCGAGTAATTGTTTGAGTCGTCAATCGCCCCGGTGAGCTTCAGCGTGTGCCCTGCACCGTCGATCACAACATCGTAAAAGGTTTTTGTGCCCTGGTAGCGGTTATCCCACTTTTCGTTGAATGTGATGTCGTTTGCAAAAACAATATTCTTCTTTGCAATGAGCGCGGTCTTGAGCTCATCTGCGGTGGAAACGAGAACCGTGGATGCGCTCTTGGGAGCGATCGTATTGCCGTTGATTGCAAAGAAATCGGCATCAGCACCGCCGTTCAGAACGGCGAGAGCATCCTCGAGAGCAACCGCGGACGTCTTTCCGATCTCAGCGAGCGTGCCCGTGGAGATGTCGTAGCTGGTCTTGTTAACATCGGATCCAAGGTAAACGGTGCCCTCGGAGGAAACCGTGCCTGCGTTCAGGCAGTAGCTTGCCGTGTCACCTGCTCCGTACTGTGCCTTGGGGGCAATTGCACCTGCGCCGTCAGCGCCGTAAATCGCGCCGTCGTTATAGCAGTAGCTTGCCTTCACGGTGCCGTAAAGGCTATATCCGATACCTGCCGCATAAGACTGTACGGCAGTAATCTTTCCGTGGTTTGCGCAGTAGGCGAAGGTTGCGCTCGAGCCGGGCGTTTGTCCAAGAATACCGGCTGCGGAAGAGTTCGCATTGTCCGGCGTGGAGGTAACCGCACCGTAGTTCGTGCAGTATTCGTAAGTAGAAGCGGCCTTCTGAACGCCGGCGATACCTGCGGCCGGCTCGATGCCGTCAGAGGTGATCTTTCCGTAGTTCACGCAATTCTTCACAGAGCCTGCGAAGCCGTGTGCAATACCGCTGGCGCCCGCGGAGCCGTAAACGGTTCCGTAGTTCACGCAGTCCTGAATGGATGCGTTAGAGGTCACCCAGGAAGCGATACCGGCGGCTCTGGTTGCATTGATGGTTGCGAAGTTCACGCAGCTTTTGAGCACGGCGTTCGCGGCGTTATGAAGAATACCACCTGCATAGCTGGGTGCTTCGATCTCGCCGGAAACGATTACGTTTTCGATCGTGATGCCTTCAGCTGCAACGCAAACAACGCCTGCGGCGTGCTTGGTGGAGGTGAGGCTCAGGTTCTCAAAATAAACGTTACGGATGATGGAGCTTGCATCTGCGTGAGAAATAAAGGATGCATAATCGTGATTCTTCACGGTCAGGTTCGAGATGGTGTAGCCATTGCCGTCGAAGGTGCCCTTGAAGGGAGCTTCGGCGTTTCCGGCGGGCGTCCAGTCGATGTCGGCAAGGTCGATATCGTTTGCAAGAACGAAGGTGCCGCCCTTTGCAAGGTTATCAACGAGCTCGGAGGCTTTGGTGATCAGGCTCGTGTAGCTAATGATCTCAAAGGGGCTGAAGTCGCTCACGGTGAAGTAAACGTAGCCGGTTGCGGGATCATAAACGGGGTTCTGCACGGGCTCACCCTTGTGAAGAATCTTGCTGAGGTTTCTGTTGAGACCAATGAAATAAGCGACCTCGTAGAAAACGCCGCTTTCGCTCTCAACCTTAACGCCGTCCTTCGTCAGATCCAGATGGAAGGAAATAACGTCGTTGCCGGACTCGTCAAGTGCGTTCTCAACGTTGGAGATAACGGCCTCGTATTCGCCGGGCTCGGTGCCAATGGGAAGGGTGATGGTTGCATTACCAACGGTCATATCCTTCTCTACGGTGAGGGGCTCCTTGACCTCGGTGGTGCTTACCTCGGGATAGGTAGAGCCGCTGTCAAAGAGGTTGTCGAAGCTATCCGATTCGTGGGAGAGCTGGGTTGCAAGAACCTGAATGGAGAAGCTGGTGCCGATGTACTTATCCATATACTCATTTCCAGCCGAATCCTGCATCTTGAGTGCGATGGTAACGGTGTCGCTCGTGTCAGCCTTCAACGTACCGTAGCCGGTGGTACCGAGGTTATTAAGCACCTCGCGGAGCGTGCCGATCTTCATATCGGCGGTGAGCTCGTCGCTGTCGGCGATCTGCACGGCAGGATCAACGTAATAAACGTCGATCACATTGGCAAGGTCGGTGACCTCGCCGTTTGCAACGAAGTTCACCTTGTACTTAAGAGCAAGCGAACCCTCGTTGGCGATCTTCACATGGCGAACCATCGCGAAGCCGGGCTCCCAGAGGGAGTAATCAAAGATTGCAACGGAAGAAGCATCCGCCCAATCCGCCGCGTCATCGGCAGGAACGGCCTTTGTTCCGTCCGCCCAATACATCTCAACATCGAGATTTCCTGCGGTGATGATGTTGTTTGCGCTGGCAACACTATCGGTAAACCAAGCAAACGTGGTTCCAACGAGCATCGAGAAGCAAAGCGCAATGGAAAGAACGCTTGCAACCAAAGCTCGTTTCACTGAGTAATTTTGAGTCATTTTTTCAACCTCCGTAAATTTTGCACTGCGCGGGCGCAGTACTATATATTATTATACATACCACAAGGGAAATGTCAATACCTTCCGGTAAAGAACATTCGCTTTTTTTTAGCCTATCTTATTGTGACAGCCCCTTTATTTTATTCGCAAGAGATTGCTTTTTTCTTTTCGATCGCTCTCTGCACAGCCTTAACTGCTTCCACGATCGGGATAATGAGGATCGCAAGGCCAAAGGCAATTGCGTAATCCTTAATGCCCGGCGTTGCAAGCTCGAAAGCCTCTGCAAGAAAGGGAATTTCGATCACAACGGTCGTAAGCACGAGAGAGAGAATGCCTGCGCCCCAGAGCCGGAGGTTCTGCGCTTTCATCGTGAAGATAGAGCCGCGCAGGGATCTCATATTGGAGGCGTGGCAGATCTCGCAGAGCGAGAGCGTGAGAAACGCCATCGTCGTGCCGAATTTTTCTGCATAACCGGGGATGAGAGCCTCGGCGAGGAGACGGTCAGCGTTTCTGCCACCTTCCGGGGAAATCCGGAGCTTTCCTATGACGAGATCGATTCCGTCGAATACCGCGCAGGCGGCGTCGGTGGCGACCGAATTGCAGGCTATGCCTCCGCAAAGCTTCTGCTCGGAAGCTTCCGTAGCGATGAGCTTGGCGTTTATACGAGATATACCTACGGCAAAAAGCTTCCCTGC
>JAZTWU010000079.1:0-3061 GCA_045636085.1 Eubacteriales bacterium
GGCCTTCAGCGCCTATATCACGGAAAAAATCAAGAATCATCCGCGCATCATCCTTCATACCGAGGAGGTGGAGCGCATTCCCGAGGAGGGAATCGTCGTCGTTGCCTCGGGACCGCTGACCTCGGATGCGCTGGCAGAGGATATCCGCCGCATCACGGGCGCGGAGGGGTTGCACTTCTTTGATGCCGCCGCCCCCATCGTGGATGCCGCAAGCATCGATACCTCCGTGGCCTTCTTTGCCTCCCGTTGGGGCAAGGGTGAGCCGACGGACTATCTCAATTGCCCGATGACCGAGGAGCAGTACGATCGCTTTTATCAGGCTCTGATCTCGGCCGAGGTCGCTCCCTTGAAGGATTTTGACAGGGAAGAGCAGGACAAGCTTGAGGTATTCGAGGGCTGTATGCCCGTGGAGGTTATGGCCTCCAGAGGAAAGGATACCCTTCGCTTCGGCCCGATGAAGCCCGTGGGCCTTCCGCTTCCCGAAACGGGAGAGGATGCCTATGCCACCGTCCAGCTCCGTCGCGAAAATAAAGAAGGAACGATGTATAATATCGTCGGATTTCAGACGCATCTCACCTTTGGTGAGCAAAAGCGTGTATTCGGACTTATCCCCGGTCTTGAAAACGCCGTTTATTTCCGTTACGGCGTGATGCACAGAAATACCTATCTGCATTCCCCCGGCCTCTTGGACGAGACCTATGCTATGCTTTCCCGCCCCGAGCTCCGCTTTGCAGGGCAGATGACGGGCGTAGAGGGATATATAGAGTCCACATCCTCGGGCTTCGTCGCAGGTGTGAACGCCGCGCTTGCCGCTCTCGGAAAGCCTCGCTTTGTTTTCCCGAGAGAAACGGTGATCGGTGCGCTGGCGCATTATGTCTGCTTCGGTGGAGTCAGCAAGAATTTCCAGCCTATGAATGCCAATTTCGGCATCATAGCGCCCTTCGATAAAAAAATTAAAGGAGGAAAGAAAAACCGAAATGCCGCGTATGCCGAGCGCTCGCTTGCGCTTCTTTCGTCGGCAGAGTTTTTCGAAAAAAACCAATGAAGATCTTATTGGATGCTATGAGCGGTGATAATGCCCCCCTTGAGATCATTAAGGGTGCCGCTATGGCCGCAAAGGCTTATCCTGAGCATCAGCTTGTCCTCGTCGGAGATGAAAACGTCATTTCGGATATTTGCGTAAAGCATAATATTTCCTTCGCGGGAATCGAGATTCTCCACGCGCCCACGGCGATCACGATGGAGGACAAGCCCCTCGCAGTTGTTCGTGAAAAGCGCGATTCCTCTATGAGCGTCGGCCTCAAGCAGCTGAGCCTCGGAGAGGGAGATGCCTTCGTGAGCGCGGGTAATACGGGCGCTCTTATCACGGGTGCAACGCTGATCGTTAAGCGTATCAAGGGAATCAACCGTGCCGCGATCGCAACGGTTTTGCCCCTCGAAAACCCGATCCTTCTGATCGATGCGGGTGCAAACCTCACGGTCACCTCGGATAATATCTGCCAGTTCGCCTTTATGGGCGCAAAGTATATGGAGCGGATCTATGGGATTGACCGTCCGCGCGTCGGTCAGCTGAATAACGGCACCGAGTATAACAAAGGAAACGCCCTTCAGGTCGAGTCCTTCCAGCTTCTTTCGGAGAGCGGATTGAATTTCGTCGGCAACGTGGAGTCCAAGGCCCTTCCCTTCAATGTCTGCGATGTTCTCGTAACGGACGGATTCACGGGCAATATCCTTCTGAAGAGCGTGGAGGGTATGGGTAAGTTTATGCTCCATACCTTGAAGGATGTTCTTTATACGAATCTTGCAACCAAGGTCTCCGCCTTGACGATGAAGGATAAAATCAAGGATATGAAGCATCGCTTTGATGCCTCGGAGCACGGAGGCGCGCCGCTTCTCGGTATCAGCCGCCCCGTCATTAAGGCGCACGGCTCCTCGGATGCCAATGCGATCAAAAACGCCGTTCGTCAGGCGATCTCCTTCGTGGAGGGCGGTATCAATGAGGATATCACGGCCTTCGCCCAGGATTATGACGATAAGAAGCTTCTTGCCGATGCGGAGAAGCTGTACGGAAACTGATTTTTTTGAATTTTTCGAAGTAAAAGGAAAGGAGGCGGCCTATGGCGATCGGAAAAGCGCTGTCGTCGCTGGAGGAAAAGCTCGGCTTCCGTTTTCGGGATGCGGGGCTTCTTGAAAATGCCTTAACGCACGCCTCGTATTCCAATGAATGTGAGCAAAGGGGAATCCGCCTTCCCTCCAATGAAAGGCTGGAATTTTTGGGTGATGCGGTTTTGCAGATCGTGATCTCGCATTATCTCTATGACGAAAACAAAATGCTCGCGGAAGGAGAGCTGACGCGGGTGCGCCGCCAGCTTGTCTGCACGAAAACGCTCGGGGAGATCGCGCAGTCTCTCTCCCTTGGCGATTATCTGCACCTCGGAAACGGCGAGGAGGCAACCGATTGCCGAAGCCGAACGAAGGTGCTGGCCGATGCGATGGAGGCCGTGATCGGCGCGATGTATCTGGACGATGAGAGAAAATGCCGCGAGGTGCTTCTCTCGCTCCTGATTCCTTATATCCCCGAGGCCGGCGGAAAAACGGAGGATGCCAAAACCCGTCTTCAGCAGCTCGTTGAGCAGGACGGTAGCTCCGTGCTCGTTTATGAGGTGGAGCGGGAGGATGGCCCGGATCACGCAAAGCGCTTCACCGTGGTGGCAAAAATCAATAATAACCTCGTCGGAAGAGGATGTGCGGGGAGCAAAAAGGAAGCCGAAATGCAGGCGGCCGATGCCGCGCTCCGTCTTTTCGGTATTGTGAAATGAGTCGGCATATCAATATCCCCATTTTCGTTCCGCATCTCGGCTGTCCGCATCAATGCAGCTTCTGCAATCAGCGCTCCATCAGCGGTCGGCAGGCCTTTTCTCTTGAGGAAATGGAAAAAGCGGTAGAGGCCTCGCTTGCCACGGCGGAGGGGGCGGAGGTGGTGATCGCCTTCTTCGGCGGCTCCTTCACGGGGATCGTGCGTCCGCTTATGATTGAAATTCTGTCCCGCGTTCAGCCTTAC
>JAZTWU010000080.1:0-15391 GCA_045636085.1 Eubacteriales bacterium
ATATTTAGTCAGTTAAACTAAACGAACGCTAAAGATTAGGCAGGTGATTTTCTTTAAAGATTGTCGCCCGTCTTTCTTTACGCAAAAAAACATCCCTCTGCTTTTTTGCAGAGGGATGTTTTTTGCAAAGCTTCAATCCAATTCGCTTTTAGTTAAAAACGCAATCGTAGAAATCGAAGCTTACCTGATTTTCTGCGCTTGAATTGAAGGTATTCGAGCCGCCTCTGATCGCTTCCACGAGAGCGACTGCCGCCGCCGTCAGCTGAGACTCAGAGGAAATGCTTTCGGGAGCAAGAACGCTATCCCCCCAAACCTTAAAGGCCGCACGGGGCTTATCGTTCGCCTGGCACCAATTCTCGAAGGTGTTGCCTTCAACAACGAAGCTGCCCGCGCCGTAGGTTGCCCCGGTTGCACAACCCGAGATCTGAACGGCGTTTTTCGCGCTGTTCTTGATCACGTTGTTCTTCAAGGTGAGATTATATCCTTCTGCGGTGGCTACCACGTAAATTCCGTTTCCGGAAGCACCGTCCAAAACGCAGTTTTCAATCGTGACGTTTCCTCCGTCATTCACCTCGATGGAATGCGCCTTTACATTTCTGATCACGATGTTCTTGTAGTACGCAACCACCTTCAGCGTGCCGTTTACGGTGATGCCGTCAATGATCAGCGTTGCGTTTTCACCAAGCTTAAAATTAACATGGGAAGAAATCTGAAGATTTCCGTTAAATACCGTATTCTGTGCTATGATAGAGAAATTCTTATCCGATGCGCCGGTAAGGGCGAGGTCGATCATCGAAGCATTGGTATTGCCTGCGGGAAGAAGTGCAACGATGTCGTTATCAAAATCCACGGCATTTGCCGTTTCATTCACGGAACTCACGCCCACGTGCTTCAAGCCGTCGATCGTCAGCGCGTCGCCCTTGGAAACGTAGCCGTAAAGTGCATTTGAGGCAGCGCCCTTAACGGTGTTGCCCTCTGCAGTACAGCCGTTTACGTTCACGGTCAGAGAACCGCTATAAAGCGAGCCGACAATCGCGCCAAACATTGCATCATAGGTAGCGCCGAAGCTTCCGTTCTGCACAAAGGTGCAGTTCTCCACACGGCAGTTTTCGATCGTGCGCTCACCGCTGCCAAGAGCAACACCAACGATGCCGCCGGCACCACCATAAGCCGTTACGGTGGTATTCTTCACGGAGCAGCCCGTGATCTTACCGTCATTGAGCTGGCCGACGAGTGCGCCGATCGTCCAGTTATTGCATGCAACGGAGGAATTGACAACGTGGCAATTTTCGATCAAGCCGCCGTTCATTCTGCCGACAAGCGCACCGATAAACTTGGGTGCGCCCGAGATGGAAGCGCCGTCCACCGTCAGGTTCTTCACAGTACCATTCAAATTACCGAAAAGGCCGTAAGAGGACTGATTATTTTTATCCTCGATATCGGTTTTCTTCGTGATCTTGAAGTTTTTGATCGTGTTGCCCTGTCCGTCAAACGTGCCAAAGAACTGCGTGCGCTGGAAAAGATTATCACCGATCGGGATCCATTCCATACCGCCAAGGTCAATATCGTTCATCAGAAGAATGGTTTCGCCTTTGAAGGGGAACTCCTCATATGCGACCGCGGAATTAACGATCTCTGCAATCTTGATAAGACCGTTTGCATTGGTGAGATAGTAAGTAGCTTCTTTATCGAAATACAAGCCGTCCGCAATCGTTTCCAAGGAAGCCTCGGGAAGAGCGATATATGCATCTCCGCTCTTGACCATAGAATGCTCGGCGGCTAAATATTTGTTATTTAGCTTCGAGGAGAAGGTACCGCCGTAAACCTGCATTCTGCCGCCGTAGCCGTAATCGTTCAGAATCATACCGCCCTTGAAGGTACCGCCGTTCACAACGACCGCGCCGACAACGCTGGTCCAGTCGCTGATCACCGCGCCACCCGCGGATTGACCCAAAACGTTTTCAAAAGTACCGCCGTTGATTACAAGAGAGGTTGCACCCGTGCTTGCAAGAATTGCGTGCGTGGTTTTTCCGGTTGCGCCCGCAACGATGTTGCCGCCGTTGATGATCGCAGAGCCTGCATTAACAGCCACACCCTTGATACCCTTGATCACCGTGCCGTCCTCGATCGTCAGCGTACCGCCCCGGTTGGTGATCACATAAAGACCGTTTGCTGTGGAGGAGCCGAGATAGGTTCCGCCCTTCAGCGTAAGATTGCCGTAGTTTTCCACGGCACTCTTTGCATCTGCAACGTTTGCCAAGGAAACAACGGAATCCTCGTCACCGACGATCACAAGATTGCCGTAGTTTACGATCATAGACTGCGTAGCGCTCGTTCCAGTGATCTTGCAGCCATTCAGGTTGATCACCGTTGCGTTCGGCACGGCTCTCATAAGAGAAGCAGAGGCCGCGGCAGCGGGGATGGTGATCGGTCCATCCAGAACGAGATCCTTTTCGATTACGATGTTCTTCTCACCGTTATCGATCGCGCTCTGCAGATCCTGCGCGTTGGTTACCTTAAATCCATCTGCCCATGCATCCCCATCATAATCGGGGCCGAAGCTATCGGTCTCTGCATTATACTGCGTTGCATAGAGCTTGATACCAAGATCGATGGAGGGAGCGGTGCCGCGGTAGTTGGCCTCGTTGCCAACCTCCTTGGGCATATAAACGATCAGGGCAACGTAGTCCTTATCGTTTGCGCCGTCCTTGGGATCGAGCGCCTTGGTTACGCCGTTATAGTCCTTCAGGCCCTTCTCGGCGCCTGCGGCGGCAACAGCCGCTGCATAGGTATCGTAGGTTGCAAGAGCATCGTCCATCTCAACCACCTTGAATACGAGGTGATTCGAAAGATAGAAGGTTTCTCCTGCTACGTTCGTTGCGGGAACGTCATTTGAAAACGCCACGCCGAGCTGATACTTAAGAGCGAGCGTTCCGAGGTTGGAAACCTCAAGATAAACGACCTCCACTCTGCCGGGCTCCCAAAGCGCATTGGGATCGAAGATCTCATCCTCGCCCTCAACGAGCTCCCAGCCCGTTCTCACGCCGTTAACAACCTTGCTATACTTGAGCTCGATATCAAGGTTTCCTGCGACGATCGTGTTTTTGTCCGACGAAACACTGTCCGTAAACCAAGCGAAGGTCGATCCGATAAGCATAGAGAAGCAAAGGATCAACGCAAGAACGCTGGCAAAAAGAGCGCGCTTCGTGCTGCGATTGTTCGTCATATTTATGACCTCCTGAAAAGATATAATAATATAGATGTGCGAGCACTAATATTATAACGCTTACGGGAAAAAATGTCAATACCTTATAAAAGGATCGGCATAAGTGACAAAAAGCCGAGCGGGCTTTCTCAACCGCTCGGCTTTATATACAAACATAATCAGGTCATTGTGACCTTTTTCAAAAATCCGTCACGGATCGCAAGCTCGTCGATGCAAAGCTCACGGTGATTGCCGTCGGAATCCCCGATGCGGCGACGGTGATACGCAACATAGTGCTTGCCACCGAAGAAAAACGCGCTATTGTGCCCGGGACCGTCCGCAAGCGAGGAGGCCTTGAGAATATCTCCGTAATAAGTGAAGCGCTCCGTCGGCGCATCGGCAACGCCTGCCTTCACGCGGTAGGTTTCGTTTTCCCAATTTCCCGTGGAATACATCAGATGGTATTTGCCGCAAATCTCCATCACATAGGGTGCCTCGACATAATCGGCGGGCGTGATCTCCCTTGCGATCCCATCCACGGCAGGGGCGGGCATCGGAAGAAATCCATCCATTTCCTCCTTCATTTTGCAGACCATCAGATGACCCCAGCCGCCGTAATAGAGATAGATCGCTCCATCCTTATCCTTGAAGAAATGGGCGTCGATCGGCTGAGCGCCGTTATAGATTTTATTCAGAAGCGGTCTGCCGTCCGCAAAGACATTCGCGAAGGGGCCGACGGGCGTTTCTGCGACGCCGATATAGAGACCGCCGATCTCCTCCTCGGTATAAATGTTATTGGCGGCAAAGACGAGATAATATTTCCCATCCTTTTCAACCACCGTCGGCGCCCAGACGGCGTGCGTTGCGCCACGGAAGGTTTCCATATCCAGAATATCGTGATAAACCTCAAAGCTTTCAAGATCCTTCGTGGTGACGAGGTCGAGATTCTTCTGCTCCTCAAAGGGGAGAGATTTCGTTACGTACATATACACCGCATCGCCGTAAACACGGGATTCGGGATCGGCATACCAGCCGTTGACAATGGGATTTTTCATAAAAGCTCCTATGCTTAATTCTCGTCATCCGAGAGGCGAAGGCTCTTTGCCTCTGCGGCAAAGGCGAGTATGGTTTGGCAATATTCCTCAGAGATCTCAAGAAATACGTCGGCGCGTTCGCGACGGGAGCGAACCTGCATCAGATAGACCTCCTCGGGGCGGAGCGTCGGCGTATAATTGTAGCGTTTCATTCCAAGCTCGGTTTTATAGGCGCGGTATTCCTCACCCGAAAGCCGCTTTATATCGGCGATATCTGCGAGATCCACGCGACAAAGCGCAGAACGGCGCTTGCCCGAAACCTGAATCACGATAAAGATCGGCGTTTCCTCCGAATCAAAGGCAACCTCATAAAGATAGAAGGCACCGACATAGCGCGTGTAGATCATAACGGCACCAACGAGAAGAAGCAGGGACAAAAGCTGAATGATGCCCTTATAGAGCGGAGAAAAATAGGAAACGGCAACCGATGCGGCGGCCGCGCCGAGAAGCGCGAAAAAGAGGTTGCGCGCACCGTTATTTTTCGCCACGGGGCGAACGGAAAACTCAGAAATCATTCGGGGCGCTCCTTTCTCGAGGGCTTATACTCCGAAAAGAGCTGATGCTCTTCGTTGTTTTCGTATATCGGCAATCTTGCAAAGGGCTTTTGCGCATCGCCGCCCGCAACGAAGATCTCGAGGCGGATCCAAGCGCTGGGATCTGTGCCGTCTGCACGGTCAAAGAGATCCACACCGTCAAAAACGAGCTTGAAATAGCGATACATTGCAACGCTCTCCGTTTCCACGATGCCGCCCGTGCCGAGGATGCGATCCTCGTTATCATAGAGGCGGAAGGAGAGATAAGAAAAATCGTCGCGGGAAAGTCCCGACAGGCCGTAAGCCTTCTCGATATTCTCCACCGTTGCAACATTCATACGCAGAGAGATCTGCAATTGATCCGCTCCGTCGATCAGCATCAGGTGATCCGAGAAGAAATTGCCCGCCTTGCTATCGTCATAGGGAAAACGGATGTGCTGTGTTTTGGCATCCAACACGCCGTCCGTTTCGTTATAATATGCCGTGAGGACTTCGTTATAATAGAGCGTTTTCATACTCTTCGGATAATATTCGAAGAGCACGAGGCGGAAGCCAAGAACGCCGACAACCAAAAGAATAACGACGAAAACGAGAATGCGAAGCACCCATCCGATGGGCGACCGATGCCCGGGAACCTCCTCGACCTCGTTATAATCACCGTATCTTTCCATATCTTCCATTACGGTTCATCTCCTTGAAAATAGAATGCGATCAAGGGGTAGTATAGCACAGGTGGACGCGCGCTGTCAAGTTTTAAAAAGTTAAATTTTAAAGACGGAAAAATCAAATGGCGGTGACGGAAAGCGCATCTCCCTCGGTGATCACGGTGATACGCGCACGGGAAAGCGGCGCATCCTCCTCTCTTTCAAGGCGCAGAGTCTGCCTGCCGCACCCGATACGGGGGATGCCCTCATAAGCGGGGCGGGAAATCTCGCGGCCGTAAGGATCGCAAACGATGCATTCCTTCCCATCGAAAAAGAGATTATCCCCAGCGGCGATTTTTCCGTGAATTCTCATCACAGAATCACCAAAATGCAAGGTTGGGTTTACAATATTCGGAAGAATATGCGGAACGAGGCGCAGATCGCGAAGGCAGATATTATCCGACCCGATGACGGTGATATCCGCGCCGTCAATGGTTTCGAAATTCAAGCGACTGCGATAATATCCGTAAAACTCCTGCAAGTGATTATAGTTTTCGTATCCAAGCTCCTTGCGCGGCCAGAGCGATGTCGGCAAGGTGGCATTCTGCGCTTCATAGAAAGCGAAATACCGCCAGCCAACGAAATCGACCTTGATATAGTGCTCTGCGGAGCGACGCTGATTCAAAGAGAGATTGCGAAGTGCAATGCAAACGAGCGCGCCCGATCCGTCGCCCTTGCACCAAACGCCGAGGCCACGGTTTTTCTCGGGGTTCTTCACGGCATCAAAGCGGAGGCAGGTTTGCTCGGGGAGCGGCTTTTCTTCATCAAAGCGGCAGACCGTCACCGCCTGCGGATTCTCATATTCATCGGCGGCAGGGAGCGCTTCGAGGCGGAAGGAGGGAACCTGACGCTCAAAGGGATTTTCCACCTCGGCCATCTCGCTTCCCTGCTCCAGCGTTGCATACACGGCGCGGCTCTTATAAAGAGCGCCATCGCGCAAGACTGCACCGTTTTCGGGTGTGCGCAGATAGGCCTCCGTTTCGGCCGAGGGACGCTTGCTTTGACGCAGGCTTTCGTATTTTTTCAAAATCCGTGAAATCGTATCAGCGGCAGGAAGCTTACCGCACTTGCGGAAGGTTTCCGTATAAGCAAGAGAGGCACCCGTGGCGAAGGCTTTTGCGCAGATGTATTCAAGATCTTCTGCATATATATCCTCATTCATCCACCAGCGATCCGCATCTCCCTCACGCGGAAAAAGATCCACCCAGCCGAGTTCGGGCGTAATTCCCATACGGTCGGCCGTGGTTTTGTTGTATTGAAGATGCGCATCCACGCAGGCGCGGTGGGCGTTCAGTGAAACATCGATCGCACCGTAGCGCGAGCGGACAAACCAGCTGCCCGTATACTGCGGATTATAACAGCAATCGAAGATCACGTCGCGCTTGAGGTGATTGAACATTTCGCGCACGAAATCCATTGCGTGATACCAGACATAATCCTCGCCGTCCAAAACGAAGGCGCCATCCAGCGCATCAAGGTAGAAATAATCCGCGCCGCTCTCGTTATAAAAGCGCGCCGTATTGCGGGCAATCTCATAGAAAAGCTCCGAGCCGACACGCGCCAAGGGAATCATAAAGTACTGCTTCAGATGCTTGACGGTGCTACCCTTTCCGTGAGGTGCGGGATTCGTTCCGTATGCGCCGCGCGCGGCGACCGTGAAGCGGCCGTTTTCCGCCTTTTCAAATTTGATCAGCTCATCGTCGATCCAAAGATAGGGCGAATTGACGAAGACGAAGCCCTCCTCTGCGGTGATCCCCTCGGTGCACTCCAAAACCGAAAGCGCATCCGCATCGGCGGAAATATCCTCGGCAAGCGTCATTTCCCGCAGGATATCGAGATCCTTATGCGGCACGGGCGTGACATACGAGGAATCGGGAACAACGAAGAAGGAATAGCTCTGAAGGCCGACAAGAATACCGTTTTCGTGGAAGCGGCGAACAACGGCCTTGAATTCCTCCATACCGCCGGGAATAACGGAGCGACAGCCGAAGTCGCCCTGCAGATAATGCGCATAGTGATGCAAGGTGATCTGCGTGATGCCGAAGCGGCGCATCTCGGCAATGATGGAATCCACATTTTCAAGCGTTGCCGTTTCCTGCATCAGGATAAAATAATCGCCGCGCGCATCCTTCGCCACGCGATCGGCATAAGGGCCTCCGAGTCTTGATTTCGGAACCTCGCCGTTTGGGATCTCGTCCATAATCTCGCGCTCGATCGCTCTGACCTCCGCCTTCGGGGCGGCAAAAAAGGCAACCTTGGCAGGATAGGGACTGCGCGCCGTGGAAAGCAAGCCAATATGGGGATAGGCGGCGGCAACGAGCGCGCGGTTATCTCCGGGGTGCTCCTTCATATGGGTGGAAAGCGTCATTCCCAGCATCACGGCCTCGTGTGCGCCGCATCCGTCCGCAAGACGGATATTCAAAAAGGAGATCGAAATAAAATCCTCGCTTGCCACGCTCTTCACCGTGAAGGTGATATATCGCTCCTTCTGCTCCACGAAAAGCTCTGCGCGGTTTCCGTTTGCAAAGGTGAGCGACAAAACGCCGTCCGCAAAAGAGGCTCCGACGGCAGGGATCTGCTCCCGCTCCTCGGAAAGAAGAAATGCGGCGGGGGAATTCAAAAGTCGGTCTTCCCCATCCTTCGTGCGAAAGGAGAGATTTTTTCCGTCTTCTCCGATCTCGTAGGTCAGATATTTTGTTTTAAGAGCAATTGTGGCCATAAGAGCGCCTCCAAGCATTCTTTTTATACCTCTATTATACAGGAGCACGCAGGCTCCCGTCTTTGGAAAATCGTCCTTCTTTTTTGCACAATATTAAATTTATTTTCTTTTGGGAAAAGCGTTGTCGAATCCGAGATATTTTTTTCAAACGAACGCTTTGCTCTTGACAAAAGAACGCGGAGATGGTATAATAAATAACCGTGATAGCTACCCGTAGCCCAGCTGGATAGAGCGACAGACTCCGACTCTGTAGGCCGTAGGTTCAAATCCTATCGGGTAGGCCAAAACCAAGAAAGCACTCCTTGCGGGTGCTTTTTTATTTTTTCTCTATCACAATTGTAAACAAGTTTAACACCGCGCACTAAAGACAGGCTAAAGATTCCGAAAAAACGAAAAAAGCGAGGCTCTGCGGCGCGTTTACCGTTTGTTTGCAAATCGTTTATCTTTTTCGGTTGACCGCGGGGCGCGCAATTGATACAATAAGGGTGTATCTTGGTGAGGTATGCAAAAATGCAAGCACCCCTTTTCCACCCCAAAAGAAAAAAACAAAACCACGGAGAATTTATGAGCAGAATCGTTTCTTTACTTTTGCTTCTCACGATGCTCCTTCCTTCTATGCTGATTTTGACCGCCTGCGGCGGCGGAGAGGAGCCGCCGACGGAGCCGCCACAGCCACCGGAGAATCAGCCACCTTCGCTTTATTTGCCGACGGCAGGAAGCTTTGAAGGGCACGCGACGGAAAAATTCGAGACCTTCGTTTACAGCCCGCAGAGCGCGGATGCGGATGCGCTGATCGCAACGCTCCTGGATGCGGCAGAAAAAATTCTTGCACCGCAGACGGATTACGCAACGGCACTTGCCATTGCAGACGCCGTTGAGGAAAAGTTTGCCGCTTACACGGAAATGACCTCCTTCGCAAGGATCTGCTACTCAAAAAATGCGGAGGATGCTTATTTTGCCGCAGAATACAAGCGGCTTTACGAAGCCTCCCCCTCGGTTTGCTTTGCAATGGAGCGCTTTTTCTCCGCCGTTGCCACATCGGAGCACAGCACGGAGCTTGCCAAGACGAATTATTTTGCAAGCGACCTCGTCGCCCGCTACGGCGCCGGCGCAGTTTATACGGAAGAGACGCTTCCCCTTTTCGAGGAAGAGGTTGCGCTTCTTCTTGAGGCACAGACCATTTCGAAGGACACCGTTTCCATCACCTTTAACGGAATGACCGACACGCTGACGAACATTCTTGCTCAGCTTGCTATGCTTTACGGCAAGGACTCTCCCGCCTATCAGCAGGCCGCGACGCGCTGCCAGACCATTTACGCAAAGACGGTGAACCAAAAGCGCGCCGATCTTTATCTTTCCCTTCTGCGTACTCGCCGCGAGATTGCGGACACCCTCGGATACGAAAGCTATGCAGAGCTCGCCGCACAAAGGCTCGGCTACGATGCGCAGGTGACGGATATGGAGGCCACGCTTGACGACATCGAGGACTTCATTCTTCCGCTTTACCGAGCACTTTCGGCGGACGGTTATTTTACGGCCAATACGGGCAAGGTGGAGAAGATCGCTTATCCCGAAACGATGCTGAATACGCTGACGAGCTTTTACGAGAGCAAGGGAGGCAAGCTTTTTGAGGGCTATAATTACCTTCTGAACAAGGGGCTCTTCTCGCTCGGTGCCGCTACGGGCACGCGCGCCTCGGGTAGCTACTCCGTCCTTTTGGAGAGCCGACTGCAGGCATTCCTCTTCGTGAGCACGGAGGGCTCGGCGGCAGACTACATCTCCGTGGCAAGCGCTCTCGGCGATGCACTTTACTATTATCAGAACGGAACGGAAAACACCGCCCTTTCCACCGAAATGCGAAAAACCGAGATTTCGGATGCGATTGGCGCGGCGCTCCGCCTGCTCACCCTTGAGGGAATGGAGGAGACGCTTTCCAAGACCGAAAGCTCGATCGAGATCTCAAGCTATCTCGTTCTTTTGAAGCAGGAGATCTACACGGCCTTGCGAACCGTGCTGACCCAAAGCATGCGCACGGCGATCGAGCTGGAGGCCTACGCGTTGGCGGCAGACGAGATCACGGCAGAAGCCGTGAACGCCATTGTGGCAGATGCGGCCGCTCGCTTCGAATGCTTTGAATTGCAGGACGGCGCGGTCTCCAACCTCTCGATTTCCACCGAGAATCTGCTCTCGCACGATATGCTTCATACGCCGATGCAGGCCTTCGCGGATCTTTCCTCCGCCTATATTGCGCTTTCCGTTTTCCTTTTGGAGAAGGAGAGCGACGGCGCGGGATTTGCGGCGCTTGAGCTCCTTTTGGCGCAGGATGCAAGCAACGGAAATTTCGGCTCCGTGCTTTCCGCGCTCTCTCTTCCCCATCCTGCCGATGCGCAGACGCTCACAAGCCTTGCAACCGCACTCTACGAGGCACTGACGGGATATTCCTACGGCGGTGCTCCCACTGCGCCGCCCACGCTGACCTAAGTACGGCTGCGGCACACTTTTTCGGGACGATTTTATTAAAACAACGAACAGGAACGAACGATGGAAAAGAATAAGTTTTTTACACACCCGCTGGTGATCACGCTTTGCGCGCTCCTTTGCTGTGCGCTCTGGGGAAGTGCAACTCCCTTCATCAAGATCGGCTATCAGCTGATTATGCCGCACGGCGGCACGGCCTCCACTCTCGTTTTCGCGGGCATCCGCTTCTTCGGCGCGGGCATTTTGACCGTTTTGATTTACAGCGTTGCAAGAAAGCGCGTGCTTTATCCCAAAAAGGAAAATCTCGGACGGGTTTCGGTCGTTGCCT
Source organism: Eubacteriales bacterium (assembly GCA_045636085.1). Classification (GTDB taxonomy): domain Bacteria; phylum Bacillota; class Clostridia; order Oscillospirales; family CAG-272; genus UBA1740. The sequence continues at coordinate 11,062 of JAZTWU010000080.1, forward strand.
GCTTTCAGACCGTGATTCAATACCTTTTCTTCTACATAGGTCTTGCGCACACCTCGGGCGTGAAGGGGACGATCCTTTCGGGCTCATCGACCTTCTTCGCCATTCTCGTTTCCTGCCTGATCTTCCGTATGGAAAAGCTGAATCTCAAAAAGATCGTGGCCTGTCTGCTCGGCTTCACGGGCATCATCCTTGTCAATGTAAACGGCCTGACCTTTGAAATGAACCTTCTCGGTGACACCTTCGTGCTCTTCTCCGCCGTTTCGCTGGCGATCTCCTCCGTTTTGATGAAGCGCTTTTCCAAGCACGAGGATCCCGTGGTCCTTTCGGGCTATCAATTTATTCTCGGCGGCGCCGTTATGACGGCGGTTGGCCTTCTTGCGGGAGGACATATCGGCTTTTCCTCGCCGAAGAGCGTGCTCGTTATGCTCTATCTTTCACTCCTCTCTGCCGTGGCCTACGCGCTCTGGGGTATGCTTCTCAAGTTCAATCCCGTTTCCAAGGTGACGATCTTCAGCTTCTCCACGCCAATTATGGGCGTTTTGCTCTCTTCCCTTCTCCTTGAGGAGGAAAGCCGCGTGACCTGGCCGATCCTTCTTCTCACGCTTCTCTTCATCAGCGGCGGCATTTTCCTTCTCAACTACGAGAGAAAGGGCGGCTTAGCAAAAAAGAACCAAGACTGATTTTCGAGCAAGGCTCAACCAATGGGCCTTGCTTTTCTTTTTTTGAAAAACGCAAGGTTGACAAAATCCGTCCCGTATGATAGAATAAAAAAAGTTTAAAAATAAAATCAAACCGAGAGGAAGCCCTATGAAAATCAAAACGGTACACCTCCCCTATGAAAAGGTGCTGGAACTCCCCGTAAAGCCACACCGCAGGCCGAAGAAGCCGAATCTTCTCTTCCGAACGCTGATGCGCGTGCTCTCCGAGCCGGATCTTCGCGCCACGCATTTTAAAGCAAAAAGAATCGGGATGGAAAAGCTCGGCAAGCGTGAGCCCTGCCTTTTTCTTATGAACCACTCCTCCTTTATTGATCTGAAGATTGCATCGAAGCTGCTTTATCCGCGCCCCTATAACATCGTTTGCACCACGGACGGCTTCGTTGGCAAGGAATGGCTGATGCGCAATCTCGGCTGTATTCCGACGCAGAAGTTCGTTCCCGATCTGACGCTCATCCGCGATATGATGCACGCCCTGAAGAATCTCAAATGCTCCGTGCTGATGTATCCCGAGGCGGGCTATTCCTTTGACGGAACGGCAACGGTGCTCCCCGAAACGCTCGGAAAATGTCTGAAAATGCTCGGCGTTCCCGTCGTTATGATCCGCACGTACGGTGCATTCGCAAGAGATCCGCTCTATAACAACCTTCAGCTGCGCCACGTGGACGTGAGCGCGGAAATGGAATACCTTCTCTCTCCCGATCAGATCAAGGAGATGAGCGCAGAGCAAATCAACGCAGTTGTTAAGGAGCAATTCGGATTTGACAGCTTCCGCTGGCAAAAGGAAAACCATATTCATCTGAAGGAATCCTTCCGCGCCGACGGCCTTGGCCGCCTGCTTTACAAATGCCCGCAATGCGGGGCGGAGGGGCATATGCGCGGTGAGCACACCACGCTTACCTGCCGTGACTGCGGCAAGGCTTACGAGCTGACCGAGGAGGGCGAAATGCAGGCTCTTTCGGGCAAGACGGAATTTCCGCATATTCCCGATTGGTATGCCTGGCAAAGAGACTGCGTTCGAAAAGAGGTTCTCGACAAAACCTACCGCTTGGACACGGAGGTGGAGATCGGAATGCTCGTTTGCTCCAAGGCGCTTTATATGATCGGCTCGGGACGGCTGACGCACGACGTGCTCGGCTTCCATCTGACGGGAGGGGACGGAAAGCTTGACTACAAGCAATCCCCCATCGTTTCCTATACGCTGAATGCAGACTACAACTGGTATGAGATCGGAGACGTGATCGGCATCGGCAATCATTCCGCGCTTTTCTATTGCTTCCCGAAAACGGATGCGGATATCGTCACAAAAGCAAGACTCGCCACAGAGGAAATGTATCAGCTCTATTTCCGCGAGGCAAGAAATGCTGAGAAGAAGATACGAAGCAACTAACATATAGCAAACATTTATTCACAAAAGGAGAATTATTATGGAATTCCGTATGGATCACCCTGTGATCTTTGTGCTCGTTGCGATCACGATCGCTGCAGTGCTCGGACAATCGCTTTTCTTTCTCTTCCGCGCTTTAAAGAGAGCGAAGGAGATCGGAATGGATCAAAAAAAGCTCCGCGCCACGATCCTTTCCTCACTGGTCTTTACGATCGCACCCGCCGTTTCGATCATCATCTGCGTGATGACGCTTTCCAAGAGTCTGGGCATCGCGCTTCCTTGGCTCCGCCTTTCCGTCGTCGGCTCGCTTTCCTATGAGACAGTCGCGGCCAACAACGCGCTTTCGGGTATGGGCCTGAAGCTCGGCGAGGTCGTGAATCTGACGGGCACGCAGTTCGTCACCGTCGTTTTCGTTATGACGATCTCGATTATGGCAGGCGTTTTGCTCTCGCCGATTGCAAGCAAGAAGATCCAAGGCGGTCTTAAAAAGATGGAAACGCGGGACAAGCGCTGGAGCGCCATTTTCTCGGATGCGCTCTTTATGGGAATGATCGCCGCCTTCCTCGGCTTCGTTTTCTGCGATTTCGGCGGCATTTTCGTTGGCGAGACGGCAGGTCTCGTTCCCGTGCTCGTTATGCTTTCCGCCGCGATCCTGATGGCCGGCTGTGGCGCTCTGATGAAAGCGACCGGCTGGAAATTCCTGAGCGACTACGCGCTCCCCATCAGTATGGTTTTGGCAATGCTTCTCGCCATTCCCTATACGGCTTGGCTGGGCTAAGAAAGGAGGGCTTTCGAAAATGAAAAACAAAATTTCTTATCTTGAACAGGTCCACAGAGACGGAAAGATCTGGAACTACTCGATGGCCGCGATCTTCTTTCTCTTCCCCGTGCTTCTCTGCGTTATCTTCAGCGTTCTCCCCGATTGGGGCGGACTTCTCAAGGGTCTGCTTGCAACCCTGCCGATGTATTGGGCGATCGGCGTGATCGAGGTGATCACCTACGTTCCGATGCTTGGCGCGGGCGGATCCTATCTTTCCTTCGTTACGGGAAATATCTCCAACCTGAAGCTCCCCTGCGCACTCTCCGCAATGGAAAAATGCGGCGTGAAGGCAGGCACGGAGGAGGGCGACATCATTTCCACGATTTCGATCGCCGTTTCCTCTATCACCACGACGCTGATCGTTTTGCTCGGTGTTCTTCTTATGATTCCGCTGGAGCCTGTGCTTCAAAGCCCCGTGCTCGATCCCGCCTTTGCACAGATGCTCCCTGCGCTCTTCGGCGCACTCGGCGTTGTTTTCATCTCAAAGAGCTGGAAGATCGCCGTTGCCCCTATCACGCTGATGCTGATCCTCTTTATCACGATCCCCGCGCTCAACGAGGGCACGGTTGGCATTATGGTTCCCGTTTCGGCTGTTTTCACTCTCGTTATCTCCCGCATTATGTACAAGAAGGGCTGGCTTAACGAAAAGAAGGCCGCTCCCAAAAAGGAGGAGGCTTAACCGATTATGGAATGGTATTTTTATCCCCTGATCGCGCTTTCCCTTGCGCTTCTCTCTCTGATCCTGACGGTTTTAATCCGCACGCTTCGATTCCGCCCCTTGCCCGAGAAGAAATACAAGGGCGCACCTCTTTCCTTTGACAAGGAGGCCTCGATGGAGGCCTTCCGTACGCTGATCCGCTGCAAAACGGTCTCCGATCTGGATCCCTCCAAGGAGGACGAGGCGGAATTCCAAAAGCTTTGCGATGCGCTTCCCTCTCTTTACCCCGCCGTTTATGAAAAAGCGACGCTGAAAACCTTCCCCGGTCGCGCGCTTCTCTTCCATATCAAGGGAAGCGAGGGCGGCGATCCAACCGTTCTGATGGCGCATTACGACGTCGTCAGCGTCAGTGAAGCGGATTGGAAGCATCCGCCTTTCTCTGCCGATATTATTGACGGACACATCTGGGGCAGAGGCACGCTGGACACGAAGGCAACCTTCCATAGCGCACTTTTTGCAACCAATACTTTGCTTTCGGGAGGCTTCATTCCGAAAAACGATCTTTATCTCGCGTTTTCCGGCGGCGAGGAGGTCAACGGAGACGGAGCAAGAAACATTGCAAAATTCTTTAAGGACTCCGAGATCCACCCCGCGCTCGTTTTGGACGAGGGCGGCGCCGTTGTTGAAAACTTCTTCCCCGGTGTGAAGCGCGCCTGTGCAATGATCGGCATTGCGGAAAAGGGTATGAT
>JAZTWU010000081.1:0-5662 GCA_045636085.1 Eubacteriales bacterium
CGGAACGGTTGCCTCCTTCCTGAACGACTACAAGGCTTCCGTGGATTACATTGCGAATGCAGAAAACCGCGATGCGGCAGCCGCAACGATCGTTTCCCTCCAGATTATCCCCAACCTTCCACTCGCCACCTCGGCGCTGAAAAACCTTGAGGGCTCCATCGTCCTTCTCACAGGACAAGAAATGAGAGACACACTTGTGAAGTTCTATGAGGTGCTTCTCGCTTCTTCTCCGAACAGCATCGGCGGAAAGCTCCCCGAAAACAACTTCTACTATGATTAAAATTCAACCGAAAAAGATCCTTTGCGCGATCCTTGCGCTTGGATTTTGGCTTCTTATCTGGGAAATACTTTCCCGCACTCTGGATGCGGATTTTATCTTTCCCACCGTTGGCGCAACGGCGCGATCGCTTTTTGCGCTTCTCGGAAAATTCTCCTTTTATGTGAGCGTTGGCTTTTCCCTTCTTCGCGTTTTGCTGGGGTTTGCCTTTGGCTTGCTTTTCGGTGCGGCACTTGCCCTGCTTGCGCACTTTATTCCTTTGATGCATACGCTGATCGAGCCGATGATGAGCGTTGTGAAGGCAACCCCCGTTGCATCCTTTATTATAGTGCTATGGTGCTTTATCGGCGCATCCCCGGTTCCCGTCGTGATCGGTTCGCTGATGGTTACGCCCTTGATTTACCATAATCTTTTCAACGCATTTGATGCAAAAAACGCCGAGCTTTCGGAAATTTGCGACATTTACGAGGTCAAGGGGCTTCGGAGATTCCGTTTTCTTTATCTTCCGACCCTTCTGGAATTTCTGATTCCCGCCGCCGTTGCGGGAATGGGACTTTGCTGGAAGGCCTCAGTGGCGGCAGAAATTATTGCTTACACAAAAAATTCGATCGGCCGCGAAATCTATCTCTCTAAGGCTTTTTTGGAGGGGGCGGATCTATTCGCTTATACGCTCGTCGTTATAATTTTAAGCTTGGTTTTTGAGCGCGCCACGCATTTCGTCGGAGAGGCGGTGAAGAAAAAATGCCACTTGAATTAAAAAACATCACGAAATCCTTCGGTGAAAAGACCGTTTTGCAAGACTTTTCATACGACTTCGGGAACTTCGGCATTTTCGCCATCATAGGCGACAGCGGTAAGGGAAAAACCACCCTGCTCCGCATCATTTCGGGTCTTGACAAGGATTTTTCGGGCGAGGTCTTGGGAGATAGCGTTGCCTACGCCTTTCAGGAATACCGTCTCTTCCCTTCGCTCACCGCTTTGGAAAATCTCACGGAGATTGTTTTTGAAAAGCCGACGGCGGAGCAAATCGAAAAAGCAAAAAATCTGCTTCTTTCCTTTGGATTTAAGGAGCAGGAGACGGATCTGTATCCTCGCGCGCTTTCGGGCGGGATGAAGCAACGCGTTTCTCTTTGCCGCGCGCTTCTTTCCAAAAAAAAGATCCTGCTTCTCGACGAGCCGTTTAAGGAGCTGGATGACGGACTCAGAGAAATTCTGCGCGAATTTTTGCGCGAGGCCGCAAAGGAATCACTCGTTTTGCTGAGCACGCACGGCGAAGCAATGCTGAAAGATCTGGATGCGAAAATCATCCGTCTGTAACAAAAAACAGCCCTTGGAGAATCACTCCTTGGGCTGTTTTTCTTTTTTCTTTTCGTTGTTTTTTCTATAAATCCCCAGCGTTTCGTCCATCACGGATCCTGCCACAATCGCTCGGGAACCATACTTCTGCCTTATATTATCAACCGTTTTTTCTATTTTCTCTTCTTTTTCATTGGCCGCATTCTGTGGCGCCTCAAAGAAGGATAGCTGGCGGGACGAGTCGCGCTTATCCATAAGACCGCTGGCGGTTACGGTCAGCGACCGTATCGGCTTACCCGACTTCCATTGCTCACAAAGGATCTCGTATGCACAGGCGGATATCTCCTTGGCGAGGCTCGTCGGCGTTTTCAACGTTTTCTGCCGCTGGATCGTCACAAGATTATCGTCCTTGATTTTCAGAGAAACCGTGGAGCAGACCAAGCCCTTTTCGCGCAAGGAGGTTCCGATCTGCTCGGACAGATGCAGAATTCCAACGAAGCATTCCTCCGGGTTCATTAGGTCGCGGCGGAAGGTTTGTCCGCGGCCGATGCTCTTCACCTCGTCCGTCGGCACGCAGACGGGATCGTGCTCCTCCCCTCTTGCGCAAGCGGAAAGGCTTTCTCCGTTTTTACCGAAATGCTGAACGAGCAGATGTGGCGAGGCGGCAGCGAGATCTCCGATCGTTCGTATACCGAAGTGCAAAAGCTGCTCTGCCGTTTTCTTTCCGACAAACAGAAGATCCGTTACGGGTAGGGGAAAAACGATTTTTTGAAAATTCTCTTCCGTGATCTGCGTGACGGCATCGGGCTTTTTATAATCGCTACCGAGCTTTGCAAAGGTTTTATTGAAGGAAACGCCGATCGATACCGTGATCCCCAGCTCCTCCTTGACCTCCCTGCGGATTCTTTGCGCAATCTCTTCGCCCGATCCGAAAATGCGATAACTCGCCGTGACATCCAGCCAGGATTCATCAATGCCAAACGGTTCGATCAGATCCGTATAGCGGGAATAGATTTCGTTTACCCTGCGGGAAAACTCGATATACCGATCGTAATGCGGATCGGCGATCACGAGAGAGGGGCATTTTTTCTTTGCTGAATGAATGGTTTCCGCCGTGACAACGCCGAAGCGCTTGGCCTCCTCATTTTTCGCCAGGACGATGCCGTGGCGATCCTCAAGGCTTCCGCAAACCGCCATCGGAACACCGCGATATGCGGGATTCAAAACGGTTTCCACAGAAGCAAAAAAGGAGTTGCAGTCGCAATGCAGAATCGTTCTTTTTTGCATAGCCGCTCCTCCTTTCGTATCTTAATGGCTTTGTTTTTTCTCCCGTGCGACAGTCTTTAACTCGAAGCGGAACTCGCAGTTCTTTCCTTCCTCCGACTGAACCGTGAGATTCTCGCCGTGCGCATCGATCATCGTTTTGGAAATATAAAGTCCAAGCCCCACGCCCGTTTTATCGAGGCCGCGGCTCTTATCGCTCTTATAGAATCGGTCAAAGACGAAGAGGATATCCTCCTTCGAAATTCCCTGCCCCTCATTAAAAACGGAAACCTCGACCTTATCCGCCTTATTTCTCACAAGAGATATGCGCAAAAGACCGCCCTCGGCAGAAAATTTTATAGCGTTGTGACAAAGGTTATAAATCACGCGGTGGATGGAATCCTCATCGGCGTGCACGAAAATGGAATCCTCCGCGATAAATTCCACCTCAAGCTTTTTTTCCTCGATCGGCTTTTCAAAGGAAATGAGAATGAGACGCGCCATTTCCGCGATATCAAAATCGGAGAAGGTATACTTTTTGTCTCCGCTTTCAAGTCTCGAAACGTCAAGAAGCGTATTCACCATACGTGAAAGCCGCTTTACCTCGGCAGAAACGATCTCCAGATAATGGCGGTGCATATCGGGAGGAATTACGCCGTTGTTTATGTTGTCGATAAAGCCCGCGATCACCGTCATCGGCGTTCGCAGGTCGTGCGAAACGCTTTGCAGGAAGGACGCGCGCATTTTTTCAAGATTTGCAAGCGCCTCCGCCATCTGGTTGAAGGCCGCACCGAGCTGGGCGATCTCGTCATCCCCCCAGACCTCAACGCGCGCAGAGAAATCTCCCTTGGCATAGCGCTTCGTTGCCTTCGTCATACTTCTCAGCGGGTGCAGGATTCTTTCGGTGATAAAATAAACCGCAACCAAAGCCGCAAGCATCATCCAGAGCGAGCCCGTGATAACCGCTCGACGCGTGACACCGATGATGGCACCCTCCTTAGCGGTGGACTTCAGAGCCATCACATAGCCAACGCTCTCGTCGCCGCTGCTGAGCGCCTTGGCATAAATTCTGTATTTCTCCGTTCCTTCCATCGGCAAGGATGAGACGGAAAAGAGATATTTCTCCTCTTCCTCCGAGGTATAGGTGCTGAAGGAGGAAACGGAAAAGGTCTTCTTTTCCAATCCCTCGATGGTTGAAAGCAGGATCTTGCCATCAAGGTCGGTGATAATAATATTCTGATCGGAATTGATTCCCACCATACCGCGAATCATTTCCCGCGTATTATCTCCCTTAACGACGATTTCGAGATCCTTGATATTCTGAAGCGGTGTTTCAAGAACGCTGACGGCAACGGCGCTCGTTTTGCGCAGACGCTCGTCCGCATCATCTGCCGTGTATTCCCTGATCAAAGCAGTGAATATGGAGGAAAGCATTATGATACTGATTCCGAGAATCAGCACGAATGCCGTGAAATATTTTGCAAAGGTTGATTTATACATTTTTGCCCATCCTTTGATTCGTTCCCTTATATTATACCAACTGTGCGCCCGCTTGTCAAACTATTTTCTCAAATCCATTGACAAGAGATTTAAAATATGATAAAATAATTTAGTATTTATACTTAGCTAACTTTGGAGGACGCAATAAAATGATCGTTACGAGATTTGCACCCAGCCCCACGGGCTATATGCACATCGGAAACCTGAGAACCGCGCTTTATGCTTATCTTATTTCCAAGCACGAGGAGGGCACCTTCATTCTCCGCATCGAGGATACGGACAGAGAAAGACTCGTTGAGGGAGCCGTTGACGTGATCAAAAACACGCTGAAGACCACGGGTCTGCTTTGGGACGAGGGTCCCGACGTCGGCGGAGATCACGGGCCTTATGTTCAGAGCGACAGAAAGCCGATCTATATGGAGTATGCCAAGAAGCTTGTGGAGCTTGGCGCGGCATATTACTGCTTCTGCACCAAGGAGCGCCTTGAGCAGCTGCACGAGGAGGATGCCACCGGAGGATACGACCGCCATTGCCGCAGCCTTTCCGCTGAGGAGGTGGAAAAGAACCTCGCCGCAGGTATCCCCTTCGTTATCCGCCAGAAAATGCCTCTTGAGGGTACGACGACTTATACCGATGCCGTTTTCGGAGAAATCTCGATGAACAACGAGGAGCTTCAGGATCAGATCCTGATGAAGGCCGACGGCTATCCTACCTATAACTTTGCCCACGTTGTGGACGACCATCTGATGAAGGTGACGCACGTTGTGCGCGGCTCGGAATATCTGACCTCGACGCCTAAGTACGCGCTTCTTTACGATGCATTCGGCTGGGAGCGCCCGGTTTACGTGCATCTGCCTCTTCTTATGGGCAAAAATGCAGACGGATCGGTTTCCAAGCTTTCCAAGCGCCACGGTGCCGTTTCCTTCCAGGATCTTGTGAACGACGGTATTCTCCCCGAAACGATCGTGAACTACATTGCTCTGCTCGGCTGGTGCCCCAAGGAGGTTCAGCAGGAGATCTTCACGCTCGATGAGCTGAAGAAAATCTTCACGCTCGACGGCATCTCCAAATCCCCTGCCGTTTTCGACTTTGAGAAGCTTCTTTGGTTCAACGGCGAATATCTTCGCGCTATGAGCGACGAGGACTTCCTTGCATACGCAGAGCGCTTTATCAAGAGCGCGATCCCCGCGCAAGTCAACAAGACCAAGATGCTCACGCTCCTCAAAACGCGCGTTGCAAAGCTCACGGAGCTGGACGAGAAGATGGCATTCTTCCTTGCCCTTCCCGATTACGATAAGGAGCTCTTCCTCAACAAAAAGAACAAGA
>JAZTWU010000082.1:0-1019 GCA_045636085.1 Eubacteriales bacterium
AAACAAAGGAAAAGGATCAATATGGAAATCAAGGCTTGTATATTTGATCTGGACGGCACACTTTTGAATACGCTTACCACGATCACCCATTACGTCAACGAGGCGTTGCATCGTGCAGGAGGAAGAAGCATCACGGAGGAAAAATGCCGCACCCTCGTCGGCAAAGGAGCGCGCAATCTTCTGACACGCGCCTTGGAAGCGGTTGGCCGTGAGGTGGAGGATTTTGAGGCCTTCTTTTCAGCGTACGACACGCAGTATAACGCGGCGCCCGCGTATCTCACGGCGCCGTATAGCGGCATCACGGAGCTTCTTTTCTCGCTTAAGGAGCGGGGGATGCGCATTGCCGTGCTTTCCAATAAGCCCGAGGGCGCGGTGCGCCCCCTCGTAGAGGAATTCTTCGGGGATACTGTAGAGGTTTTGTCGGGCGGCAAGGCAGGCGTTGCGCTGAAGCCCGATCCCGCCGCCGTTCGCCCCGTGCTGGATGCGCTCGGCCTTTTTGCTGAGGAAACCGTGTTTATCGGAGATAGCGGAGAGGATATGCTCACGGCGAAAAACTACGGTGCCGCCCTTGCCATCGGCGTCACTTGGGGCTATCGGGATAGAGAAGAGCTGCTTTCCAAGGGCGCAGATGCTTTGGCAGACCGCCCCTTGGATATCCTTCGCATTCTCGGCTTGCAGCCCTGATTGCTTTTTCGCTTTTGCGCACCTTTAAGGCGTGAAAATGTAATAAAACAAAGAAACGGTTCCTTAAAAGAACAAAAAACAAGCACACGCTTCATTTTGCGTGTGCTTGTTTTTTCGTTAGATATACTTTTCAATTTTGACGTTGATCTTTCCCTTTTTGGAAAGCGAGGCCGGGCCTCCGTAGATAAAGCGGCCCTTTGTGCGCACGCTGATCCGCTCGCCCGCCTTCGGGGGATAGGCGGTGCTTTCGATCACCTGCCCGTCGGCAAAAACGAGGGATTTTGCAAAATAGCCCTGCGCTTCTTCTCTCGAAAGCGAAAACACCTTTGCGATCA
>JAZTWU010000083.1:0-23004 GCA_045636085.1 Eubacteriales bacterium
CAATCGCAATTGCGATCACCTTATCGAGCTGGAATGCGATCTGAAGAGCGCCTGCGGATCCATTGGCGGGAACGCCGACGATCTCCTGATTATCATAGGTCTCGGGCTTAGCGATTTCCTCGCTGATGATCCGCGTGCCGGACGTAGCCTGAACGTACAGCACCATCGCATAGGTGAGGTTCTTTGCCTCATCCGTGAAGTTGCCTGCAAGGATCTTTTCTGCATAATTGCCAACGGATACGGTGAGCGTATGCTCGTTTTCACCAATCGTGATCACAACCTCGACCTCGCCGGTGACTGCATCGGGAGCAATAAACGCCGTGGGCTTATAGCCAACGTCCTCTGCGCCGATCACAAACTCCTCGTCGCCGATTTTGATCGTGCATCCCTCGAGAAGGCTTGCCACATTGAGACGAACGCCGATGCTTCCCTGAAGCACAAGGCTCATCTGAAGCGCGCCGGACTTCATAGCAACAAGAGTTCCCTTGGCTTCGATTTCATTGCTATCAACGATCACGGGAGCGAATGCATAGCCGAAGATGCCGTCCACAACCGCATTCGCATGCGTTGCTTCCGAGTTAAGCGCCCAATACTCATCAAGACCAAAGCCCCACTTGACAAGGCCAACGGCATCCGTTGCAAGAACGGTCGCGGTGAAGGTATAATCCACGCCGTTAACGGTCTTAACGATCTGCTCGCCCGTATAAGCGATATAGCCGTTCACATGCTTATCAAGAGTTGCATAGTTGAAGTAGCAAGAGGTATAGGAGAACGAAACATCTCCCTGCGCATACGCCAAGGTATTATAGAAATAGCAGTTCTCAAAGCCCTTCGCCGTCGTTGCCTTCACCTTGCCGCCAAAGAGGGGCGTCGGCTCCTCGCAGATAAAGGCGCAGTTCAAAACAGCTTCTCTGCTCGCAGTATTGGGAGTGCCAATACTCTTGCCATCAATGTTGAAAATGCAATCCACGTCGTTCATAATAAAGGTTGCATTCTTCACGCATTCATGGTCTCGGTTTCCGATAATGCTAAACCAATCCGTTTTAACGCCCTCGGGCTGGATATAGGTTCCGCCATAGATTGCCATACCGCTACCGTAAAGGTACGTTTGGTTCAGCTTTTTGCATTTCACGGTGAGGTTCTTTCCATAGGCCGTGGAGGTCGAGGACGGTTCACCGAGGTATGCGCCGGCATTCGTATTCGTGATCAGAAGCGATTTTGCAGCCGAAGCATCCAGACAGCCGCCGGGAGCGGAGGAATAAATATAGAAGTAACCCTTATCAAAATAGAAGGTATAATCCGAATTCTCCGGAACCTCAACCTTCCAGGTGCATCCGTTCAGGTCGAAGAGGAAGGTTCCCGAATAGGTCAGCTTGAAGAAGCCGGAGCTATTCTTGGAGGTCATATCCGAATAGAACTTCAGCGTGAAGCTCTTCACATCGGTTGCCTTCAGAAGCGTTTCAAGAGCGGCTTCGGCGGCCGCCTTGTCGGAGAGATGATAGGTAACGAGACCGGTTTCCTTATCCGTGAGAGTGAAATAAAGTTTTTCGCCGCTCTGCGCGTATGCAACAACAACGGTCTTTCCCGCGAGGTCGGAGGAAAGGGGATTTTCGGAAACATCGGTATCACCTGCCGTGAAGGAAAGAGTGGGCTCGGCAATATAATAATAGCCGTCCTCCTTCTCAAAGATGATATCCTTTCCAATCTCCTTCAGGTAAACGGAATCTGCAACCCAATATTCGATCACGCCTGCGATCGTGTCGTTCACGATAACGAGACCCTCTCCGGGAAGATATTTGCAGACCTTCACGTATTTGCCCTTCAGCAGGACGGAATAATGTGCAAGAACCTTGCCTTCCTCAGCGACGGCATAGGCCGCATTGGAATGCGCATTATTCTCCAGCGTGATAACGCCATCGCCGGTGGGATAGGTCTTGCCCATAATCGCATTGATGATTATGCAGTTTTTCACCGTCGCCTTATGAGAAACGCCCGAGGGAATCGAACTTGTCGTCGTGGCGGTGGAACTTCCCTTTGCAAGCAACGCCGTCTTGGCGGAGCTACAGATGATCGTGCAGTTTTCGATCACTACGGTGGAAACCTTATAATAGTGAGGAAGGAATACGGCCACCGCATTGCCTGTGGTTTCGATCGTTGCGTTCTTGAAATGCGTATTATAACCAACGCCGAAGGCCGCACCCGTGCCGGAATAGATATAATTACCGCCGTTTACAACGAGACGGTATTTCGTTCCGCCAATGTCCAAGGGGCCTCCCGAGTTAGGCTCATATACGCGGTAGATCAAGGATTTGCTCTCGATCGTGAAATTATCGTTGCTCTCTGCATCGTGCGTTTTCGCACCGAGCACATACGATGCCGTATTGGCCTTCAGACCGCCGAAGATCGGGATCGAGCTGTTGTTGATATATTTACCGCCGGGAACGGAGGAATAGATCGTAAAGGTTCTGTTGATCAGATAGTGCAGAACATAGGTCTCGGGCTTATTCACCTGATTCTCGCCCCAATCCACCATACGAATGCCCGTGGCTCCCTCCGCGATCGTAACGGTGCAGCCGTTCAGGTCCCAAGAAACATCAGCGAGGTTATACTCGCAGCCCCAAGGCGCTGTGGTAAGCTTGCCGCTTGCATCCTTCTTGGGCGTATATACGACCGTACCGAACTGAACGCCCTTGGTCAGAATAATATCCGTATACATCACGATCGAGGGGCCTGCCACCTCGTTCAAGGTGTTATAGAAGACCTCGCCGTAATATGCGGCTCTTTCTTCCTTTGCGATCTCAAGATCCAGCACCACATAGAAGGTTTCGCCCTTCACCGTGTAGCCAAAGGCAACCGGATCGCACTTATCGTAGACCAGCTGAATGCCAACGGTTTTTCCAAGATCCTCTGCCTTGACAACCGTGATACCGGCCGATATATACTTACCCTCATAGCTTCTGTAATAAACGTCGTCGATCTTTTCGAAGAAATCGGCCACGGGGGTAAGAGATTTCGGGGAGGTTCCCTCAAGCCAATACTCAGCCGATCCGTCATGCTCAAAGCAAAGCGCCTTTGCGGGATCGGTGATCAGAGTTCCGTCCAGCACGTAGGTCACGCCGTTCGCCGTGATTTCCTTTATAGAGGTGCCGTGCGCAAGATACTGCGCATTGTCGGAAACATCCAGATCCTCCATCGTATAAAGGCCGGTCGTTCCGTAACGGCTGGTGCCGCTATATTTGATATAGCTCGATCCAAGATAGGGACGAACGTTGATGAAATTGCAGCTATTGAAGGTGAAAGTAATAGTCGATCCGTTCAACGAAAGGCTTTCATATGCATTCAGCGCAACGCCGCTCGTATTGGCGGAAATAAAGGTACAATAACTAAACGTTCTCTTATCACTCGCGCGCAGATAAAGGGGAACGGTGTTGGGATTCGTGAGGATAAAGGTTGCATATTTCACATTCTGCAGGTGAGAATTGTTCGAGCCGTGACGGCCAATGCGAAGGAAATAGCTCGCCGTGCTCTCCTCGGACTGAATATAGGTTCCGCCGCGGATCGTCATAGAGGTTCCGTACATATCGCCATTGACCTGCTTGCAATAAACGGTGAGATTCTCGCCGTATTCGGGGACAGTGGTATCGGCCAACTCGCCAATATAGCCCACTCCGTTTCGCTTCGTTCCGTCATAGCTTGCCGCATCGTCATTCGAGCGGGTGAAATAGGCGGCGGCACGCGCATCGATCACGCCGCCGGGACGGGAGGAGAAAAGATAAAAGTTCGTCGCGGCCACATCCAGAGCGCCGTCATTGAATACGCCGTTTTTATCTTTTGCATTATCGAAATCCGAGGTCAAGGTCAGCTTATAGCCGTTGAGATCCAGATATTGATAGCCCGTGCCTCGCACCTGAACGCCCAGCATCGTGATATCCGAATAGAGCGTGACCGTCGATCCCGCCTTATTCATCTTATTAAGATAGGTGCGCAGATCCGTTCCTGCGGTGCTTGCATTCGTGCCATAGATCGTTTCGCCGTTCTTGATTTCAATGCCGTAGTATACGGGCACAAGCTCGGCAGAATCAACCTGAACGAAGGAGAGATTCTCCTCATCTGCGACGAACTCTGCCTTCGGAGAAGGGCTCGCCTTATAAACGCCGTCAACCTTTTTCACATAAGACTTGATTTCAGCCTTGTAGCGAGGAAGGCCCTGAACGTAGGCCAATGCCGCCTCGTAAGAGGCTGCATAATAATATTCCTTCTCGCCATCCATCCAGGTGACGCTCTGATAGGTGATCGGGTCGGCGAAGGTATTCTTGTCTGCCTCTGCGGTCACGGAGCCGTTGCTGCCGCTGTTTTCAGCCGCAACGCCATAGAAGGAGCAGTTCGTGAATTTCGGGGTTGCGCCCGTCGTGGAATAAAGCGCGGGAACGGATGCGGGAGAATAGAAGATGCAGTTGTCGATTGCCGTGGTTCCGTTTGCAATATTGCCGTGCTTTGCCGCAGAGCCCTTGAAGGTCGCATCCGAGGCAAAGAGTGCCGTGCTTCCCTCCGCAAGATAGAAGGTCGAGTTTTTCAAAACCGTCACATAACCGGAAAGATCCAAAAATCCAAGTTGCGCGGAGGTCTGGTAATAAGAGCCGCCGCGAATGGCAATTCCGCCGTAATCCAAATTCTTCACGATAACGTTGCAATGGAAGCTGATATTATCGCCATAGGCGCCCGCGTCATCAACGCCGAGGGTGAGCGTTCCGCTTGCCGAGTTATGAACCAGGGTTTTAGCCTCGGAATAGAGATGCGCACCGGGCTGCGAGGAATAAATATATCCGTTGATATAGTAAACAGCGATGGAATACTTCAGGCTTATGCTATGACCGTTCAAGTCAAGGCAGCCTTTATTTGAGCTGCCATTGGTTCCGAAGGAAAACCCATATGTCGAAACATCCTCAAACAGCTTCATTACCGTCTTCGCTGCAGTGCTGCCCGAAAGCTTCGAGCTTGCATCATCGGAAGTCGAATAAGTGATAGAGGATTGCGCACCCGAGCCGTCATACTTCGTCAAGGTATAATAAACCTTGCTGACGCCGCCGGCAAGGATCCGCTTGCCTGCCATCGCCTCGGTGATGACGAGCTCCGTCAGAGCCTCGCTCTCGCCCTCAACGGTGAAGGTCCAGCCTGCGGTGGCGTCATCCATAAAGAGGGTGTTGCCTTTGCCGTAATAGACCTGCTTTCCATTCTCCGTTACGAATTCGGGCGCCTTAATTTCCGCGCCGATCTCCAGAGAAACCTCATTTCCGTCGGGGTAAACGACGGTAGCCGTCGTCGGTGCTTCCTCTGCAAATGCCAAAACGGCAAATACGCCGATGAGCATCACGAGCGAAAGCACGAGCAAGAAGATTTTCTTTGCGTTTTTCATCTCTTTTTCTCCTTTTGGGATTTTTGTTTTTCCAAAATATTTAGGATGAAAAGATTTTAGCATTTATTTAAAATAAAAGCAAGTCGAAATTCAATAGATTTTCATTTTTTCGAAATAATTTTCGGCGTTTTCAACAAGTTTCACCCCCCCCCGTTGGTTTTTGTGCACAAACAACAGTTTTTTCACTCCGCATCGGAATCAGGCATTTTCGGATTTCGCATTTCTTCGTCATAGAGGCTATCGCCTCCGCAGCAATCGGCAAAAACGCAATCAGATCCGCATCGTCACGCGCAAAAAAATCAATGTCCGTGTGCTCTAAAAAACCATCACAAACCATAAAAAATCGCCAAAATGCAAACAAAAGGTAGAAAAAATCCATATACGCCATCAAAAAACAGAGGCACTATGAAAATAGTGCCTCTGCTTTTTTATTTATGCCTCCACAAGAAGTCGGAGGTCAAAAATCTTACTTTTTGGCGGCGATCAGAGCCCTGATACGATTCATCTCATTATAAACGATCATATAGCCCTCATCCACGCCCATACCGGGCTTCGCAAGGATCTGCGCGGGCTTGGTTGCCATTGCGCAATGCACGCAAACCTGCGCGCTTCTATCGGTTTCATTGCAGGTACCGCCCTGATATGCGCCGATGCCCTTCTCCTTGCAATAAAGAACGGCCTCGATCGTGTTGTTTACGCCACCGAGATCGGGCGTTTTGATCTGCACCATATGGCCTGCCTTGCGGTCAGCAAAGAGCTTAACGTCCTCAAGCGTATTGCACCACTCGTCTGCCACAAGCTGAACGTCACAGCCGCGCTTATCCAATTCTGCGGTGAGGCCTGCCAGGGCAACGATCTGGGTTTCTCTGTCGCAGTCGCAATCCATCGGGCCCTCAATGCGAAGCTTGAAGGGGCGGGCAAGCTCGCCGAGCTTCTCGATATAATCGGCCATTGCGGCATAATTATTGTTGCCGAAGGCGGCGCCGATCGTTCCGTATACGTCCATATGAAGAACGGGAGAATAGGTGGGATCGGTGCGGTTTTCAAGAATGCGGTCGCGGAGCCAAGCCACGTAATCGGCAAGCTTTTCGCCCTTCTCGCCAAGCTTGGTCTTCACGTTGTTGATCAGCGCGTGCGGAAGAACCTGCGCGCCCTTGATGATCATCTTATCTGCATTGGTATAGCGATCATCGCCGGACTGCGTGAAGATCGGAACGGGCTCTGCCGTGAGCTCACAGCCGTATTCATCGGCAACAACCTCGCACATCATTCTCTTCGATGCCTTGGCAACGGCATCGAGAATGGCCTGCGAAACGCCATAGCGGATCGCGGTGTGCAGACGCTTGCCGTCCACCTCAATGGCCTCCATCTCAGCGCAAAGCGCGCGGAAATTATCTGCCTCCTTGCCAACGAGAACGGGCTTGATATACTTTTCGATCACGGGGATGAAATCCTCTGCGAGGAAGAGGGGATCTCTTCCGCCTGCGCCGGAATACTGAACGGCGGCACAATCGCCGTATGCCACGTCGCCGTTTTCAAGAACGATCATAACGGAGATGGATTCACCCGCCTGACGAACGGCACGGAAGCCCTCGGTTACGGGCTCGCCGATATAGAAAACGCCGTCGGAAACAGCGCCCTTCTTAATTGCGCGCTGATCGTCAAAATAGAAGCCTGTGCGGCCTGCGGAGCAAACAATATCAATAATTTTCATTGCAAAATACCCTTTCCTTTATCAATATTTCGGACGGCCAACCAAGCGGCCCTTACCAATGGCATAAACGTCATCCACAACCATCTGGAAGGATGCGGCGCGCTTCTCGTGCGCGGCGCGCTCCTCGATCTTTGCCTTATGGAAATCAAGGATCTCCTTGGAGAAGGGCAGATGTCCGGGCTCAAGAATACGAACGGCGCCGTTATTATCACGGCAAGGAAGCATAAGACCTGCATTGGCACGGCAGGGAGCAAAGGGAACGTCCAGAACGCCCGCCTCAACGCCGCGGCAAACGCCCACGGCAATATCACCCTTACCAAGCTCGAAGCACTTATCCACGATCGCTCTCGTTTCCATACGGATGATCTCCTTCTCGCTCTCGAGATTCTCATCCTTGAACTGCTGATCGTAAAGCATATTGACCACCTGCTTGGTGCAGCGCAGTCCCTCTGCATTGGCCTCCATCGTGGGAATACCAACCGCCTCGTGCGGCGTCTTCACGATAACCTTCGTTGCCTTGGAGAGTGCCGCGATCAGGCTACCGAAGGAGATCACGCCGAAGGCCATTGCCTCGTCTGCGGGGAAGCCGCCCATCCATTGGTGAAGAACGGTCGTCACCTTCACATCCGTGTAGCCGTACTTATGTAAATATTCCTCCGTCAGCTCCTCGAGGGTGCGGATCGCCGCAACGTCCTGCACGAGGTTGCCGCATTGACCGTAGCCAACGGTGATGTTCTTAACGCCCTGCTCTGCGGCAAGAAGCGCCTCGATCACGGCCGCCGCGTGAGAAATGCAGGGAGGAACGAGGGTTCCCGTCAGAGGGCCGAAGGGCTCGCGGTTGATCGAAACGCCCATCTCCTCGTAAAGGCCAACCAGACGGTCGGTATACTGCCAATCCTTGATGGTGCGCTCCATCGGGATGTTCTTGCAATACGGAAGGTTATAGGAAATACCGCCGCCCTCATAGCTCGTGAAGCCGCCTGCAAGGGTGATCTCCGTGAGAAGTCTTGCATCGGGCGTGCCGTGGCGCACCTGCATCGGAACGTTTACGCTCTCGATCACGCGGCGGCAGTTGGCAACGCCGTGGTTCACGGCGGGGAAGCCGTTCAGCATTGCACGGTTCAGGCGGATGGATTCGGAAATACCGTTCTCCGCCTCCTCGTAGCGATTCTGGCGGGTATAGCTATCGATCGTGGAGGGAAGAAGATCCGCCTCGCCGTATTTTTCCAGATACTGCATCAGCTTGATGTGCTCCTCCACAACGGGAACGCCTGCACGGGGCTGAATCAGAGTGCGCTTTTCGGCCTTTGCCTTCAAAAGCTTCTCGGAAAATTTTCTGCATTCGGGCATTGCCTTGTGATAAGCAACCGCCTCCTCAAGGTCAACGTCCTTTCCCGTATGCCACTGGGCAAGCACCTCTTCTCGCTCCTTGAAGAAATCGCCCTCGGAAATGCGCTTATTTCGAATATCCATAATACTCAAGCTCCTTTTTCATTATTCTGAGTGCGACCTCGGGATAATGCGAGGAAAGCAGTCCCATAGCCGCAAGTATGTATTTTCTGTCCACCCAGACATCCGCCTCCTTGGGGCAGAGCGAATCGGGGTGCGCGGGAGAATAAAGCGCGTGCGAGGCGATCTGCTCGGTGCGCTCCGTATGAATCAGGCTTCCGCCCGTGACGACGATCCGGCGAACGCGCGTGAGGTTTTTTCCCTCCTGCACGAAGGTCTGGCCCATCATCGTATAGGTCTCGTAAATCCTGCCCGCGTGCCGCCGCACGGCCTCCTCAATAGCGGAGGATGCAAGGGCAAAATCCAGAGCCGCAAGCTCCGCATTTCCCTCGGGCGTTTTGTCCTTATTTTCTATCAGATACTCGCAAAGCTCCTCGGCTCTCTGCACCGAAAGCCCCGAAAGCTCTGCGATGCGGCGCATAGAAGCCGCCTCGATCACGCCGCGAATGCTGTATCGCATACCAATATCGCCCTCCACGGTGCGCTTTGCAAACGGCTCGGGCAAGCCCTTATACACCGTGTTCATATGCTCGGGCATACCGTCCGTGATGGAATAAACGTCGGTGGTTGCACCGCCAACGTCCACGGCAACGAGCTCTCCGATGCCCGCCTCGTTTTCCGTTCCCTGCGCAAGAAGCTCCATCGCGGCCAGCACGGCGCTCGGCGTCGGCATCATAATATCCGACAAAAGCTCCGCCGCGCGGGAAAGTCCCTTGGCGTGCACGATGCGGTTTAAAAAGATCTCGCGGATCTTCTTCTGCGTCGGCTCTATCTCAAGCTTTCCGAATTTCGGCATCACGTTGGGGCAGATATGCACCTCAAAGTCCGCGAGAATCTCAGCACATTCCTTCGCCGCCGTTCGGTTGCCCGCGATCACGATGGGAAACTCGGGCGAAAGCGAGGCGATCTGCCTTGCATTATGGAGAATGCATTCCGTATTTCCCCCGTCCGTTCCTCCGACGAGAAGCAGAATATCGGGCGAAAGCGATCGGATCTGCGCAAGATCCTCCTGTGTCAGCTGAAAGGCATAAACGCCGACGACCTTTGCACCTGCGCCGAGGCTGGCAAGCTTGGCCGCCTCTCCCGTCAGCTCGGGAACGAGACCGCTCGTCACCATCCGAAGCCCGCCTGCGGCGGAGGAGCAAGCATAGGTTGCCTCAAAGGTGAGCTTCCCCGTTTTTTCCTCCAGAAGCCGAAGTCCCTTTTCAAGTCCCTCGTTTATATCGGTGGAGACGGTTGTGAAGGCCGAGGCCGTTCCCAGAATCCGCTCTCCCTCGACGTCAACCGCCGTGAGCTTCGTATAGGTGCTGCCGAAATCAATCAGCAAAATGTTTTTCACTTCTCGTTACCGTCCATCGAAAGCAGCTCACGAAGCGCCTCGATCGTGGTTTCGGGCGTCGTTCCGGGGGGGAACGCGCGGTCAAAGCCCATTGCCTTGAAGCGCTGCTCCACGTCCTCGAACTTCTGCTTTCCGATCACGATGTTTCCGCCAACGACAAGCGGAATCCCCTTCAGACCCGCCTCGTCGCACTTTTCGCGAAGGCCGCGGCAGTCCAGCTCGCCCTGACCGTAGAGAGAGGAAACGACGATCGCATCCGCATTCGATTCGATCGCGGCGGCAATATATTCCTCCTGAGAAACCATAACGCCGAGGTTCACAACCTCAAAGCCCGCCTGCGTGAAGGCGTGGTAGAGAATCTTGTTTCCAACCGCGTGCACATCGGCACCGATCACGCCGATAACCAAAACCTTTTTCTTGTTTTCGCTCATAACAGTTCCTTCCCTTTTTTCTTTTTGAAATGGAATATATATTGGTGGTTTTTTATTTCTTCGCGTCCTTTTGCGCAAGGTACTGCGCTCTTCCCGTCTCGTAGAGATTGTTTCCGAGCGAGTCGATCACAACGGTCACGGGGAAATCCTCCACCTCTAAGCGGCGGATCGCCTCTGCGCCGAGATCATCGTACGCCACGACCTCTGCCTTCTTGATGCACCTTGCAAGCAGAGCGCCACAGCCGCCGATGGCACCGAAATAAACGGCACCGTGCTCCTTCATTGCGCTGACGACCTGCGCCCCGCGCTTTCCCTTACCGATCATACCCGTCAGCCCCTTTTCGATCAGCATCGGGCTGTATGCGTCCATGCGGTAGGAGGTCGTCGGCCCGGCAGAGCCGATGGCCTGCCCGGGCTTCGCCGGCGTTGGGCCGACGAAATAAATGATGCTGTCCTTCACGTCGATCGGCAGGGGCTTTCCCTCCTCGATCAGAGCGCAAAGTCTTTTGTGCGCCGCATCGCGCGCCGTGTAGATCACGCCGCTGATAAGACAGCTGTCTCCGGCGCGAAGCTTTCTTGCTTCCTCATTTTTCAGGGGCGCTTGAATCTTGATCGCCATCAGAGCACCTCCGTTTTATGTCTCGTTACGTGGCAATTGATATTCACGGCCACGGGCAGTCCCGCAATATGCGTCGGATACTGCTCGATATTCACCGCAAGCGCCGTGGTTTTTCCGCCAAAGCCCTGCGGGCCAATGCCGAGCGCATTGATTTTTTCAAGAAGCTTTGCTTCAAGCTCCGCATAATAGGGCGCGGGATTTCTTTCATCCACGGGACGAAGAAGCGCGCGCTTGGCAAGATACGCCGCCTTATCGAAGGTGCCGCCGATGCCAACGCCGACAACGATCGGCGGGCAGGGATTGGGTCCTGCCTCCTCCACGGTCTTGCAAACGAAATCGATCACGCCCTCCACGCCGTCCGACGGGCGAAGCATTGCGATTCGGCTCATATTCTCACTCCCGAAGCCCTTGGGCGCCACCGTGATCTCAAGACGGTCGCCGCTCACGATATCGTAATAGATCATCGCGGGCGTATTGTCTCCCGTGTTCACGCGGTCAAGAGGATCCTTCACAACGCTCTTGCGAAGATATCCCTCTGCATAGCCTTGGCGAACACCCTCGTTGATGGCATCCGTCAGATTTCCTTCAATATGAAGATCCTGCCCGATGCGCACGAAAACGCAGGCAACGCCCGTATCCTGGCAAACGGGGAGCCCCTCGCTATCCGCAATTTCAAAATTTTCTATGATCCTTCCAAGGATCTCCTTTGCCGCCGCAAAATCCTCGCTCCGATGCGAGGCGCGGATGCAGCTCTTTATATCGTCGGTCAGAAAGCAGTTTGCCTCAATGCAAAGCCGCTTCACCGTCTCCGTCACGAGCGATGCCGCAATTTCTCTCATTAGCCTGCACTCCTTTATTTCAGATTAAACGTTGTAAATACGGTCGAGAACGCCGCCGTCTCTTCCGATCACCTCGGCCACCGTGCGCTCGCCCCTTTTGATCTTCTCGGGAACGCCCGTGATGCGCTCGGTTCTCTCCTTCAGCTCGCGAATGTCCACCACGGGAAGCCCCGCATCCTTAAAGCGCTCCTTCAGCTCGGGGCGCGCGGGATTCACGGCAATGCCGCCCTGCGTGACGAGCACGTCAATATCCCGTCCGGGGGTGGAAATGCATTGCACCCTCTCGGTGACGATCGGCAGTCTTGCGCGGAACATCGGCGCAATGATCATCGAAAGCTTCGCGCCCGCCGCCGTATCGCTATGGCCGCCGGAGCCGCCCATAATATAACCGCCCGAGTCCGTATGCACGTTGACGTTGAAATCAAGATCGATCTCGGTTGCACCGAGGATCACGACGTCGAGGCTATTCACCGCGGCGCTCTTCGCCGTGGGCGATGCATACTGCATAGCCGAGATCTCCTGATGGCGCGGATCGCTTCGGATGGATTCCACGGCCGCGAGATCAAAGCATTGCACGTCGAGGAGGCGCTCGAAGCATCCCGCCTTCAGCATATCCACCATATAGCCCGTGATGCCGCCGAGACCAAAGCTTCCCTTGATCTGCTTTTTCAGCATAATATCCTTCAGGTATTTCGCCGCGGCCAGCGAAGCGCCGCCCGCACCCGTCTGGAAGGAAAAGCCGTCCTTCAGAAGGCCCGAGGCATCGATCGCACGCGCCGCATAAGAGGCCATCACAAGGCCGACGGGGTCTCTCGTGATCCTCGTCGTTCCCGAAACGATACCTGCGGGATCGCCGATGCTTTCCACCTCAACCACGAAATCCACATAGTTTTCCGCAATGGAGGCGCCCATCATCGGATAGGGCACGAGATTATCCGTGATCACGACCACCTTTTTTGCAAACATAGCGTCCGCAAAGGCATAGCCAAGGCTTCCGCAAGCGGACTTTCCGTATTTACCCGAGCAGTTCCCCATCGGGTCTGCCGTCGGTGCGGCGATAAAAGCAATATCGATCGGCGTTTTTCCCGAGGCAATGTCGCTCGGGCGGGTGCCGTGCGTACGGAATTCAATGGGGTTTTCCATAATGCCCGAGGAGAAAACTCTTCCGGGCGCCGCGGAAATATAATCGGTCGCAATTTTCGTGACCGTGCCGTTTTTGATATGATCCACGAGGGGCATATGCGTATCAAAGAGCGAACTTGCGTTGACGCAAAGATCCTTTATTCCGCGCCGCGCGATCTCCTCCATCACCATATTGAGAACGAAATCTCCGTTGCGCAGATGATGGTGGAAGGAAACGGTCATTCCGCTTTTCAGACCGCAAAGCGCAATTGCCTCCCCAATGCTTTTCACCAATTTATTCATCGCAATCCTCCCGATGAAGCCCCAGCGCCACCGCCGCCGCAAGCGTTTGCTCTGCACGGGCAAGAATTGGCGCATCGATCATTTTTCCTTTGAGGGAAACCGCGCCGAGGCCTCTCTCCTTGGCAAGACGCATTGCAAGGATCACCTCGCGGGCGTATTCGATCTCCTCCTCCGTAGGGCAGAAGGTCTCGTTGATCGCCTCCACGTGGCGCGGCGAAATGGCCGCCTTTCCCGAGAAGCCAAAGCTCTTGGCAAGCGCGGCATCCGTATAGATACCCTCATCGTCATTCACGTCGGTGAAGGGCGTATCGAATACCTCCTTGCCTGCGGCACGGGCGGCAACGACGAGGCGCTGCCTTGCATATTCGATCTCTCTTCCCTCCTTGGTGCGCTTACAGCGCAGATCCGCCGTCAGATCCTCCGCTCCGAGGAAAAGCGCGCGAACGCGGGCAAGCGATGCGATCGCAAAGGAATTTTCAACGCCGAGCGCCGTTTCGATCAGCGCCATCAGTCCGACGGTTCCCTCCGCAAGGCCAAGCCTTGCCTCCAAGGCGCTCATATACTGCGAAACCTCCTCAACCGATGCGGGCGAAGCCGCCTTCGGCAGAAGGATCATTGCGGGTCTTTCGGGCAGAATCGCATCCAGATCCTTTTTCCAGAAATCCGTATCCGCTCCGTTGATGCGCACGATCACCGCACAGCGGGAAAGATCGCTATACCGCATCGTATTGCGCACAAGAATGCGCGCCGCATCCTTCTCGGCGGGAGAAACGGCATCCTCAAGATCGAAGATCACCGCATCCGCCCCGAGAGTTGCCGCGTGAATGAGCATATTCGGCTTATTGCCGGGAAGAAAAAGAAGACTGCGAAGCATCACTTCTCCCCCCTTCCGCGAAGAACCGCCGTTTCCACTCTGGCGCGGATCACGCAGGCCAAGGCGCCTCTGTCCTTAATGCGGAGCTCTGCGTTTTCAACTCCGAGCTCGGAAAGAACCTCCGCCACGGTGGCGCGGATCTGCTCGCCAAACTGCTTTTCAACGATAGACTCAAGGTCAATTTTTATGCCATCCGTGCAGGGCTCGATCTCTATGTAAGCATCGCTGGATTCCAGCGTTCCCACCGAGGCACTCTTTAAAATTTCCACTATACTCTCTCCTTTCCCCTTCCGAGGGAGGCGAAGGTGCAGAATCCGAATCTGCTCCATTATCTTACGATTTTATTTTAGCATAATCGCGCGGGTCTGTAAAGCATCAAATTTTATACACCGTCTTTCACTCGAAAGTGAAAGCAAGTGAAGGTTCACTTGATGTAATATGTGCAAGCAAGCGCCGCTTGCGGCGGCATCCTCACGCGCGAGGCGCTCTTCCTTTTACCTTCATTATAGCATAAGCGCCACGTTTTTTGCGCGCCATATCCGCCGAATTTTGTGCCATTTTTTGACACAAAAAAGAGAAAACGGGGCGTTTTTTCACAAAAACCGAGTTTTTTTCATTTTCCGTCTTCCCTTCTTTGAAAAAATGGTGTATAATTACGGTATAGAAACGGCGAAGGACGCAAATTTTTGCCCATCGCCCACCTTTTTCCCACGGAAAAAAATCTTGATCGGGATGCGGATATGGATTTGGAATTGACGCGCCGCCTGAGCGGCAAAAAGCTTGAAAAATGGAAGAGCCTGCTCGAAAGATCGGGACTGCTCTGCGACTCTTTTTGGGAGAGCGCCGTCCTCGTTTGGGACGGGGAGCGTCTCGTTGCCACGGGCGCGAGAGACGGCGGCGTGCTGAAGCTGATCGCCGTGGACGGCGACTATCGCGGCGAGGATCTTGCGGCCACCGTGATCGGTGCTTTGCGCACGGATGCCTTCCTCGCGGGCGTGCGCCACCTCTTCATTTATACGAAGCCCGAAAACGAAGGACTTTTTTCGGGACTTTTCTTCTATCCCGTTGCGAAAACCTCCACCGTTTGCCTTCTGGAAAACAAGAAAAACGGCGCGGCGGATTTCATCGCCTCTCTGCCAAGGCATCCTCGGGGCGGGCGCATCGGCGCGGCGGTGATGAACTGCAACCCCTTCACCAAGGGACATCAATACCTCATTGAGCGCGCGGCCGCCGAATGCGATTTTCTCTATATTTTCGTTGTTTCCGAGGATCGGAGCCTCTTTCGCGCCGAGGATCGGCTCGAAATGGTGAAAAGAGGAACGGCGCATCTTGAAAACGTGCTCGTTTTGCCAACGGGGCCCTATCTCATTTCCTCCGCCACCTTCCCCACCTATTTTATCAAGGACAGAGACCGTGCCGAAACGGCGCAATGCCATCTCGATATCGAGATCTTCGCCGATCTTCTCGCCCCTGCCCTCTCCATCACGCACCGCTACCTCGGAAGCGAGCCGCTTTCCGCGCTGACGAAGCAATACAACGAGGCGCTGATGCGCCTTCTGCCAAGCCGCGGCATCGAGGTTTGCGAGATCGAGCGCCTTGAGGAGGGCGGCGCGCCGATCAGCGCAAGCGCCGTGCGCGAAGCGCTTGAAAGGAAGGATCGGGCGGCGCTCGATGCGCTTTTGCCCCCCGCAACGCTTGCCTTTCTCTCCGAAAAAAACTACCTTTGATATAGGAGGATATCACCTTGGAAAACCATATTCTGAGCAGTTATTTTGCACCGCGCGGCCATAACCGTATGTATGCGCTCGGCCAACAGCTGGCACAGCTTTACCTCTCCCCCTTCGATAAGCTCATCGGCTTTATCGGCGATGCGGGCGCAGGAAAAAGCGCGCTGGTGCGCGGTATGTTTCCCGGACTTGAGCTGACGAATGATGACGACGGCGTTTATGTGCGCCCCCTGCCGCTTTTGGAGCAGGGCTCGGGCTTCCATTTCTTCTCGCACCACACCTATCACGTGGACATCCGCTTCGAAAACGCCTTCACGCAGATGAACGTTTTGGCCGATGCCATCAACGAGGCCGTGAAGAAGGGCAAGCGCGTGATCGTTGAGCACTTTGACCTGATCTATCCCTTCCTCGGCTATAACGCCAATCTTTTGATCGGTGCAGGCGAGGAGATCCTCATCTCTCGCCCTAACCTCTTCGGCCCCGAGCCGGACGAGATTAAAAAATCGGTTTACGATTCGCTTTCCTACCGACTGATGGCGCATACCGCTGAGGATCTTTGCGAATACTGTATGCCCCCCGAGGATCTGAAGCGTTGCGGTCACGACGATGTGAAGCACGGCTTCGTTATCACCTTCCAGGACAAGGCGCCAAGCTTTGACATTGCAGAGCTCGAGGCCAAGGTAAAGAAAATGATTGCCGAGGATCTTCCCGTGGTTTATAAGGACAACAGCCACGTATGCATCGGCAAGGATATCCATCCCTGCACGGGTCCGCGCATCCACGTTTCCTCCACGGGAATGATCAAGAATTTCCATCTTCTGAAGCACTTCGTTCACGACCATATGACGAATCGCTATCTTCTCGTCGGTTGCGTTGGTGAGCAGACCGATTCCTACCTTGAAAAGCTCGCGGAAAAGCAGAGGGATCGCCCGCTATGACGGAGGGCTACTTTCGCCTGCACCGCATCGGCGAGATCGCGCTTGCAAGGCTTCTTGCGGAGCGTGAAAGGCGCGCCGGGATGCAAAGGGAGCTTTCGGAAAAATACGGATGCCCCATCCTTTCCTTCACGATGAATATCGCAGGGCCGATCAAGAGCACGCCGCTCGTCACGCGCGCCTTTCATATCGGTCTTTCGCAAATCCGCGCCTCCCTCGGCGAAAAAATTCTCTTTGAAAAAACCGAGATCGCAAACGAAGCGGGGCCGCTTTCTCTGCTTGCCGTGCGCGAGGATGCGCAGGCCTTGAAGCGAATCTGCGTCTCGATTGAGGAAAAAACGCCGATGGGCCGCCTCTTTGATATGGACGTGATCGACGAAGGGCTTCATAAGCTCGATCGCCCGCACGAGCGCGGCTGTATCGTTTGCGGTGCGCCGGGGCGCGCCTGCGCCGCAGGGAGACTGCATCCGCTCTCCGAGATCACAAAGGAGACCGAGCGCCGTATGGCCGCAGAGGTCTTCGCCGAGGACTGTGAAAAAATCGCCTGCCTTGCCAAGGATGCGCTCATCCGCGAGGTGAGGACGACGCCGAAGCCCGGCCTTGTCGATCGCAATAACAACGGAAGCCATAAGGATATGAGCGTTCCGCTATTTGAAAAAAGCGCCGAGGCGCTGAAGGATTATTTTGCCGAATGCATAAAAATCGGCGCAAAATGCCAAAGCACCTCGCCCTCCGATTGCCTCTCCCACCTGCGCACGGCGGGGCGCGCGGCAGAGGAAAAAATGCGCGCGGCCACCGAGGGGGTCAACACCCATAAGGGCGCGATCTTTTCCTTCGGCCTTCTTTGCGGTGCCATCGGTCGGCTCTGGCAAAAGGATCTGCCGATCCCGAATGCCGAGGCCATCTGCGCCGAGGCGGCAAGCCTGGCCGAGGGCGCGCTCCGAGAGGATCTTCGCGCCGCCGAGGGAAAAACGGCGGGCGAGCGGATGTTTTTGCATCTCGGACTTTCGGGCATTCGCGGCGAAGCCGCAGAGGGCTTTCCCTCCGTCCGTCTCATTTCCCTGCCGGTATACCGCCGCCTTCTCGCCGAGGGGAGAACGGAAAACGAAAGCGGCGCGATCGCCCTCATCCATCTGATCGCAAGGGTGAACGACACCGCCATCTATAACCGCGGCGGCAAGGAGGGGCTGGATTTTGCAAAATCCTATGCCGCGGCGCTGACCCTTGGCGGCCGCACCTGCACCCTCAATGAGATTTTTCAGGCAGATCTTGCCTTCACGGAAAAAAACCTCTCCCCCGGCGGCTCTGCCGACCTTTTGGCCGTCACCTATTTTCTCCATTCTCTGGAGCTGTGCCTTTGACCCTTTACGAAAAAAAGAAGCGAAAAAACGCTCGGTTTTAGCGTAGTGCCCTTAAGGACACTACGCAACTATGATCGCCTGCGGCGAGTTTAGAGTTATGATTGGCTACGCCAAGCTATGATGTGCCTTCGGCACAGTTTGAAGAAACAAGGCGATCATATCATAACGTTTGCGCCTGGGGTTCCCCGAAACGAACAACGTGAGTTTTGGGGGTTCGCAGCAAAGCAAACTCATAACGGTGAGCGAATGCGAACCTCATAACTCATAACTTATAATAGCATCTGTGTCCACAGATGCAGTGCTTGTCAAGAAAAAAGGACGAGGAATTTTAACAATTCTTCGTCCTTTTCCTGTCGGTAGGTAGCGTATTCTATTGAATTCCAAAAACTGTCCTTAAGAGTATATCGCCTTTCCGCTTCTTTTTTTATTTTTCGGGATTTTTTCGGTTTGCCTTCGCCATCTCCGAAACCATACGCAGTCTCTTGCCAATATGCGAAAAGCCCTCCTCCGTGTGCGGAATCGAGCAGGCGGAGCAATCCTTAATGCCCCCCTCTATGTAAACGAAATTGCCGCCGCACTGATCCCCCAGCGCATAGAGCGGGCAATGGCAAAACATACAGTTGAAGTATTCCCCCTCCGTTTTATGGCAAGGAAAATATTCACATTCCGAATTCTTAAAATAAGTCGATCCGTTTTTCATATTGCATCTCCGATCCTGCCTTTTTTGGCTCTTTTCGCTTTTATTATAGCACCTTTTTTGAAAAAATGCAAGCAATTGTATACTAAATTCTCATTTTCGCACGGCAAGGCTGTTTTTTCGCGCCTTAGTCCGCCACGCTCTCACCGTTTATATTTTCCTCAAAAAACTCCAAAAGCGCCGCACCGCGCCTTCCGAGTGCAAGCCCCAGAAGTGCCTTGGCATAGGCCGCAGGGAGCGTGATGTCGCGCACGGGATGCGCGCCCTCGCGAATGGCGTTTGCCGTTGTTCCGTATTTTGCCGTCGCGCCGTTGCAGGGAGCAAGAAAAACGGGGATCTCCCTTCCCTTGCATTCCGAAAGAAGGGATAGGATCGAATACGGCCGATCCGAGGGAGCAACCTCCTCCAAGGTAAGATGCGCCGCCTTTTTTTCGGGATTGGCAGGGCGCCCGATGCAAACGCTCTCGCTATGGTATGTGCCGTGCACAACGGCGAGGAAGCCATCCAGCCGCAAGGCCCCGTAACTTAGCCCCGTATAGGGCGAAAGAAGCAAAACGCCTCCCGAAAGCGCGGCGACATTTTTATAATAGCAGGTCTCGCTTGCAAAGCGAACGCCCGCGTGACGGGCACTCTCCCCCTCGGGGATGCGCATTTCACTTGCGCTGTGAAAATCGTCGCTCCCGTTCGGGCATTGCAAAAGATGCGCGCCGAGATGCAGAAGCGGCATACCGTCTCCCTCGTTGCGGTAAACGGCATAAACGTTCGGCAAAATTCCGTTCAGAATCAGCTCGACGGCGGCGCGGAAGTTTGCATATCCGTTGCTGCGCTCCTCGTCAACGAGAATCGTTTTCTCCTCTGTGCCCTCGGCGACCTTCACCTCTTTTTTCAGCGCAAGCTGTGCCGAAACGAGGCAAACGGGGCAAGGAATTCCCGCAAGCGCAAGCGAAAGAAGGGCGGCCGTATAGGCCAGCGTATCCGTTCCGTGCAAAACGATCA
Organism: Eubacteriales bacterium; assembly: GCA_045636085.1. Taxonomy (GTDB): domain Bacteria; phylum Bacillota; class Clostridia; order Oscillospirales; family CAG-272; genus UBA1740. The sequence continues at coordinate 19,880 of JAZTWU010000083.1, forward strand.
CGCCCGCATAGCGCGAAAGCGCCTCCTTTCTGAAAATATCCAGAATGCCGTTTTGCGCCTCCACCGTCATATTCTCGCTGAGAAGATCCTGCGGAAGGCGGCGATAGGAGAATTTTGCCGTTTCGCGATAGGGAGATGCGCTTTTTCTGAAATTTTCTTCAAGATACAGCCGCGTTTTTTTCGCATCGGACTGATTTTTTCCGCCCTCGCCCTCGGGGAGCGAGCAAATCGTTCCGCCCGTGAGGATCACGAGGATCTCGTCTGAATCCCGCTTTTGCACCGTATGCACCTCCGTACCGAATTTTTTCTTCACTAAAATTATAGCACGGTGAAGAAAAAAGGTCAAGCGGGATTTTCGGGAAAAGGCTATTGACAAAGCCGCCGCACCGTGCTATACTTGAGTCACAAAAGAATAACGCAGATCGGAGAGCAGGACTCTGCTCTCTCGGGGATCCTCCCCCGATTAAGGGAATCGCGGTGCAATTCCGCGGCAACAGCCATTACCGTAATTTCGCCCCTCGGCGATCAAGTCGGAGTGCTTAACCTTCTGCGCGTGTGAAAGGCTCTTGGGCAAAGGAGAGCGCTTTCGTAAGAAGAAAAGCGACAAAGCAGAGAAGTGCCGCCTTTCGCTTTACGAGCGCTCCAAGGGGAGCGCTTTTGCTTTATCCTTTTGAAAAACAAAACCGAAAGGATGAAAAAAATGAAAAAAACAAGTCTCTTTTCTCTGCTTCTCGTTATCTCTCTGCTTTTCTGTCTTTGCGCCTGCGGCGGCGCGGAGGATCCATGGAAGGATGCCATCTATAAAGAGGACGTCACCGTCGGCGAAGGCGCCACCACCGTGACCGTGGAGGTTGCGGCAGGGGATAAAAGCATCACGATCACCCTGAAAACCGACGAGCAAACCCTTGGCGCCGCCCTCTTTGCCGAGGAGCTGATCACGGGCGATATGGAGCAATACGGCCTCTATGTGAAAACCGTGAACGGCATTTTCGCGGACTATAATACGGACGGCACCTATTGGGCTCTGCGCATCAACGGCGAATACGCCTTAAGCGGCGTGGACACCACGCCCATCGAGGCAGGCACCGCTTACCGACTTTCCAAGGATAAGGGATAAAAAATGAAAAAAACAGCAAACGGCCTTGCCGTGCGCGAAATGGCGATCTTTTCCATGCTGGCGGCGCTGATGTTCTGCTCCAAGGTAATTATGGAGGCTTTGCCGAATATCCACCTGCTGGGAACTCTCATTATGGTTTATACGCTCGTCTATCGCGTGAAGGCCTTGATTCCGATCTACCTATTTATATTTATGACAGGGCTTTACGGCGGCTTCGGCCTCTGGTGGCTCCCCTATCTTTATATCTGGGCGATCCTCTGGGGCGCGACGATGCTTCTGCCGAAAAAAATGCCCCGTCCCGTGGCCGCCGCGGTGTATCCCGCCGTTTGCTGTCTGCACGGGCTCTTATACGGCGTTCTCTATGCGCCCGCCCAAGCGCTGATCTTCGGACTGAATTTCGAGGGAATGATCGCTTGGATCGTTGCGGGATTCCCCTTTGACCTGATGCACGGCATCGGAAACCTCTTTGCGGGGCTTCTGATTTTGCCGCTCTCCCATCTTCTTCAAAAGCTGACCAAGGGCAGATAAAACCGCTACCAAAAAAACGCGAGAAAGGAAAACGCAATGAATCCATACAGAGCCTTAGAGCTTCAAGGAAAGGGCAACAAAAAAAAGGACGAATACAAGTATTTCGTCGGCTCCACGGAGCGGGATGCACTCTCCTATCGGTGCTCGGAAAAAATCGTCTTTCGCATCCGAGCAAGGCATAAGGACGAATATCTCGATATTCCCTATATCCTTTATTCGCTCCTCGGCGAGGACGGAAAGCGCGAATCGGGCTATCTCGAAAAGAGCGCGGACGGATGGTTTTATATAGAGACCTCCCTTTCCAAAAGCGGCTTCGTTTACCTGAATGCCAAGGCCTGCGACGGGGAGAAAAGCATCCTTTCGGGCATTGAGGAATATAACGGCAGCGCAGGCGCCGAGGTCGATTTGATCCTGCCCGCAACGAAGGTGCCCGAGGACTACGAGGACTTTCGCCGCTCGCTTTCCCGCGCCGTGGAGGAAACCGAGCCGAGGGTTCTTTATTCCCAAAAAATCGAGGATCGCAGACATCCCGATTTTGAAATTTTCAATATGCGCATAGCGGCGCCGAGAAGCGAATACGCCTCCTTCGTCGTTTCCTATCCGCGGAATGCAAAAAAGGGGAGCCTTGGGCTTGCTCTGCTCTTTCAGGGCTACGGCGTGACCCCCGCAACCCCTTGGCCGAAGGAGGGCTATCTCACCGTTCACGTCAATGCGCACGCCTTGCCGAACGAGGAGAGCCCCGCCTTTTATGCGGCAATGCGCGACGGTGCGCTGAAGGGCTACGGCTATAACGCCGAGGAAAACAATAAAAGCGACACCACCTATTTTTCAAAAATGCTTTTGAGAGACCTTGCGGTGCTCCGCTTTTTCGAGCATCACGAGCTTCTGAACGGCAAGGATTATATCTTCGTCGGAAGCAGTCAGGGCGGAATGCAGGCCTGCAATATGGCCTCTCTTTTCGAAAAGGCAACGGCGGCGATCCTCAATGTTCCCGGCTTTTCGGATGTTATGGCAGACGAGCTTGCAGGGCGGCGCAAAAACGCAATGCCCAAGGGCGCGGGCGTTGCCTATTACGATACCGCCGTGGCCGCGCAATACCTGAGGTGCCCCACCTATATCATCTCGGGGCTGGGGGACTCCATCTGCTGCTCCTCCTCTCAAATGGCGCTTTTCAATGCGATCCGCGCGCCGAAATACATCGAATTTTATCAAAACAAAGTTCATTCCTTCACGATCCCTTGGGATGAGCGCCGATATGCGCTCGGAAACGAGGAGATCGCCGATACGTTTTCCGATTTTGCAAAAATGTATCTTGGATGGAATTGATTTCCCGAAAAAGAAGGGGCTGTCTCATTAAGAATCCAATAAAATCAAGGCAAAAAAGAGAAAAATGCAGTAAGATCTATAATCTTGGCGGATTCTTAATGAGAACAGACCGGGGGGCGAACGGATTTAGAGGAGAAATCGTCGGATGACGAGT
>JAZTWU010000084.1:0-11801 GCA_045636085.1 Eubacteriales bacterium
CGCTTCAATAAAGCGAACGGCAATTGCTTTGCCAATACCGCTTCCCCCACCGAAAATCAGCACGTTCTTATTTCTCAGTTTCATTTTTGCTCCGTTCTTGCAATAATATCATCCTGTAATCCTTCGTTCAGCTTTACAAAATAATCGGAAAATCCGCTGACGCGCACGCGCAGGTTCTTATAATCATCGGGGGCTTCCTTTGCGCAAAGTAGCTCCTCCCTTGATACGTAGTTGAGCTGGAAGTGAACGCCGCCGTTTTCAAAATAGGAGAGGAAAAGATCCACGGTTTTTTCAAAAAACTCATCGTTTTTGATCAGTGCCTCATCCAGTGAGATATTCGTAACCGTTGAGCCGCAGCCGATGCCGTTGGGATCTGCTTTTGCGATCGAATTCAAAAGCGCGGAAAGCCCTTCGCGATCGTGCCCGCCGCTCTGGCCGCGGCCGAATTTCAAAGCATCACCGTTATATCTTCCGTCGGGGGTTGCAAGCGTCAAGCTGCCAAACCACTTGTGGTGGGGGTGATAGCCGATCAGATCGCCGATCAGGAAATGATAGCCGAAGAGATTGGTTTTATCCTTCAGATGCTCGTAGAGTGCGCGGTAAAAGCTTTGCGCCACGAGGTTGGAGGTTTCGTCGTCGTTGCCGAAGAATTTTCCGCGCTTTTCAATCAGCGTGTGCATATCCTCATAGCCTTGCCAATTTGCCTCAAGAGCCGAGATCAGCTCATCCATCGTGAAAAGCTTTTCATCGAAAACGAATTGCTTGACAACGCAAAGCGAGTCGATCGCATTTGCGATACCCATGCACGTTGGAGAAGCAACAACGGTATTGCCGCCGCCCTGCGTTAAGGAGGTGGCGTTTTCGATGCAATCGTTGAAGATCAGGCTGGAAACGTAATCCACGTCCTCGGCACGGATGGAATTGTAATGATTGTCGTATTCGTATGCGAGATCCAGGTCGGAAAGCAACTCTTTTTTGAAGGATTCAAAAAATTCCTCAAAGCTTCTTGCATTTCTGATCCGTTCGCTCTTTTCGTGGAAAAGCTTTTCGGTGGAACGGAGAATATTGATCTTTGAAGATCCGCCTGTGATCGATCCGGGGAAGGCAGGCTCGTTGCATCCGATCGTCGTGTATTTGGCGGCCTTTTCGAAGGGAATACCGCAGATCTCGGTATATGCCTTGATGCGTATTTCATCGTTCTGGAATGCGATCCTCTTGTGAGGATCGTGCCTTTCGCAGTCCATCATAAAGCGGAAAACCTCGCGCGGCGTTTTTTTCGTCCACCGAAGCGTGATCTGCGGAATATAGGTGGGAAGCTCCATAAGGCTCTCAACGATGAGCCTCGAAAGCGCGGTGAATCCGTCCTCCGCATTGGGAAGATAACCGCCGATGCAGAAATGCGATTCGCCGCCGCGTGTGAAATTGGTATTGTTGATGCGCGTTGCCGCCTGGAGCATAAGGAAAAGCTCCTGCAGGTATTCTGCCGCCTCCTCCTTCGTCAGCCTTCCGCTCTCAATATCCTTTTTATAAAACGGATAGAGATATCTATCAAGAGTTCCAACGCTGTCGGGATCGGCAGAGAAGCAAAGATAAATGGAAAGAACCGCCTCGTAAAAGCTTTCGGGCGCATATTCCGGAACTCTCGTCAGCGCATCGGCAAGCTTTGCAAGATTTTTCCTGTATTGCGAATTTTCCACCTTTTTTGAAAACGCAAGCGCGCGCTCCGAGCATTTGTGCGCCCAGCCGATCATGGCGTTTGCCACGCGCCCCAGTGTCTTCAAATATTCGAGCTTTTCGGGCTCGGTGTGATTTTTCATCGAATTCTCGATCTCGCCGATGATGCCGCGAAAGCCCTTGCTCAGAATTTTGGTATAATCCGCCGTTGCGTGCTGCCATTCCATGGCGGAAAGTCCGTCCGTGATCTTGCGGTAAAAGAGCATATTTGCCTTTCCGGTCCCCGCATATCCGAAGCGGCGGAATGCATCGCCGACAACGCTTGCATCAAAATTGAAAAATCCCGTCATAGCGGAATATTCGGTGAGCACGGGCTCCTGGTTGAGAATATATTCGCAGATGCGCTTGGAATGCATTTCGTGCTTTGGCAAAAGAAGATCTGCTTCATCGTATTTTGTGGGGACTTGCTCGTTAAACATCTCGCCCCTCATCGTCAGCTCGCAAAGTGCTTGAATTCTTTCGTTCATGGGTAGCCTCCAAGGTGTTTTTTTCTTATTATATCCGAAATTTATGCTTTCGGAAACCCTGTATTTAACACTTTTGCACTTTTTGGCACAAAATTTTCGCTATTTGCTTGCTTTTTTGAAAGAAAAGCGGTAAAATACTCTGTGAGGTGAGAGGATGAACTTTGATTTTTTGATTACGGATATCCACCGCGTGATCCTGGTGGGAAAAGAGGAATATCCCGAGCAGACCACCGTATTCAAGGCACGTAGGCTGATTTATAACGAGCTGATCTTCCATATTTCGGGTAAGGCAAAGGTGCTTTTCAACGATAAGGAGCTTGTAACGCTCCCCGGTACGGTGCGCTTTCTGCCGAGCGGCGAGTGCTTTGAATATCGCGTGGAGCGCGCGGAGCCGGGGGATTGTATCGATGTATTTTTTAGCACGGATCAGCCGATTTTGAACGAGGCGTTCGTCCTCGATATGTCGGGACGTGAGAGTCTTGAGCCTCTTTTTAAAAAGCTTTTCTGCGCCTTCGTTGCAAAGGACGAGGGCTATCGCTTTGAATGCATTTCGCTGCTCTATAAGATCTTCGCCGAGCTGCAGAAAAACTCCTATATTCCTGAAAGTAAATTCCGTTTTATTAAGCCCGCCTTGGATATGATACAAAGAGATTTCTTTGAAAAGGAGATCCGCATCACCTCGCTTGCTGCCGCTTCGGGTATCAGCGAAAGCTATCTGAAGCGCCTGTTTGTTGAGCGGTTCGGTGTGCCACCGAAAAAGTATATTATACAAATGAAGATAAGGCATGCCGCAGAGCTTCTGCGCCTTGAGCGCTATAACGTCACGCAGGTTGCGTGTCTTTGCAATTTTTCGGACGTTTATTTTTTCAGTCGGCAGTTTAAGGAATATATGGGGGTTACGCCAACGGTGTTTGTTAAGAAATACAAATCTTCCAAATAGGTTCGGGCTTCCGTATTTCGGTAGAACCGAATAAAAAAGAGGTGCTTAAAAAATAGCACCTCTTTGACTGTTTCATTTATATATGAGGAAAACTAAGGATGAAAACCTGCGGTTTTCCTCTTTTCAATTAAAGCTTTTTATTCTATCCCCGTATCCTCGCTCAGCGTACCAATGTACGCCTCTCGCTCGTCAGCCGAGGATTTCTCCTCAAAATCCGTTCACCGCAGCATCCTCCCATTTTTTCAAGGCTTCCTTTTACATTATAGCATGTATTTTTGCAAAAGTCTTGTCATTTCGTGTATTTTTTTGACAAAAGCCACGCTTTGCAACCATCTGCGATCCTCCCAAATATCGCAATAGCCGCCGATCGTCTGGGCATATTCAAAATGGGGGTGCCAACGCCGTTTGTAAGAAAGTGCCGTTTCTTGAAATAAGCAAAAGGCAATATCAAACCGTTTTGGAATGATATTGCCTTTTTGACGGACGGCGCTTCTGCGTTTTTTCGTAAGATCCAATCAATCCGAAAGCATCGGAGGGGCTTGGCGGCGCAGCCATTGTTTTATTGCTTCGAGCCGGAAGAGGTCTCTCGGTTATAATACTTCTTGTATAATCTGTAGAAGCAGGAATAATCGTTAAAACCGCTCCTTAGAGCAGCGCTCGTCAGCGCTTCTTTGCCGCGGATCAGATCATGCGCAGCCGAAAGACGCTTTTTTGTTATATATTGATATACCGATATGCTGAGCTCCTCTTTGAATTTGTGCGATAGCGTTGAGGGCGAAATATACAGCTGCTTTGCTAAACCTTTAACCGACAGCTTTTCGGTATAGCGCTCATCTATTAGGTCGAGCGCTTTGCTTACTATAGGAGAAATATCGGAGCTTTTGGGAGGCGCTTCATATGGATGCAGCTTCAGATAAATCAGAAGATGCACAAGCGCTGACTGTATATAAAGCTCCTTTTCTTCGCGGCTGATTTCACTCTTTATGATCTCAATGAGGCTTTCGAATTCAGCAGTGATGTTTTTATCCGGTACGGCAATTACGTTCACGTCTTTCATCACATCCGATACAAGCTTATGATTCTCGGGCGTTTTGCGAAAACCGAGAATGCATCTCACATATTCCTTCGGCTGCCTGACAAAAAACTGATGATACTGCTCCTGCGGGATCATCACGATGCTTCCCGGCGCAAGCTCCTGCCGTATGCTTTTGGAAACAAGAAACGATTTTCCGCTTATAAAAAAGACGAATTCATTATAGTCATGGAATTCCGTATCCTTTACAGCAGGCGCACCCTTGGCATATTTCAAATGATAGCTTTCGGTTTCAATATAGTATTCAAAAAGCGGCTCCATTTTTATCACCCCACATGAGTATTATAGCCTATCTTTGCAGCAATTACAATGTTTTTTGCTAAAATTGCTATTTTATTTACTTTATTTGCTGATATAATATTGCCTGTGGGGGATTTAAAATGAATATTTTACGAGACAAAATAGAAAAAAGACAAAAGATTCTCGGCACCTTGGTCAGCCTCACGGATCCGTGCTTGTGCGAGATCATGGGAAATATAGGGTACGATTGCGTATGGATCGATACGGAGCACACGTATATGAGCCATAAGGATGTGCTGTGTCATTTGAATGCAGCGCGGTCTGCCAATATTCCCGCGGTTGTCAGATTGCCGCAGAATGATCTGACCGAGACAAAGCGTGTGCTGGAGATGGGGCCTGACGGTATCATCTTTCCCATGGCAAGATCGGTGGATGAATTTAAAGGTTTAATAGAAATGACCTTATATCCACCGCATGGAACACGCGGCTTCGGTCCTTTGCGCGCCATCGGCTACGGAGCCATGGATGCACGCGAATATGTGGCGGAGAAAAGCTTTGAGATGTGCAGATTCGTGCAGATCGAGCATATCGATGCGATTGACAGCCTGGAGGAGATTGTAAAAATTCCGTATATTGACGGATTTATCTTCGGTCCCAACGATCTATCGGGCTCCTTGGGGGAATTCTTGAATGTATTCGGCGATGTTACCCTTTCCAAAATCAAATATGCAACGGACCTGCTGAGAAAGCATAATAAATGTTTCGGAATTGCAGGCGGTATGGGGGAAGCGGATCTGAGGTGCTGGTCTGCTTTTGCGCCGGATATGATCTTCGCCGGTGCGGATTGGTGCTTTGTTTATAATCAGGGAAAAGAAACGCTGTGCAACTTAAAAAAATACCTTTGACCGAGAAAACGGGCAGAGAGCGTTCCCACTCGGTTGATATATAAGAAAAGGAGATGCTTTCGATGGGACAGGAAGTAAAAAGAGAAAATTATTCCGTGAAATTAAGCGATCCGGTTGTGTATGTGGATAACGAAAGCCGCGCACGAAGCGGACACATGACGCACGCAATGGCGGAGTATAAGAAGGGGGCGTTTATCGATTTTAATTCCAACTGCTCCGCCAAAAGATACGGCGGTCATTTTCCCTACGGTTGGGTGGAATACAGAACCTCCGAGGACTGCGGGAAAACGTATTCCGAGGTTAAAACTCTAGATTATTCGTATCAGTGCTTTATAGACGGCTTGAATTCCGTTTCGGTAGAAAAAGCAGTTGCCTGCGGGGATGGAACCATTGTTGCTTTTTGTCTTCGGAACGATGCTATGTCTCCTCAGTTTTGCGAGCCGTGGGCAACGCCCACCGTGATCCGAAGCTTTGACGGCGGAAAAAGCTGGAGCGAAGCGGTGGAATATTCTCCCTATCCCGGCAGGAGCTACGATGCGGTTTGCCATAAAGGGATTATTTACGTCCTTCATTTTTGCAACCCGAATTTTCTCGGAAAATCGGAGGAACACAAATACAGGATTTATAAGAGCTGTGATAACGGAAACAGCTTTTCCGAACTGTGCGAGGTTCCGCTGGACGGAATGGGCAGAGGGTACGGCAGCATGCTTTTTGATGAAAACGATACGCTGCACGTATATGCCTATAACAGAAATGCGGAGAATTATCTCGACCATGCAATCAGCCGCGATTTCGGTGAGAGCTGGGAGCTTCGCGAGCCCTCTTATCTGAAGGAAGGAATACGCAATCCGCAGACCGCGATTCTTAACGGCATTTTCATTCTGCACGGAAGAACAAAAGACCGCAACGGTTTTGTGATCTACACCTCTCAAGACGGCTATGAATGGGATGAGGGCATTCTTGTGGAGCACAAAAATTATAATGCGGGGGCATATTATTCCAACAATCTGAATCTGGAGGATGAAAACGGTAAGTTCCTTCTGATTCAGTATTCAAGTCCGTATACGAAGGAAGAAGCACCGGAATATGTGGGAACCGTGAATGTGAAGCATATGCGCTTGGAAATCGAAAAGACGAAATAAATATACAGATGCCGCAGCTGTGGATTTTGCTCCACCGTTGCGGCATTTTTTTATTGATCGGATGTTTTATGTAGGGATAGCAATGCTTCAGGAAAGCTCGCCGAGAATGATCCTGTGCAGCCTTTTGCTCAAAATTTTTCTCTCGTCATCGTCCACGAGGCTGAAGCGGTTTCCGTCATTTGGCGTGCTGAGATAATTCCAAACGCAGTAGGGAATGTCCCATTCCTTAAGGATCGAGATCATATCGCGCATCCAATTTTCGCGCCATTCGAGCTTTGCGTGGCGGATGGTGCCGAATTCGCCGCACCAAAGCACCTTATCGGGGTGCTTTTCGATCTTTTTCATTTTTTTCTCCGATGCTTTTTATAGAGATGCTTTCCGATCCTTCGGAGGATCAGGGATTTTTTCTGCCGATCAAAAAGTAAATGTTGCCGTCGATGTGCTCACCCTTGAGATACGGGCCGTGGATCTCGTCCTCCACCGCCTTGAAGCGGGGATCGAATTTCGGCGTCATATCCGTGATCGATGCCGTGGAAACAACGCAGCAGAGCGGAAGTCCTGATTGATCGCATCGCAAACGAAATTGTCCGAAAGGTTCATTTCCCGAATGAAGGTTGCATCCGTTTTTTGAAGGGCTTCAGGCTCATTTCCAGCGTTATGCTCTTAAACATTTTCCGTCTCCTCCTTCAAAGACTTTATTTGTATGCATTATAACATCCGAGCGCAGGGGGTGTCAATAGCCTGCCTTTGGATATATTTTGCATTGCTTTGGATTTTTAAGATACATTTCAAAACGAAAAGGCAATATCAAACCGAGCGGGAATGATATTGCCTTTTTTTGCGCAATCTGCGCTTTTATACCGACTTTGCATCCGTTATTTTTCTTGTCTTGAATTTTGCCGCACGATACCCGTCGCTTTCAAGCTCGTCGCGCCAATAGCCGCGCGTGTTGGCGGTTTTTCCGTGTGCATCGGTAACCGTGAATCTGACGAAATGATCCAGCTCGCAAATTGGGAATTGCGCCGAGGTAAGCGTGCCATCCGCCGATCTTTTCAAAGAGATCCTCGGATCTCTTCTATGGCTGTTGGAGAGAACGATGGCGCTTGCGGGCGAGCATTCGATATGGAAAATTCCATCTTCATACCAAAGCGCCTTGATCACGGGGCCTCTCGATGCATAAAAATCGCCCCGAACGAGCGCTTCTGTCACGGATTCTTGCGTGAGGGAATCGGCATAAATATAGGTGGCTCCGCCAAAAAGGTCGGCGGCCTCGTGCGTATCGTCGGTGGAAAGACAACCGATTCTCTGTCCGCTTCTCAGCATTTCCTCATAAATGTATGGGCAATAGGCATCGTGCCCCGAAAGCTCTGCGCCGTTATTGTATATTTCCATAGCAAAAAGGCCCTCAAGATTTGTATAAACGCTTGCATCCTCCTTCGACCAGGTCGGATGGTTATAGCAGACGATGAAGCCCTTTTCCTTGGCTTTTGCGATCAGATCGTTTATGCCCTTGGCAGAGTATATTTTTATATCCTCGCCGTCGCCGTCGTATTCCGCCCTCGAGAGATCGGGTGTCACATCCAGGCGCATCACATCGGGCAAATTGAAGAAGGGCATTTTTCGCTGTGCGGGATCCTTGGGATAAAAATTCAGGTGTGACACGCGACGAAGTCTTTTTGGAAGCTCCATATCGCCGTAGATCTGAACCTCATATCCGGGCATTGCAAGAAAATCGCCGTCGCAAAGCTCGGGATGTGGCACAAGAACCTCGTGGTCGGTATAAGCCAAAATATGATAGCCGGCGTCCTTATAGAGCTTCTTCAGCTCCTCGGGCGTCATTTTTCCGTCCGAAACGGTGCTGTGGCAATGAAGGTTTGCCTTATAGCAGTTCTTTTTTGGAAGCAGATAAATTCTGTTTTTCATTTGTGCTTTTGCCCTTCCGTGTGTAGTTTTTCGCGGCTTCACCATTCTGCAACAGAGCCGTCCTCGTGATGCCAAACGGGGTTTTTCCAGTTGTGCGGCGTTTTGTTTTCCTTGATAACGAGATCCTTGTTTACCGCAACGCCGAGACCGGGAAGACGGGGAAGATTTACAAAACCGTCCGTAAATGTAAAGTCTTCTTTGTTTTTTACGTAATCCAGCACGCTTTTTCCAACGTTATAATGGATGCCGATGCTTTGCTCTTGGATCACGGCGTTATAGCTTGTGGCATCTACGGAGAGGCAAGCCGCGAGGGCGATGGGGCCGAGAGGGCAATGGGGCGCGAGCGCTATGTCATAGGCCTCCGCCATCGAAGCGATCTTCTTCACCTCGGTGATTCCGCCCGCGTGTGAGAGGTCGGGCTGAATGATATCAACGCCGCCCGCATTCAGAAGGCGCTTGAAATCGTATTTTGAGAAAAGGCGCTCGCCTGTTGCAATCGGGATATTGCAGCACGCGGCAATTTCCTTGAAAACCTCCATGTTTTCGCAGAGCACGGGCTCTTCTATAAACATCGGATCAAATTCCTCGAGTTTTTTTGCGAGCATCTTTGCCATCGGCTTATGCACGCGGCCGTGAAAGTCGATCGCGATTCCGAAATGCCTTCCGCAGCTTTCTCTGATGGCGGCAACGCGCTCGAGCACCGCATCGATCTTATCGTAGCTGTCGATCATCTGCAATTCCTCGGTTGCGTTCATTTTGATGGCGCGGAATCCCTCGTCCATCTTTTCCTTTGCCGCTTTTCCAACGTCTGCGGGGCGATCTCCTCCGATCCAGGAATAAACCTTCATTTTCTCGCGGCATTTGCCACCCATCAGCTCGTAAACAGGCGCGCCGAAGACCTTTCCCTTGATGTCCCAAAGCGCCTGATCGATGCCGGAAATTGCGCTCATCATAACGCCGCCTCCGCGATAAAAGCCCGCTCTGTAAAGCGTTTCCCATATGCCCTCGATCTCGGAGGGATCGCGCCCGATCAGATAGTCCTTCATTTCTTCGACGCAGGCAAGAACTGCGGCGGCGTGCCCCTCGAGCACCGCCTCCCCCCAGCCGACGATGCCCCCGTCGGTTTCTATTTCAACAAAGCCCCAGCGCGGGCGGACAAAATAGGTGGAAACTTTCGTGATTTTCATTGCACCTTCTCCTTGCATTGAATGATTTTTATTTCCGTATTGACACGTATTTCTGCTTTTGCTATAATTATAACACAATAAATTGGCAATTTCTTGCCAAAAACATGATATTTTAAGGACATATTTTAAGATGCAAGAATTGATGGCAACCCTGAGCGTGGAAAGAGAGCTGAAGGACGGGCTTCAGATCATCGGGTACGAGGTTGGAAACGGGGATATTCACTTTCATTCGCAGATCGAGATCTGTATCGTTGAAGAGGGAAGTGTTGAGGCACTGGTCAATAATTCGAAGCGAATGCTGGAAAAGGGGGATGCTGCCATTTCTCTTTCCTATGATTCGCATAGGTATTTGTCAAGCGGTGATGCCCGATATTGCGTTCTGATCCTTCCGCGGGATATAAGTGATAAATTTTATGAAATTATGCAAACGAAGCATTTGTCCTCGCAGTTCGTTTGCGGCTCGGCGCGTCGTAGCGATATTATGGACTGCCTTTCGCATATTAAGAGCGAGAATGCAAACGAGCTTTTTCGCATCGGATATATCTATTTGCTTCTCGGCCTTATAAAGGAGGAGCTTTCCGGCGGGCCGATCAAGGAAAATGCGGATTCCGAGCTTCTTTCAAGACTTCTTCTTTATATTCATAAAAATTACGGCAAAAGGCTGACGCTCAGCTCGATCTCAGCGGTATTCGGATACCATCCCGCCTATCTTTCCTCTTATTTTAAGTCCGCTGTTGGCATATCCTTCGTCAGATACATAAATGTAATGCGGCTGAAAAATGCGGTTTTGCAGATGCAGCAGGCAAAGCAAAGCATAACGCAAATCGCGATGGATTGCGGCTTCTCCTCCGTGCGCACATTTTACCGCGTGTTTCGGCAGGAGCTCGGCTGCTCGCCAAAGGAATATATGGATAAAATATGAAAATACTATTTTAGAATGACGATATCCTGAAATTTGTGTATGATAGTACGGAGGAGTTTATTCAACGCATGTGCAAAGCAAAGGCGTTGGAGTTGTAATTTCAATGGTTGTTGAATTAAATCCGTTTTTCGCCTAAGTAACCAAAATTAACGAGAGGGAAGTTGTGTAAAAACGGCAACCCTCTCAAATTCTACACATTATCGGCAAAATAGCTCTCAAAAATAATCAAAAAAACTATTGATATTTTGCCGATAATGTGGTATAATAATAGTGTAAATTGCCGATAACGGTTTTTGAGGTGAATTTTATGATATATATATCGGTCGCAGAGGCGGCAAAAAAATGGGGAATTTCCGAGCGGAGCGTTCGAAATTATTGCGCCGAGGGCAGAGTTCTCGGTGCTCGCCTTTCGGGCAAGACTTGGGAAATTCCAAATGACGCAGAAAAGCCTAAGAGAGCTGTGCGCTCTGATAAAAAGCGGACGCTTCTTGATATTTTACGTGAAGAAAAGTCCGCACGCCTTTCGGGCGGTATTTATCACCGAGTGCAGATTGACTTAACCTATAATTCCAACCATATTGAAGGCTCGCGCCTGACACACGACGAAACGCGATATATCTTTGAAACCAATACGATAGGGCTTTCGGAAAAGGCGGTCAACGTTGACGATATTATTGAAACGGCAAACCATTTTAGATGTATTGATTTTATGCTTGATAACGCTCATCTTTCGCTTTCGGAACGATATATCAAGGAGCTTCATTATCTCCTAAAAAGTGGAACAAGTGACAGCCGTCTTGATTGGTTCAGGGTAGGCGAATACAAAAAGCTTCCCAACGAGGTCGGCGGAATTGATACGACTGAGCCACAAAACGTAGCTTCTGAAATGGCGGCTCTTATAAGCGCATATAACGGAAAAAGCGAAAAAAACTTTACGGATATTGTAGCTTTTCACGTAGCTTTCGAGCGCATACACCCTTTCCAAGATGGAAATGGCAGAGTCGGCAGACTTATTATGTTTGGCGAATGCTTGAAGCATAATATTGCTCCGTTTATCATAGACGAGGAGCATAAGCTGTTTTATTATAGGGGCTTAAAAGAATGGGACACCGAGCGCGGATTCCTTATAGACACCTGCCTTTCGGCACAGGATAAATTCAAGATACTCTTGCGAAAATTCAATATTGAAATATGAAAAAAGAGGGCTTTGCCCTCTTTTTTATTCACGCCGCTTTTGGCTGCGCGCGT
>JAZTWU010000085.1:0-6318 GCA_045636085.1 Eubacteriales bacterium
GCATTGCGGAAAAGGGTATGATGAACGTTCGCTACACGGTTTCCTCCGGCGGCGGACACGCCTCTGCGCCAAAGCCCGGCTCTCCCTTGGTTCGCCTTTCCCGTGCTTGCCTGCGCCTTGAGAAACACCCCTTCCCGCTCAAGGAAAACGATGCGGCAATGCAGATGTTTAACACCGTGGCAAGAGAATCCGGCTTCCTTTTCCGAATGATCTTTGCAAACCTTTGGCTTTTCAAGGGTGCGCTGAATCTGATCTGCAAGCTTTCGGGCGGAGAGCTGAATGCCCTTCTGCGCACCACGGTTGCCTTCACGCAAAGCGAGGGCTCGGCGGGTGCCAATGTTTTGCCCCCGAAGGCGACTCTCGTTTCCAATATGCGCCTCAATCCCTTGGACAACGTTGACGGTGCGCTTGCATATCTCAAAAAGACCGTGAAGGACGAAAAGGTGGATATTTCGCTGATGATGGGCGAAAATCCCAGCGCCATCTCCCGCACTGACGTGGAGGGCTACGACCGCGTGGCCGCCGCCGTTGGCGAAACCTGGGAGGGCACGATGATTGCGCCTTACCTGATGGTGCAATGCTCGGACAGCCGCCATTTTTCCAAGATCTGTGACCGCGTTTACCGCTTCTCTGCTATGAAGCTCTCGAAGGAGGAGCGCGGCACGATCCACGGAAACAACGAGCGCATTCCGATTGAAACGCTTCATAAGGCGGTGGAATTTTATCTGCGCCTGATCGAAAAGTCTTAACCTTATATCTATCTTAAAAAGCCTCCGCCCTGTGCGATGCACCGAGCGGAGGCTTTTTTATTGCTTCTTTTATTTTTTCTTTGCTCTTCTTTCCATCTCAAAGAAGATTGCTTTCCAACGAGTCTCGTGGCTATCGTGCTCAAAAACGGGCTCAAAGCCGAGCGAAAGATACAGAGAAATAGCAGGAATACGGAAATCATCCGTGGAAAGGCGGGCGGTTTTATATCCGCTGTCCTTCAATGCGTGCAGGGCGGACAGAACCACGGCGCGTCCTGCGCCAAGGCCGCGCGCATCCTCGCTGACGCCAATCATACGAAGCCATCCCTCACCGGGATACAGAGGATTTTCCGTTCCCGTTGCCGTTGCGATCGGGCGGCCGTCTTTTTCCAGATAATGAACGCTCTCGGGCGTATACATCGGCTGATTTTTCACGAAGGAGAACGGGAAGCGATGCGAAAAGGCATTCTCAATGATGGCCTCCCATGCGGCCTCTTTTCCCTCCTCGTGCGTTTTATGCTCACAGCCCTCGGGAATTTTGAGGGGCGAAAGCGCCGAAAGATCGGGATGACGGAGAAGGAGCTGCGGCAAGGGCTTTTTCCATTCCTCAGCCGTTGGCGGATTTCCGAAATCCGGCACATCCAGCGGCTCGCCGTCCTTCAGGATCGATTCATAAGCAACGATGCCGGGCACGGTGTATCGCGCGGCATCCCAAGCGCTCACCGTCGGCAAGGTGCCTTGGTAGGCGGCGGTACAGAAATCGTCGATCAGGAACTGATGCGAGGCCATATGGCCGTTGGGAAGCCCCTTATAGCTTTCGGGCAGACGCTCGGGCGACTGCACGGGAGCAAAGCTATTCCACTGCCATGTATGGTTGGCAACGGCATTTTTGAAGCCTTCGGTATTCTTATTTGCGGTCATTTCTACGGGGTTCACAAGATCGCTGACATCCACAGCCTCAACGCCGCCCTCTGTATGCTTTGTGAGAATATGCTGGGCGTTGGAGAACTGATAACCGCCCTTCGTTCCGTAAAAGGAGGAAATATAGGACGAGGGAGCTTTATGGCCTATGCGACGGCACTCATTGATGCGCATAACGCCGCCGTTTGCAAGACGCATCAGCGAAAAGGCATTGGAATAGATATTATCCCACATATTCACACCCTTTTTGAAGATGGGATCGTCCTCAGTATCCTCATATCCGAAGGCGGTTACCTTCGTTACATACGAGCCCGTGGCGGCAAGCACCATAGAGATCGAATGCGTCGGATAATAAAACGGCGGAATTCCGATGGCAGCAAGATCGGCCCGATGATGCTCCGAAAAATGCGAAATATCGTGATGATACTGCGACTCGGCATAGACGAATTTTCCAAGCTCGCCGCTTGCAAGCGTTCCCTTGCAATAGAGCGAGCAGGGGTAATAGACGCAGGTTTCTCCCATCATATAGGTGAGATGCGTTTTTTCAACGAGGCGAACGATCTGCTCGCAATGGCTGATCTCGGAGGCCATCGGAACGGCGCTATATACGTGCTTTCCCGCCTCCAGACAGCGGACGGCGATCGGCCCGTGCGTATGTCTTGGGGTGAAGATCGCAACGGCGTTGATATCCTCGCAAAGAAGCTCATCCAGCGAATGGAAATACGGAACATCAAATTTCTCGCCCGTTTCCTTTGCCTGCACGGCATCCGTATCCGCAACGATCACGGATTCAACAAGGGGGTGCTCCTTGAAGAGCGGAACAAAGCTCTGCGCAAACTGCCCGCATCCGAGAATGCCTATTCTGATTTTTTTATTCATGATCTGCTCCTATGTAAACAATTGTTTTGCTTTCTAAACCTATCATAGTTATCGGGGTTTTCAACGCGATCCTCCGAGAGAACGGGAACATTTTCGGGCGGATCACCTGCATCGGGGATAGGAAGACATTCACCGCCGCGGAGCGCGCTCTCATGCCCGATCAGCCCCGGCAGATTATAGCGTGCTGCCTGCCATGCATTCGTGGGCGAAAGATGACCGCTGACGACCGCCTGGCAGAAATCGTCCACCATAAACTTATGGGTGCCTGCATGACCCGTATGCAGCTTTTCGAATTCCCCTGGCAGGCGGGAAACGAGCTGGATCGGTGCTTCTGTGCCGCTCCACTTGCCGTTGACCGCATTCTGCATGAAATCCGGCTCTCCCTTATGCTTTGTCAACTCAATCGGGTTAAGATAATCGCTCACATCCTCATAGGTAACGCCATTTTCTTCCATTTTAATGAAGCTATGCTGCAGCAGAGAGCATTCATAGGACGCTTTATCGCCGTAAAAGCCCGCGATATAGGTTTCGGGCACGAACCATGCCATACGGCGGTTTTCGCTGATACGGACGATTGAGCCATCGCTCATTTTCAGGAGCATGCTCGTGTTCGAGAAGGGATTATCCCAATAATTCTTACCCTCGCCGAAGATATCCGTATCCTGCCTTTCCTCATACCCCAAGGCGGCGACGCTTACGGCGTGTGCCTTCGTGGCGGAAAGGACCATCGAGGTGGAATGCGTTGGATAATAGAGCGGCGGCAAGCCTGCCATTTTTCGCCAAGCATCCCCTTCCGTATATTGGAAGACGTCATACAGGCGCGACATATCGTGATTATACTGTGCCTCTGCGTATACAAGATTGCCGATCTCGCCCGATTGGTAAGCGCAGCGGCAAAAGATCGATGCCGGGCGATAGATGCCCGTTTCGCCCATCGAGTAGGTGAGCCCCGTTTCCTTCACGAGACGCACGATCTCCAGGATCTCCTCCACCTTCAGCGCCATGGGAACGGCGCTATAGACGTGCTTGCCCGCCTTCAGGGCGGCAATTGCCATCTGACCGTGCAGATCTCTCTGCGAGAAGATCGCAATAGCGTTCAAACGGTCAGAGGATACCATCTCGTCATAGGTATCAAAGATCTCATCACAACCGTACTTTTTCTGATAATCCTCCGCGCGATCTCTGAATTTATCACAGACCGCAACATACTCCACCGCAGGATGCGCCATGAAAAGCGGAACGAAATTTCTCGCAAACTGGCCGCAGCCAACAAAGCCGATACGAATTTTTTCCATAAAGAATTTTCTCCTTTGCCTTTCTGCTCCTATTATGCCACAGATAGGGGGCTTTGGCAATGTATCACGGTTGCTACATTTTGTAAATTTGATGCATATTTTTTGTTTTTCATCAAAACAATTGACTTTTCGCTCGGATTGTTGTAAAATATAATTGTACAATTGTTGCAAAGGAGAAGCTGCCGTGAGCTATGATACCGACCGATATCTTTTTTACCATACGCAGAGCACTGCCCTTACATTAACCGAATGCGGGATCACCATATGCCATCCTGCACATGCTGTGCCATACCTGAAATACCTCGATCATTCCATACATTTTATTTTGGAGGGCAAGGGTGTTTACGAGATTTCGGGAAAAAGCTATACGCTTTCGGCAGGCGAGGGCTTTCTGATCCGCCCGAAAGATTTTTGCAGCTATACGGCAGATGAAAAGGAGCCCTGGAAATACATCTATATTTCCTTCCGAGGAACGGAAGCCGAGGCGCTTATGAAAAATGCGAAAATCGGCCAGTCCCCTATCTTCTCCTTTGAAAATGACGAGAAAACGCAGGCATTACTTTACAAAATCCATTATTTGGGCAAGAAGGACGCGCATCAAGGCGTGGATGCGCTCGGTCTTTTTCTTTTTCTTATAAGCCAACTGATCCCCGCGCGCGCAACGGAAGACAAAAAGAAAAAGGCGGAGTTTCTCCACCTTGTGCGCGCAAAAAGATATATCGAGGACAACTACGCCTATGGCATCCGCATCGAGGACGTGGCGCAGCATGCTTGTATCGAACGGAGCTATCTTTACCGCCTTTTCATGCGGTACGAGGGCACCTCCCCACTCGGCTTTCTGACGGCGGTGCGCTTGATGCACGCCGCCTCGATGCTCAAGGAGAGCACGCGCTCGATTTCCGAGATCGCTTCCGCCGTTGGCTTCTTTGATGCCTCGCATTTTTCCAAGATGTTTTACGAAAAATACAAATGCACCCCGGGACAGTTCCGAAAGAGATAAATAACCCCCGACAGACTTGCTTTAAGCTCTCTGTCGGGGATTTTTTATTTTACCAATACAGCTTCCAGCCGTTCTTCATTCTCTTCAGAGCTTCCATATAGAAATAGCAGCCCCAGATATTCATTTCGTCGATACCAACATTGTTGGGCTTGGAATATACAGCGTGCAGAAGCAGACCGTTTGCCTCGGGGGTATCCTTCGTGCTGTAATTCTCATAAAGCGACTGCATCGAAAGATCCACGGCGTTTTCGAAGATCCTCTTCTCCTCGCCATCGGGCAGATACTGCAGAAGCTCCAGAATGCCGCAGATCGAGATCGCGGCGGCGGAGGAATCCGTTTCCTCCTTATCCTCTGCCGTGAACTCCAGATCCCAGAAGGGAATGAAGTCTGCGGGGAGGCGGTTCAGGTAATAATTCGTTGCGCCGCGGCAGATATTCACGGCGTCGGGATCCTCCTGCATATACTTCTTCGTCAGCATCATACCGTAGATGATCCAGCCTGCACCGCGCGACCAGGTGCTGTTATCGTCTCTTCCCTGC
This sequence comes from Eubacteriales bacterium, assembly GCA_045636085.1. Taxonomy (GTDB): domain Bacteria; phylum Bacillota; class Clostridia; order Oscillospirales; family CAG-272; genus UBA1740. The sequence goes on from JAZTWU010000085.1 coordinate 5,381, forward strand.
TTGGTTACACCCTTGAGAGGAAGGCCGGTTTCGGGATCAAAATAGAAGGTATGGAAATGCGATGCATCCTCACGGATGGCAACATCCACCGTGGTGCGAAAGTGCGTGTACGCCACATTCTTATAGCTATCGTCACCCGTTTCCTCGGATGCCCAATAGAGGATCGGAATATTGAGAAGGCAGTCAACGATCAGGCGGTATGCGGTTTTATCCGTCATCTGACCCCAAGCCTGAATAAACTTTCCCTTTTCATGGTAGCGGGAGCGAAGGTGCTCGGCGGCCATCAGAGCGGCCTCTCTTGCCTTTTCACAGCCCGTCAGCTTATACGCCGCAACGCAGGAAAGCGAATAGAGGAAGCCCACATCGTGACCCAGAATGCCAAGCTTATTCTTGATGCGCTCATAATAAGAATCGATCTGCGCAAGCGCGGCGTTTTTATATTTATCGTCGCCCGTCAGCTCATAGGAAAGCCAGAGGATGCCGCTCCAGAAGCCGCTTTGCCAGCCGGTATTGTTTTCAACGGCCTTATAAACATTGTTTTTACTCGATGCTCCGGGGAAAAGCGCGCCGGGAAAGTCCACCATCATCTGATCGACCTTCTTCAGCGCCTCGGCAATTGCCTTATCCAGCATTTTCTCCTTATAATCACAGCCCGCAAGGAAGCGAGCCTTATCCTTGATCTGCTCGGGATTCAATTTTTTCATAATGTATCCTTTCTTGCCGTGCGCCTTTGGCACAGCTGCAACCATTATATCACCCGATGCCTCTTTTGTCAATAAAAATGCGTTTTTTTAAGAGAATTCGGGTATTTTTTCGGACGGCTTTGGAATTTTTACTTCCCTGCCCGACGGAGCGTCCGTCGGGCAGGGATCTTTTCATTGAAAATTATTTCATCGAGGGGCGCAGGATTGCATAATAGTTACCAACCGACATCAGTC
>JAZTWU010000086.1:0-2254 GCA_045636085.1 Eubacteriales bacterium
CATATTTCAATCTCAACGGCTTTGGCAAAACGGTGGATTCCCATATTCTGACGCTTTACGCCGATTGCTATACCGAGATGAACAGCGAAATTCTTCCCACGGGCAACCGCCCCTCCGTTGTTGGAACTCCCTTTGATTTTAATACGCCATGTGCTATCGGAAGCCGCATTGACGGCGATTTTCGCGGCTATGATCATAATTTCATTCTTTCTCCAAAGGAAAGCCTGACCGCCTGCGGCGTTACGCTTCCCCATATTGCAACTCTCGTCGGCGATCATCTCGAAATGCAGGTGCTTACGGATCAGAAGGGCGTTCAGCTTTACACAGCAAACTTTATGAAGGGCAAACCGAACTTTACGGGCGATATCGAGCGCATTCCGCGCGGCGCCGTTTGCCTTGAAACGCAGACCGAGCCGGGTGCTGCCTGCCGCGGCGAGATCTTCTACGATAAGGGGCAGGTATATAAGCACCAAACCGTTTATTCCGTTAAGGTGAGAGGCTGATATGAATCTCCGCTTTATCGGAACAGGATTCGGCCCGCTAAAGACAAAACGCAAAAACACGAAGGATTACCGCCGCCCTGCTTCTCTTTTGATTGACGATTCAATTCTTATAGATCCGACGCCGTCGGTTTTTGAATTTGCAGATGATTATGCTTTAAGCGGTTTATACCGCAAGGTGCATACCGTGCTTCTCACCTCGCTTTGCGAGGAGCGCTTCTCTCTGCAAACGCTTCTCGAGCTTTCAAAGTCAGGACAGGCGATTGAGATTTACGGCCCTGAGGAGGTGCGCGAAAGAATCCCCGCACATCCGCTTTTGCATTTTCATCCCGTGCTCCCTAACCGCATTTTTGATATTGAAAATGCGAAGGTTATTTCTTTGCCAACGCTTTATAAGGATGCGCAGGGGAATTCGGCGATGGGATATGCCATCTGCACGGATCGATCGCTTCTTTATATGATCGATGGCGGCTTTTTGCATCCCGAGGCATGGGAGCTTCTGAAAAAGCTGCATTTCGATCACGCGGTCTTTGGTTGTCCGAGCGGCGATGCTCCAAGCGGTGCGGCCACCGTTGAAAAATCAAATTTCGAGCTTGCACGGATGCTTCGCTCCGTATTTTTGGATGCGAAGACGATTTCGCCCGCATCCCGTTGCTTTCTGAGCGCGATTCCGACGGATAAAAAAAGAAGCATCCACGATGCGCTTGGGGAAATTTCGAAGGATAGCGGCTTTACCTTGGCATACGACGGTCTTTATATGAATATTTAAAATCCGCGCATTCAAAATCCCGCCTTTTTGTAAATCGGGCTTGACTTTTTATAAAAGATATGGTACAATACCATTAAATCAATGAGAAGAAAGAGTAACCCCTCGGAAAAGCACAGAGAGATGCCGCTTGGTGCAAGGCATCGTTTTTCGATCGGCGAATACATCTTCGAGAGTGCATTGAAGTTTTGCTTTATGCAAAATGTGTAGACTGCAACGGCGGCACCCGTTACCGTGCGTGATCCCTTTGGGATCGTGAGGCTTCCCTTCGCAAGACGGAAGTGAATCAAGGTGGTATCGCGGCTATGATCGCCCTTGGGCTTTTGACCCAAGGGCTTTTTTGTTTGTTTAATTATTTGAAAGGATATATAAAAATGAAAATCTATGACGAGCTCGTCACCCGTGGCCTGATCGCTCAGGTGACGGACGAGGAAGAAATCAAAAATCTCGTGAATGAAGGAAAGGCAACCTTCTATATTGGCTTTGACCCCACGGCGGATAGCCTTCACGTTGGCCATTTTATGGCGCTTTGCTTGATGAAGAGACTGCAGATGGCAGGCAATAAGCCCATCGTTTTGATCGGCGGCGGTACCGGCCATATCGGTGATCCCTCCGGCCGCACGGATATGAGAACGATGATGACCTCCGAGACGATCGCGCACAACTGCGAGTGCTTTAAAAAGCAGATGGAGAAATTCATTGAATTCGGTGAGGATAAGGCCATTATGGTGAACAATGCCGATTGGCTTCTCGGCCTCAACTATGTTGAGCTTCTGCGCGATGTAGGTGCTTGCTTCTCCGTAAACCGTATGCTTACGGCAGAATGCTATAAGCAGAGAATGGAAAAGGGTCTTTCCTTCCTTGAATTCAACTATATGATTATGCAGTCCTACGACTCCTATCATCTCAATAAGCACTATGGCTGTAATATGCAGTTCGGCGGAGACGATCAGTGGTGCAATATGCTTTACGGCACCGAGCTGATCCG
>JAZTWU010000087.1:0-1123 GCA_045636085.1 Eubacteriales bacterium
CCCCGAATGTGTTCGGGGGACGGGCGGGTCTCCTGCGATCAAGCGGAAGGCGTTCCCTTTTTAAAGATCGCCAAAAGCTCTGCAAGGCTCTTTTTCTTGATTACAAACCAGAAAAGGGAGAAGCCGCCGGCGCCCGCCACGGCCGCAGAGCCAACGCTGATGGAAACGATCGCGCCCGCAGAAAGCCCCCCACTCGGCAGCGCCGCGCCGCAAACGTCGCAAAGCTCGTTTTCATCCTTATCCGCATGGTTTGCGGGGGTTCTTGCCGCCTTGCAAGCGTTGCATTCCGCATCGCAAGCGTTGTCGTGCTTATGCCCAAGCGCGGGAGCAAGCTCTGCCTTGCAGGATGCGCATTTGCGCGCCTCGGTGCAGGTGGCTTCGCTCTCCGTGTATGCGGCGTATGCCGCCTCGGGGATATAGGCGTGCAGGCTGCCGTCCGAGGGAAGGCTGCAGCCCTCCTCGGTGCAGGCCTTATAATGATGCGTTCCGTTATGCAGGAAGGCATCGCCGAAGGCGTGGCCGCTATCCGAAATAAACACCCTCATCGCGGCGGCACCGCTTGCATCCAAAACAGCGTAGCCTACGTCCTCGTGCCACGCGTGCGCCGCCTCTATAGGCGTATAGATCCGCGCGCCGTTCAGAACAAGAGCCTGCGTAAGGATCGCCGCGCTGTATTCATCGCCCGTGGAGGTCACGAGAAGATTGCCGCCCGAAACGGCCAGCAGATCCACGTCGATGCCGTTCGTCTCACAGCTGATCAAAAGATTGCCGCCCGAAATATCCGCCGCATTTGCGTAAATACCGCAGCACCCTGCCTCAACGGTGAGGCTACCGCCCGTGATCACAAGATTTTCAACGTCAATGCCGTCCTCCTCGGTCTTGATATCAAAGCTGCCGCCCGAGATATTCAGCACGCAGGACTCAACGCCGTCGTCATCCACCTCCAGCACGAAGCTGCCGCCTTCGACAATGAAGCCTTTTGCGGCGTCAAAGCCGTCTGCGTTTTTCGAGGAAACGTAAAAGCTTCCGCCCGTAACCAAGATATCCTCGCCCTCAATGCCATCCTCCTCGGCGATTACGGAATAAGTGCCGCCGAAAAACGAAAGTCTCGGCGCGCTGATAC
>JAZTWU010000088.1:0-9540 GCA_045636085.1 Eubacteriales bacterium
GGAGAAGTCTCAAGACGAACGAGAACGACCTTCTTACCTGCGTTCTTCCAAGCTTCAGCGTCCTCAGCGGAGAAGACAACCTGACCGCAAGCTGCACCGGGAGATGCGCCAAGACCTCTACCCATAGGAGTAGCAGCCTTGAGAGCCTTTGCATCGAACTGGGGATGGAGAAGGGTGTCAAGGTTTCTGGGGTCGATCATAAGAACGGCCTCTTCCTTGGTCTTGTGGCCCTCAGCTACGAGGTCAACGGCAATCTGGAGAGCTGCGGGAGCAGTTCTCTTACCGTTTCTGGTCTGGAGCATATAGAGCTTGCCGTGCTCAACGGTGAACTCCATATCCTGCATATCGTGATAGTGGTTCTCGAGGATCTTGCAAACCTCGGTGAACTGTGCATAAGCCTCGGGGAACTTCTCCTCCATCTGAGCGATGGGCATAGGAGTACGAACGCCTGCAACAACGTCCTCGCCCTGTGCGTTGGTAAGGAACTCACCCATCAGCTTCTTCTCGCCGGTAGCGGGATCACGGGTGAAGGCAACACCGGTGCCGCAATCGTCACCCATATTACCGAATGCCATTGCCTGCACGTTAACGGCAGTACCCCAAGAGTAGGGAATGTCGTTGTCGCGGCGGTAAACGTTTGCTCTGGGGTTGTCCCAAGAACGGAAAACGGCCTTAACGGCACCAAGAAGCTGCTCCTTGGGATCGGAGGGGAAGTCCTGACCGATCTTTGCCTTGTACTCAGCCTTGAACTGCTCTGCAAGCTCCTTGAGATCAGCGGCGGTCAGCTCGATATCCTGCTTAACGCCCTTCTCTTCCTTCATCTTGTCGATGAGCTCCTCGAAGTACTTCTTACCAACCTCCATAACGACGTCGGAGTACATCTGGATGAATCTTCTGTAGCAGTCATAAGCCCATCTCTCGTTGCCGCTGGCCTTTGCCATATAGGTAACAACGTCCTCGTTGATACCAAGGTTCAGGATGGTGTCCATCATACCGGGCATCGATGCGCGCGCACCGGAACGAACGGATACGAGAAGGGGGTTCTTCAGGTCGCCGAACTTCTTGCCGGTAACCTCTTCCATTTTAACGATGTATTCGTTGATTTCGGCCATAATCTCGGGGTTGATCTGTCTGCCGTCCTCATAATACTGGGTGCAAGCCTCCGTCGAGATAGTGAAGCCCTGGGGAACAGGGAGACCGATGTTGGTCATTTCGGCAAGGTTGGCGCCCTTACCGCCGAGGAGCTCGCGCATGCTTGCATTACCCTCGGTAAAGAGATAACAATACTTCTTTGCCATTCTGAGTTTCCTCCAATATAAAAATTATTTTTTTGAGCAAGTTGAATAGCGAATTTGCGCCGAAAAAAGTCCCGTGCGCACTTCGCACCCAATATTATAGCATATTTTAATATAAAATTCCATTTCTTTTTAGAAAAAAATGAAAAAAATATCAATCTTTACAGTTTGTACATATTTACATAGCGAGCACAACAAAAAAAGAAAAGTCCGAAAAAAGTTTTTGTATTCGTTGCACAAGGCTTTTTCGCAAAATGCTTGAAAAGACTTGCCGCCGCGCTATCCTTGAATATAAAAAGGATGCAGAAGGGAGAAATGCAATGAAGAAAACCAAGGCTGTATACAGGAAGGCGCAAGGCCCGAGGACGGCGGAAAAAACTTTGGTGCACCGATCGAGGTGGAGAGCTTCCTCGGCTTCACTACGCGGGAGAATTCGGATATCCCACCTCCGCCGAGCTTTCGGACGGCTCGATCGTCACCGTTTATTACGCGGTGCACGGCGAGGATAAAAAGCCCTCAATTCTCCGCACGAAATGGGCGGTATAAAACAAAAAGCAACGCTTTTCTGCTCTTGGGGATTTGAAAAGCGTTGCTTTTTTCTGTGTTTTTTACCATCAGGGTGCTTTGACGGTGCTTTAAAGCCGCGCGAGAATTTCTGCGGCTCTTCTTGCCACCTCGTCAAGAGGTGCGCTCTCGCGCTTCATTTTTTCAAGCGGCGTTTCAAAGTATACTTTGCGGATCTTTGCCAAATCCGCCGAAAGCTTCGCCGCATCAAGCGGCGCGCCTGCCTTCGCGGCCGTCACGGCCGCATCGAGCCAAAGCTTCGTTTCGGGCAGATAGAGATATACGGCATTTTCATAAATGTGCGCGCGGCAGTAGGGGCATTCCGCGTTGTTTTTGAGCGTTTTTTCAAAATTCGGATTGGTTTCGGTCTCCGTTTTCAGTCGCTCAAGCGAAGCAAGCAGAGAATAATCCTCGTGTCCGCCGAGAAGCAGACAAAATTCCTCAAGGAGCGAAACGGAGATCTGCGATGCCTCTTCAACGCCCTTTGCATCCCCCTTGGCAAAGCAGACCTCTGCGCGGAAAATGGCGGCGTTGATAAATCGGCTGATCACGGTTCTTGCAATATCGTAGGCGTCTCTTCTCGTTTTTTCGTCGTCAAGCGGAATTTCCTGCAGCGCCGCAAGAATTTCCATAGCGGCATCCTTTGTGCTTATGAAGTGCGCAAAAACGGTCTCGTTCTTCTGGTTTTCCTCGGCCTTGAAGCAGGCGCGATTTTGAATGTGCTCAAAAAGATCGTCGCCGGGAAGGGTTCCGTCCGTCGGGCCCGCCCAGCACATCAGCTTTGCAATCGGGAGTATTTTCTTCCAGATCGAAAGCATCGCATCGGCGTTTTCCTTTTCGTATCTTTCCTCACAGAAGCTTTCAAGAAATGCATCCGTGGAGGGCACGGACGTATCCCAAGAGTTTTTCGCAAGATAGTAAAGGTTGAGCGGGTTGCCGTGTGAGAATTCCGGCCAGAAAATCATACCGCGGCACATAGGATCGTTTTTGGCAAGCGTAAGCCTTTCGTTCATCAGCGCAAAGTTTCCGCGGATCTCGTTTTGCTTTTCGATTCCGCCAAAAATGCCGAAGATCCAAGGAAATTTGCCCAGAACGTTCCATTTCGTGAAGTCGTTTCCGTTTTCTGCCTCGGAGGTGTAATCAAAGAAAATGGTTTGATTGGGGTCAAGCTCCGCAAGCAGAGCCCTTGCCTCCTCGGGCGTATAGTTGATCCAGACATCCCAGCTCGCAAGCAAAAGCGGTGCGTGCGGATATTTTTTTCTGAGATTTTCCGCGATCCTTCGGTAGGTGAAGAGCTTCAAGCGCAGATTTTCTTCCCGATCCTTCGAGTACATGCGCTCGGCAAGCCCGATCGTGTGGAAGATCTCGCCCTTGCCGTATTCCTGCACGTGCGTGTCGGTCAGGCGCTCGTAGTATTCCATATTTTTCTTATCGCGGATGTCGAAAACCAGGCCCGTCTGCTCGCCGTATCCCTTCGTGGTCTGCGAAAGGAGCGTGGGCTTTTTCTTTTCCAGAAAGGCGATCGGCGTGCGCGAATACCAATGCGTCATCGTGCCCGTATCGTCGGGGTGAAGCAGATCGCGCTCAAACGCATATTGCAAAACCTTCTTGCGAAGCTCTCCGCGATATTCGAGCGACCAGAAGAGGTTGCGGTCGTTATATGCATCGGTCGATTCGGGGAGCGGCTGATCGCGCTCGGGATAGGGAACGATATCGGGAAAGGCCTTCTGATAAAGATCGTCCGTTCCGATGCGGAGCATAAAGAGGTTGAGGCGGCTTTTTAAGATCCAATCGATCTCGTTTTTCCAGTCCTCAAGTCCCCATTGCTCAGCCTGAAAGCGATGCAGACTGCGGTGTGCAAAATAGCGGATGCCGCGATAGTCGAAGCGCGGCGATTCGCAAAGGGAAATATCGGAAAACGGAAGCTCAGTGCAGGGAATGCGGTCGCCGTCCCAAAACCAGTGGCAGCCGCAGAATTTTTCAAAATAACGGTAAACCGCGTAGATCGTCGCGCGCGGCCGCCCGCCCGCAAGGAGCAGATGTTCGGTTTCTTCGATTTTCTCGGTTCGCACCGTGTAGCCGTCCGTGCCGTAGCGGAAGCCGAGCGGCGAGACCTTGCCATCCATCAAAAGCGCGGCAAGCACGTCGTTTGCGCCGTCGTTTCCGATCAAAACCGCTCGCTTCGGCTTATGCGCAAGGGAAGAAAATTCCTCGTCCGTGATTTTTTCGGCCTCTATATTGCCAACCCTTTTTGCAAGCGAGATAAAAGCATCCGCCGCAATTTCGTAGGCCGAGTGTGAATTTTTTGGATAAATAACGAGAGTACGCATAGCTTTCTCTTCCTTTCAGAATCATATTTCAAAATCAAAGCTTTAAAAGCACCACCGCAAGAATGCCGGCGGTGAGTGCAAGATAATGGTGCGCGCGCAACCTTTCCTTAAAAAGAAACCGCCCGAAAAGGAGCGCGGCCAGGATCGTTCCCGCAGATATGATGGGAAACAAAACCGATGCATTTTCAAGTCCCGCCAGCATCAGAGTGAAAAAGCTTGCAAGACCGTTGCAGGTGCCGGATAAAATGCCGTAGCGCTTTCCGTTGCTTGCAAGAATCTCGCGCGGCGAGGCCTTGAAAAGGGCAATAGTCGTGAAAACTGCGGTGCAGAGAAGCATTGCAAAAAACATAAATTCACGGCTGTATGCTTCGGGATAGAGGGTTTGATGCTGTTTTTGAATCACGGAGCAAAGTCCGTTCGTAAGAAATGTGATCAGCAGATAAATGAGCCAGAGCGCGTAGCCGCGGTCGGGTCTTTGCTTTCCCTTGAGCTTATCTGCATTCGTCATCAGAATCGCAAAAATCAGAAGCCCGAAGGCAAGCCATTGCAAAGCCTTGAGCGTTTCGCCGCCCACCGTCACGCCCCAAAGCAGGGGGATAACCACGGAAAATGAGGCAAGCATACTCGTCAGAGCCATCGGTCCGAGGCATAGCGCCTTATAGCCCGAATGCATGGAAAGGCATAGGCACGCGCCGTAGCAAAGGCCAAAAAGCACCGTCGGCAGATGGAGGGTGAATCCGGCGGCCGCCATCAGCGCAAAAAGCACAAGCGCCGAGCTCGCCTTGATCGCATTGAAGATCGCGGGGCTTTTCGATGATTGCCGATTGTAGAGCTTGGTGGTCGCGGATTGCGTGCCGGCAGAGGCAACGATCAAAAGGTAAAAGAGAAAATTCATTTTCGCCTCCGTGAAGTCTTTTCTCCATTTTAGCACGAAAAAAGAGAAAGGAAAACCTCTTTTTTTCTCATAAGGGTGGACTTTTTCGCCACGCTGTGCTACAATGTACCTAACGAGTGAAAAAAGGAGAATGGCCGTGATTTATAATTTTGAAGATCTATCCTTTCAGATATTATCCGTGTATCGCGGTACGCTTGTAAACGGTGCATTTGATGTTGCCGCGCGCCCCTATGCGGCGATCTCCTTTCGGCTGGCAGGGAAGGGCGAGTTTGATTTTGCGAGCAAGCATCTTTTGGCGGATGCAGGAGATATTCTCTTCGTTCCTGCACAAACGCCGTATAAAACCAAAACGCTTGGAAACGAAATCATTGTTGTTCATCTCAAGGATTGCAATTATTTTGAGCCGGAGGTGTTTCGCATGGAAAATTCGGATTATGCGCGCATGTTTTTTATCCGCCTCGTGGAGGAATTTAGCGCGCGCCGCTCGGTCAACCGTGTGAAATCTATGCTCTATGACCTCTTTGAAAAAATGGAAGGAGAGCGGAAAACGGCGTGGAAAACGAACTTCGAAGCATGCCTTCATTATATGGAAGAGAATTTTTCTGATCCCGCCCTTGCGATCGGCGCGGTTTGCGCCGTCGGATTTATGAGCCAATCCAGCTTGCACCGCGCATTTTATGAGCATCTCGGCATGTCCCCCAAGGCGTACCTCTCTAAGCTGCGTATGAACCGTGCGCTGGAACTTTTGGTGGAAAACCGCCTCTCGGTCAAGGAGATCGCCTTTGCCTGCGGATTTTTGGATGAGAAGTTTTTCTCCCGCGCCTTTAAGAAAAAATACGGATTTCCGCCCTCGCACCTGCTAAAAAACGCAAATATGTAAATAGAAATAGTCAAAAACCGTCTCGGACGCTTTTTCTTTGCCCGAGACGGTTTTTTTGTTTAGTTAAAATAGACATTCTCCAATATGATTTTTTCCAAGGGCACGCTTCGGTATCCCTTGTTATAGATATGGCGGATCGCTTTCAGGATGCGTTCGCCGCAGTCGGGTATATAGAGCTTATAATCAGGATAAAAATATTCCTCGTGGATCAGCAGGCAGATCATACCGCTGTGGGGGCGCCGCTCCATATAGCGATCCAGCCACCCCTCGATTTCTTCTGTGGGAATCCCCTTGTCGTAGTTGAGAACCATATCGGGATGGAAATAATAAATGTCCTCGCGCGTGTCCTTCCAGACATCGCGCCCCTCCCATTCCTCCTTGGCATCGGAGGGGCGGTTGTAGGCATCCAGCCCTGCGCCGCGCAGGTAGGCGGGAAGACCGTCTCTGCCGAAATAGGAGAGGTAGGCCTCGTCGTTATCCATCTGGCGGAAGGAGCCGCATTGAATGCGATAGCCGCCCTCTCGGAAGACACGCAGAGCCTCGATATATCCGTTGCCCCAATGCGCGGTGGAAATGGGAATCAGAGATTTTTTTCCCGCGAAGCGAAGGATTTCCCTGTGCGTCTTGCGCATAGCGTCCGCAATAAAATCGGCGCTCAGCACCTTGCAGGGCATGTCGGGATAATTGGCATTGGCATGGAAGGAAAGGGTGAGCCAATCGGCGTTTGCCTCCCATTCCTTGCGGTAGCGGTCGGTCATCATACTAAGGTTGAAGTAGTCCTTGTGCGCAGAAAAATCCGCCGCAGATTCCGCATTGTATTCATAGTAGAGGTTGAGATGCACGTGCGCGCCGTAAAGCTCGTTTGCGCGCTTGAAGGGGGCAAGAAAGGGATGATCGAAGAGTGAGGGGTATTTTTCCGTCTCCTTCGTCAGATCGTAAAGGAAAACGATGCAGTCGTCCACGGTGAAGTAGAATTTATCCACGGCATCCTTCAGCCAAAAGACGACGATCTCCGCGCGGTAGCCGTTCTTTTTGTCCACGGCGCAAAGCGTGTTTCTGTAGTTGTAAAGCGGAATTTCGGCCGAGAAGGTGTGCGTTTTTTCGTCGTAATCGGCAGGTCTTCCGTTGATTTCGATTTCTGCATTGTCTGCCGCCTTCACCTTGGCGGTGATGTAAAGCACGCCGTCCGCAAGGCGGCCCTCCTTTTCGTTGAGGCAGTCGCCGTCAATATGAGAAATAAAGAAAACGGGATCGTAGTTGTGAAAAAAATCGCGCATGGCCTTGCTCCTTTCATAGCTCCAGGCAGGAATATAAAACATTGCGCACCCTCGGCTGATAGTAGCCCTCTCGCGGGTTGAGCGTGTGCTTTAAGTAAACGGCACAAAGGCCGATTTTCGGATCGATATAAACGGATGCACCTGCCGCACCGCCCCAGCCGAATTCGCCGATATTGCTGAGCGAGCCGCCGGCCGTCCGATCCATCATCGTGCGAACGCCGAGGCCGTAGCCATAGCCGCAGAGCTGCGGCCAGTTGAAGGAGCGGATCTGCCTTTCGTTTAGGGTGTTCGTGCGCATAAGCTCGACCGTGGCAGGGGAGAGAATGCGCTCTCCGTTGATCCCCTTTCCGAAATTGGCCAAAGCCGCCGCAAGCTTTGCATAGTCTGCGGCTGTGGAAATGATGCCTGCGCCGCCGCTGTCGTATTCTTCGCCGAAGATATGGTGGTTTCTCGGGCCAACCTCAATGAAATTGCCCTGCTTTCCGTTTCCGTATTTCTGTGCGTCAACGAGATTTTTTTCTTTCTCGCCGCCTTCTTCAACGAATTCGTATTGCATAGCAAGGTTCTTTTCGATCTCGGGGGTAAGGTGGTAAACGCTGTCTTTCATTCCGAGCGGATCAAAAATGTTTTCCTTCACATAATCGCGGAATTTCTTTCCCGTAACGGCGCAAACGAGGCCGGCAAGCACATCGTGGCAAAGGCTGTATTGAAATCTTTCGCCCGGCTCAAAGGAAAGGGGATCCGATGCAATGCATTTTGCAACGGTCAGCGTGTCCATCTTGCCGCCCGTGCGTGCGCGCGCCAAAGCAAGGCCCTCGGATTTTATATTGTAGCTAAGCCCTGCCGTCATATTGAAAAGATCTAAAATGCGAATGCTTTTCGTCGCGGCCGTGAGCGTGCCGTCCTCTCCCTTCACGTACATCTGCCGAAACTCGGGAATGTATTCGTATAGCGGATCGGTCAGCAAAAATTCGCCTCTTTCCAAAAGCTGTAAGGCGGCGGTCACGGTGGCGATCTTGGAGCAGGAATAGAGGTAAAAATGCTCCTTTCCCGTCATCGGGAGTCTTTTTTCGACATCGGCATAGCCGCAGGAATATTCAAAAACCTTCTTTTGGTCAAGGTAAACCGAAACGGTGTTTCCCGGTGCGTGGTTGGCCTCCACGAAATGATTCATCAGATCTCTAAGCTTATCAAAATTCATTTGTTTTCTCCTCCTTTGAAGGGCAAGGGGACGTTGCTTTTATATTTATATAAGAGATTATAGCACAAGGAAAAAAAGAAATCAATCGTTTTTCGAGAATAAAACGGCAGAAGCCTTATCCGAAAGGATCTTCTGCCGTTTTCTCTATGGAATTTTCAGAAACCGAGGCAAATGGCCTGCGGTCTTATTTTTTCATCTTTTCAAGGTCGTTTTTGCGGATCTCAACGCGTCTAACCTTGCCGCTGATCGTCTTGGGGAGCTCCTCAACGAATTCAACGATTCTGGGATACTTATAGGGCGCCGTGTGCGTCTTTACGTATTCCTGGATCTCCTTCTTGAGCTCGTCCGTGCCAACGGTGCCCTTCACGAGCACGATCGTTGCCTTAACGATCTGGCCGCGCACCTCGTCGGGCACGGGCGTGATCGCGCATTCAAGAACATAGGGAAGCTCCATAATAACGCTCTCGATCTCGAAGGGACCGATGCGGTAGCCCGAGGACTTGATCACGTCGTCGATACGGCCGACATACCAGAGGTAGCCGTCCTCGTCCATCGTGGCGGTATCGCCCGTGTGATAATATCCGTCGTGCCAAACCTCCTTGGTCTTCTCCTCGTCCAGATAATAGCCGATGAAGAGGCCGCAGGGGGCGTTTTCCTTCGTGCGGATGCAGATTTCGCCCGTGTCTCCCGTCTTGCATTCGTTTCCGTCGGGATCGAGGATAACGACGTCGTAGAGCGGGCTGGGCTTACCCATCGAGCCGATTTTCGGCGTTGCGCCGACGAAGTTGGCGATAGAAAGCGTGGTTTCCGTCTGTCCGAAGCCCTCCATGATCGTGAGTCCGGTGGCCTTCTTGAACTGGTTGAATACCTCGGGGTTCAGGGCTTCGCCTGCCGTCGTTGCGTATTCGATGGAGGAAAGATCGTATTTGGAAAGATCCTCCTTGATGAAGAAGCGGTACATCGTGGGCGGTGCGCAGAAGGTCGTGATGCCGTATTTCTTGAACATAGGAAGAATGTCCTCGGAGCGGAAGCGATCGAAATCGTAGGTGAATATAGCCGCCTCGCAGAGCCATTGGCCGTAAAGCTTGCCCCAAAGCG
>JAZTWU010000089.1:0-21674 GCA_045636085.1 Eubacteriales bacterium
CTCCGACTTCAATTCCATACAATTCGCAAAGCGAATTGATGCCATACACAAGCCCTTCGGTCTTGAATAAAAACAACCTAAACCGAAATAATTCGATTTAGGTTGTTTTGCGGACGCGTACGGGTAGACGCCTCGCCTGACGAGCTTCCCACAGGGAAGGGCTCGGCTATAGCTCGACCCAATTCCAAGCGCGGTGCGCTTGGAGTGGGCTTGATTCCGAGCACACGCAATCAACGAAAAAAGGACACCGTGTGGTGTCCTCGGACGCGTACGGGTAGACGCCTCGCCTGACGAGCTTCCCGCGGGGAAGGGCTCGGCTATAGCTCGAACCCAATTCCAAGCGCGGTGCGCTTGGAGTGGGCTCGATCCCATGTACGCGAACAAGTGAAAAAAACACCACCCATTTTCGGGTGGTGTTTTTTTCGCTGGTGACGCGTACGGGAATCGAACCCATGTTACAGCCGTGAAAGGGCCGTGTCTTAACCGCTTGACCAACGCGCCATCATATGGTAGCGGAAGTCGGATTTGAACCAACGACCTGCCGGGTATGAACCGGACGCTCTTGCCAACTGAGCTATTCCGCCATATATGCGCTTGGGGAAATCCCCAAACCTCGCTGAAGTATTATATCACAGAAAAATTCATTTGTCAATCGTTTTTTGAAAAAAACTTTTCTCTTTTTTCGAAAACGGGAAAAAGACGAAAAAAACAGGATCAAAGGAGGGCAAATTCGTCAGTTTTTTCACAAATTTATTTTTCAAATCGTTGACAAACGGTTTTTGCAAGAGTATAATATATTTTAAACAATATTTGTTTCGATTGGATTTTCAATCGAGTCGATGAAAGGAATTTTCAAAATGAAAAGAGTTTATAACTTTTCCGCAGGCCCCTCGATGCTTCCTCTGGAGGTGCTGAAAAAGGCACAGGAGGAGCTTCTTTGCTATGGCGACTGCGGTATGTCCGTGATGGAAATGAGCCATCGCACGCCCGAATTTGAGGCGATCCTTGCCGATGCAGAGGCAGGCCTCCGCAAGCTGATGAATATCCCCCAAAACTATAAGGTGCTTTTCCTGCAGGGCGGCGCATCCACGCAGTTTGCATCCGTTCCGCTGAACCTGCTTTCCGAGCATAAGTGCGCAGACTATATCGTTTCCGGTCAGTTCTCCAAGAAGGCACAGCTGGAGGCGAAGAAATACGGCGATATCGCCATTGCGGCAACCTCCGCAGGCGCAACGCCCACCTTCTCCACCATTCCCGAAACGCAGAGAAGCGATTTCCGCCCCGATGCAGACTATGTGCACATCTGCTTTAACAACACCATTTACGGAACGAAGTTCCATTATATTCCCGATACGGGCAACATTCCGCTCGTTGCGGATATGTCCTCCTGCATTATCTCCGAGCCGGTTGACGTTTCGAAGTTCGGCCTTATTTATGCAGGCGCGCAGAAGAACATTGCGCCCGCAGGTCTGACGATCGTGATCGTGCGCGAGGATCTGGTTGGAAACGCCCGCCCCGATACCCCCGCAATGCTCGACTATAAGGAGATGGTTGAGGCAGGCTCGATGTATAACACGCCGCCCTGCTTTGCAATCTATATGGCGAAGCTCGTATTCGAATGGATCCTTTCCATCGGCGGTCTTGAGGAAATGAAGCGCCGCAACGAGAAGAAGGCCAGCCTGCTTTACGATTATCTTGATAACCAGAAGTATTACACTGCGCCCGTGGACAAGAAGTGCCGCTCGATGATGAACGTTGTTTTCGTAACGGGAGATGCCGAGCTGGACAAGAAGTTTGCCAAGGAGGCGGCCGCCGCAGGCCTCAAGAACCTGAAGGGCCACCGCTCGGTTGGCGGTATGCGCGCTTCGATCTACAATGCAATGCCCTACGAGGGCGTCGAGGCGCTGGTTGAATTTATGAAGAAGTTTGCCATCGAGAATCCCAAGCTGGATGCTTAATGCGCGAAAAACAGGAGAAAAGAAATGTATAATATTCAGCTGATCAATAAGATCGCCAAGATCGGCACGGACGTTTTTGACAAGACGCAGTTTGCCGTTGGCGAGAGCTTTGAAAACCCCACGGCAATGATGGTGCGCTCCGCATCGATGCACGAGATGGAGATGCCCGATTCGCTCCTTGCGATCGCAAGAGCGGGCGCCGGCGTGAACAACATTCCCCTCGAGGCCTGCGCCGAGAAGGGCATTGTCGTTTTCAATACGCCCGGTGCGAATGCAAACGGCGTGAAGGAGCTTGCCGTTGCGGCTCTGATGCTTGCCTCCCGCGATATCGTTGGCGGTATCGAATGGGTGAAGGCCAATGCAAATGACGAGAATCTTGCCAAGAGCGTGGAGAAGAACAAGGCGCAGTTTGCAGGCTGCGAGATCTTCGGCAAAACGCTCGGCGTTATCGGTCTTGGTGCGATCGGCGGCCTTGTTGCCAACGTGGCACACTCGCTGGGTATGAACGTTGTTGGATGCGACCCGTATCTGACGGTTGGGGCGGCTTGGAGCCTTTCCCGCGCCGTGCACAAGGCGGATAGCTACGACGATATTTATGCCGTTGCGGATTATATCACCCTCCACGTTCCCTCCACGCCCACCACGAAGGGCATGATCAATAAGGAAACCCTTGCAAAGATGAAGGACGGCGTTCGCATCATCAACCTCGCAAGAGCCGACCTTGTGAACACCGCAGACATCAAGGAGGCGCTGGAGAGCGGTAAGGTTGCCGCCTATATCACCGACTTCCCGATTCCCGAGACGGTTGGCCTCAAAAACACCGTGAACATTCCTCACCTTGGTGCCTCCACCGAGGAGAGCGAGGATAACTGCGCTGTGATGGCCGCGCAGTCGCTCGTTGAATATATCACCACGGGTAACATCCGCAATTCCGTGAACTATCCCGCCGTTTCCATTCCTCATACCGGCATCAGCCGCATCTGCCTTTGCCACCGCAACGTTGCAGGTATGCTTTCGAAGATCACGGCAATCCTCTCCGCCGAGGGAATCAACATTGAGAACCTCTCCAATAGCGCGAAGGGCGATTTTGCATACACCATCATCGAAAGCGGCGTGAAGGTTTCGGATGCCGCCGTTTCCGTTCTGAGCTCCATTCCCGATATGATCCGCGTGCGCGTGATCGACTGATTTTGAATAAGAAAGAACGAAGATTCCAAAAAAAGAATCCTCGTTCTTTTTTTATCGGGGAGCGCGGTGCCGTGTGTATTTTTAAAAATTTTTGATTTGTTCACAACCTTCGCGTACTTTTATGCTATTCTTATTATAGATAAGGAAAGGAAGGTGCGGCTTTATGCAGGATGAGGAAAGAGAGGTTCTCTCCGTTCCGGATGCGACCTCCTTCGAATGGATGCTTCTGAAATCCAAGGATTTCATCAAGCTGATGACCTATTATCGATCCGCAATGATGCAGATCGAAACGAAGCTTCGCGTGCTCAGCGAATACTATGCGCTGGAGCAGGATCGCAATCCGATCCAAACGATCAAGACGCGCCTGAAAAAGCCTGCCAGCATCCGCAATAAGCTGGAGCGCTTTGGCCGCAAGATGCACGTGGAGGAGATCGAGGGATTTCTGCACGACGTGGCGGGCGTGCGCGTGATCTGCTCCTTTGTGGAGGACGTTTACCTTTTAGCGGATGCGCTTCTTTCGCAGGATGACGTGACGCTCGTGGAGAAGAAGGACTACATAGGAAGTCCGAAGAAAAACGGCTATCGAAGCCTGCATCTGATCGTTTCCATTCCGATTTTTTTGGAGAGCGAGAAGCGGCAGATTCGCGTGGAGATCCAGCTTCGCACCATTGCGATGGATATCTGGGCAAGCCTCGAGCATCAGATGAATTATAAAAAGGAAGACTTCCCGAAGGATCTTTCTGCGGAGCTTTATGAATGCGCCGAGCTTGCCGCCGCGCTGGATGAGAGAATGAATGCAATGAATAAATGCATCCGCGAAAGGAATGAAAAGAATTAAAATTCGCACAAAATGCAAATAAAAGTATGAAAAAACGGCAGTTGCTTTTGCACAACTGCCGTTTTTTATATGAAATAAAATCAGAGTTTTGCGATCTCGCCGTGCAGGATCGGCCAAGTGGGATCGGCATAGAAGCGATGCGCGGCATCGCCGATCACGTGGTGCAGCTTATCCGAAGCAGCGGCGGCATCATAGGCGATCTTGGCAACCGCAACGCAGGCCTTGGCACCCTCGATGGGGAAGATCGGGTCCTCCACACCGTTGACAACGATGAGCGAGCGGGGTGCAACGAGCTGGCAGAGCTCGCCCATATCGAAATATTTCGCGATATGGGGAACATAGTTGCAGGCGCAATGCTTCATAGCGGCGATGGAATCCCCGTAGCGGCAAACCGCGCAGGAGGGAACGGCGATCTTGATGCGCTCGTCCATTGCGGCGACGTAGGTCGTCGTCGTTCCGCCGCCGGAGTTGCCGAGGCAGATGATCTTCTTCGTATCCACGAGGTCAGCAAAATCGCGCTCCAGCAGGTCGATCAGGCGCATCGTGTCCCAAACGCGCTCGCCGACGATGGTGCGGCCGATGATAATGGCGCGCATACCTGTGAGCTCACAGTTGGTCGTTCCGCCGATCTCGCCGCATTCGCCGAAGCATCTTTGCTCCATTGCGATGGCGATCACGCCCTCCTTCACGGCTCTCTTCACAAAGTCGCGGTCGCCGCCGCTGATCGAGGCGTGATCCTTCTCATACTTCGGGCGGCCGAGGGAGATGTGCATACCCGTGGAATGTCCCTGCAGGGCGATCATCACGGGAAGGGGTGCCTTTGCCCCCTTGGGAATGCAGATATGGCAGGGAACGGTGACGTTCTCCTCGGTGGCAAAGCGGATGCGGATCTCGCGGCAGTCGAGGTCCTCGGCATAGCGATCGTATTCGATCTCGCATTCAAGCGGGCAGGCAAATTTCTCGATTTCGGCAAGACCGATAAGCTCGCCGAGCTTCGCTCTTGCTTCCTTTTGCCAAGCGCCGAGGTCGCCGCTTTCGTAATGGAAGACGGGCTTTTGCTCATCCACGAGCTTGTGCATATGCTCCTGGGGAAGAAATCCGATATTCATAGGGGGGTATCTCCTTTATTCAAACGATTTTCTTTATTTTAGCACGCGCGCGCGCTTTTTTCAAGGCATAATTTTGTTTTTTTGCTTATTTTTTTTGCTTTTTTGTGAAAGTTGTTGATTTTTTTTGTTGTTTGTGCTATAATATTTCGGCCGAAAACTTCAAAAGACGATAAAGTGCGCCTCTTTTTATGGATTTTTCGCCGCCGTGCGGCCCTGCAAGCGCTGCCGCTTTCGTTGATTTGATAAGAATGGAGATATATATGAAGCGTACCGATCTTAGAAACATTGCAATTATTGCGCACGTTGACCACGGTAAGACCACCTTGGTGGACGAGATGCTCCGCCAGGGCGGCATCTATCGTGACAATCAGGAGATGGCAGACCGCGTGATGGACTCGGGTGATCTTGAGCGCGAGCGCGGCATCACGATTCTGGCAAAGAACACCGCCATCCACTATAAGGGCGTGAAGATCAACGTGATCGACACCCCCGGCCACGCGGACTTCGGCGGCGAGGTAGAGCGCATTCTCAAGATGGTCAACGGCGTTATTCTTCTCGTGGATGCGGCCGAGGGCCCGATGCCGCAGACGCGCTTCGTGCTGGAAAGAGCCTTGGCGCTGAACCATCGCGTGATCGTTGTTGTAAATAAGATTGACCGCCCCGATGCGCGCCTTGACGAGATCGGTGACGAGGTGCTGGAGCTTCTTCTTGAGCTGGATGCCACGAATGAGCAGCTGGATTCTCCGATGCTCTTCTGCTCGGGCAGAGCGGGCACGGCCTCCTTTGATCCCCACGCGCCCGGCAAGGATCTGACCCCCCTTCTCGATACCATTCTTGAATATATGCCCGCTCCCGAGGGCGAGGAGGAGGAGCCGCTTCAGCTTCTCGTTTCCTCCATCGACTATAATGAATTCGTCGGCCGCATTGGTATCGGTCGTATTGAGCGCGGCTCGATCCGCCAGGGACAGGGCGTTTCCATATGCAATTTCCATTCCAAGGACGGAAAATCCCGCCCCGCGAAGATCGTTTCCATTTATCAGTTTGACGGCCTGAAGCGCGTTCCCGTCACCGATGCAACGGTGGGCGATGTGGTTTGCTTCTCCGGCTGTGAGGATATTTCCATCGGCGATACGGTTTGCGCCCCCTCCTGCATCGAGCCGATCGAGTTTGTGAAGGTTGGCGAGCCGACGATGGAGATGACCTTCTCCGTCAACGATTCTCCCTTTGCGGGCAAGGAGGGCAAATCCGTCACCTCCCGCCACCTGCGCGCAAGACTTTATAACGAGCTTTTGCGCGACGTTTCGCTTCGCGTGAGCGACGGCGAGAGCACCGATAGCTTCCGCGTTGCGGGAAGAGGAGAGATGCATCTTTCCATTCTGATCGAGAATATGCGCCGCGAGGGCTATGAGCTTTGCTGCTCCAATCCCCGCGTGCTCTATAAGGAGATCGACGGTGAAAAATGCGAGCCGATCGAGAACGTGATCGTGGACGTGCCCGAGGAATATGTGGGCGCGGTAATGGAAAAGCTTGGCGCAAGAAAGGGCAATCTCGTGGATATGCAGCTGCACGGCACGCGCCAGAAGCTCTTCTATAATATCCCCACGCGCTGTCTTTTCGGATACAGAAGCGAGCTTCTGACGGATACGCGCGGCGAGGGCTTGATTTCGACCATTCTGGCGGGCTACGAGCCCTTCCGCGGAGAGATCAAAACCCGCTTCACCTCCTCGCTCGTTGCCTCCGAGACGGGCATTGCAACGACCTACGGACTTTATCAGTCGCAGGATCGCGGCCCGCTCTTTATCGGTCCTGCTACCCCTGTTTACGCAGGTATGATCGTTGGCGAAAACCCGAAGCCCGATGATATTGAGGTGAATGTCTGCAAGGAAAAGCATCTGACGGCGATCCGCTCCTCCGGTGCGGACGAGAAGCTCACGCTGATCACCCCCGTTCAGCTTTCCCTTGAGGAGGCCATCGAATTTATCACCGAGGATGAGCTGATTGAGGTGACGCCCAAGAGCATCCGCCTGCGCAAGACCATTCTGGATATGGCGCAGAGAAAGCGTATGCAAGCGGCAAAGCGCGCAGCTCTGAAGAAATAAAAGCAATTGACCTTGCGGCAGAAACCGCAAGGTCAATTTTGGATAAAATGCAAATAATTATTTTCATTTAGCGAGGAAATATGATAAAAGACATACTGCTTCTCGGAGATCCTATGCTGTATGAGGTCAGCGAGGAAATTAAAGAAAGTGAAAAAGAACGCCTTGAGGGCTGGGTGCGCGATCTGCACGACACGCTGATGGAATACCGCAGAGTGCACGGCGCAGGGCGCGCGATTGCCGCGCCGCAGATCGGTCTTAGAAAGCGCTTGCTTTATATGCACACCGATAAGCCCTATATTTTCGTCAATCCCGTGCTTACCTTTCCCGATGGGGAGAGCTATGAGCTATGGGATGACTGTATGTCCTTTCCCGGACTTCTAGTGCGGGTGCGCCGCCATAAGCGCGCGGTGATCTCCTATCTCGACGGGGCGCTTTTGCCGCAAACGATGGCGCTTGAGGGGGATCTTGCAGAGCTTTTACAGCACGAATACGATCATCTGGACGGCATCCTTGCCACGATGCGCGCCGTGGACGGCCGCTCGTTTTGCTTGGGAGAGATGAAGCGCGATTTTTGATCCTTAACAAAAATACGGATTTGCCCCCGTTTCCGAATGGCACGGAAACGGGGGCTTTTTTGATGCATTTATGCACTTATGCGGTTTTTTTACGGGGCGGAATGCGCCCTCCCGCGAGGACGGAAATGCGGTATTTCCAGCGGAAGAAGGTGAAGATTGCGCGCACCCATTCGTCACAGGCGAGTCCTATGTAGAAGCCGACGAGGCCGAGACCGAGCGGGATCGCGAGGAAATAGGCGAGGGCAACGCTGAATATCCAGCAGGAGGCAAGCGTTGTGAGCATCGTTGGCATCACGTCGCCCGTGGAGCGCAGGCTGTATTCGTAGATATGGCTGATGGCGCGTGCCTGCTCCGTGAGGATATCCACGAGGAAAACGCCGAGGGCGATTGCGAAGATCTCCTTTTCCTCCGTGAAGAGCGAAAGAAGCGGAATGCGCAGGGCAACGATGGAAACAGAAATCAGAAGGTTGACGGGCACGGTGAAGTGCGCAAGCATTTTATTCAGGCGATCGGCCTGCTCGTGCCTGCCTGCGCCGTGCAGTCGCCCTGCCATCAGGGCGTTGGCGTGTCCGCATCCCGAGCTGAAGAGGTAGGCATAGCTGAGAATATTGCTGCAATAGATCTTAGCCGCGGGGGCGGGCCAGGGCAGAAGCTGGGCAAAGGAATTGGTCACGATCTGGGAGAGCGTGTAAGCGCCGCCGGAGATGCAGGTGGGAATGCCGATGGCGAGAATGCGCTTTGCCGTGCCGAGAAAATCGCGTGCTCTCTCAGGGCGGCTGATGCCGAGCTTCAGGCGGGCGAAGAAGAGGATCACGAGGCAAAGGCTCACGATTTCGCTCACGATATGGCCGAGGGCCACGCCGCGCACGCCGACGAGCATCGGATTTTTCGCGTAATAAACGGCGTAAATACTGCAAAGCAGGTTGCAGATATTTTTGATCGCGCCGATGAGCACCGAATAGCGCGGATAGCCGTAGCACCGCATCGTTGCGAGAAGAACGTTCGTCAGCGAGGAGAAGATCAGCGAGACGGCACGGATGCGCATATAGGCGAGAGCCAGCTCGCGCACAAGCCCCGTCAGATTCATCAGCGTGACGAGCAGGGGCGCGATCAGGAGCAAAAGTGAGGAAAATCCGATGCCGACGAGGCCGAGGAAGACAACGGCAGAGCCGCCGGCGCGCTTTGCATCACCGAGCTTTTCCGCGCCGATCAGATTGCTGATCACGACCGAGGCGCCCGTGGACAGTCCCGAGAAGAAAAGAACGCAGAGTGAGAAAACGATATTGACGGAGCCCGTGGCGACCACGGCCTCGTCCGAATATCCGCTGAGCACGACGGTGCTGACCATGCCGAGCAGGTGGTTGAAGATCAATTCCAGAAAAATGGGAATTGCAAGCGGCACGAATCGAAGGCTTCCCAGCGAGGTCGTGACCGTTAAGAGACTCTTATCAAACGTCGGCTTGCGCTTCGCCTCTTCGGAACTGCGAGGGAGTGCATCCCGTTTTTCGCTTGAAGACCTTTGAAAAATATGCTTCATCCGAATATCCAACCTCTCCCGCGATCTCCGATATGGGAAGGGATCGCGCTTTCAGAATGTGCTTGGCCTCTTCGATGCGGATGTTTTCGAGAAGCCTGAAAAGGGAAATGTGCAGGTACCTTGAAAAAAGCTGATTCAAGTAATCAAAGTTATAGGAAAGCTCGCGCTCAATGTCTGCCGAGCGGAGCGGGCGCTTATAATTTGCGTGCAGGTAAAGGAGCGTCGCATTTAAAAGCGCGGGGATTCGGCTTTCCCGCCCCGCACCGCCGAAGCGCAGAAGCGCCCGCTTGCGCGAAAGCTCGATAAAGATCTCGTGCAGGGAGCAGGCACCGAGTGCGCCGAAATGCTCCATTCTCAGCGTTTGCCTATACAGAAGCTGCTCGAAAAGGTTGCCGATCGCCGTGAAGGCTGTGCGGTCCTCGATATGGAACCGCTTGGGAAAGCAAACGCTTCCTCCGGGGAATGGGCCGCTCTCCTCGGCAATGCGCCAGGCCGCGTGTGCGCGCTCGTCCTCAAGGATCGTTTGCTCGGTTTCCTCTCGCTTTTTCATATCGGGATGCAGAAAGTGCACGTAGTAGAAAACGCAATCGGTGTATTTCGTTCCGAAATGGAGCTTGCCCGGCTCAAGGAGCATAAGGTCGCCCTTCGTCAGATGATGGGAAATGCCGTCCTCCTCAAGAAAGACCTCGCCCTCCACGACGAAATAAAGGATATATTCGCTCGCCACGCGGCGGATGTTGCACCAAGGCTTTTTGCTGTTTTGCTTGCCGCTGTAAGTGATGTGCGAAAGGCGGTTTGCGGGGTATTCAAAAATATCCATTGCCCTCGTTTCTCCTTTTCGTCCTCGTTTCGTCTCCTATTATACCAAAAGCGCCGAAAAAAGCAAGAGAAAATAGCATTAAAAAATGGAAAATAGCGAGTTTTTTGTTTTTAGACAGCCCGGCGCCGCCCGCCCGCTCTTTTCTCCAGCAGGAGCGGAAGAAGCACCGTTGTCTGCAAAAGCGCGGCAAAAAGATAGAGAGAAAAAAGAATCAGTCGCAGAATTCTGTGCGCATATAAAAGCGGCGTTGAAAGTCCAATCAAAGCAAATGGAAGAACTATAAGAAAACAATTCTTTACATTTACAATGCTTTTTTGCTCCTTCGGCAACGTTGCGGCGTGCAAAACGAAGAAGAGAAAATAGGAGAGTATCACGCCAAGCGCGCATCCGTAAAGCCCGAGAGAGCGCGCAAGAAGGGGGCAGAGGAGAAGAGAGGACAGTGCGGCGCACAGAGAGGGAAGAGAGACGGAGAGCGGCTTTTTTTGCCCGAGCTTTGCGAGGATGGGAACGGTGGCGAGGAAGGAGAGCACCACGGTGAGAGAAAGTCCCGGCACGGCGATCGCTCCCTGCGCATAGGCTTTGGGGGCGAGGAGCGAGAGGATCTCCGGCGCGGCCAGAGCGAGGGGAAGGGTGAGCGTGCAGAAGAAGAGCGCAAGTCGCTCCGTGACATCTGCAACGAGCACGCCCTCGCCGCATCCCGCCTTGCGCAGAACCCAAGGCTGAAAGGCGCCGCCGAGGCTCCCCGTGACGAGGGCGAGTGCGAGGCCGACCGAGTGCGCCACGGCATAGGCGCCGAGTGCCTCGCTCCCCAGCAGGCGCTCCACGGCGAGACGGCCAACCTCTGCCATCAGCGCCATTGAAAGATAGTGCGGCAGAAGCGGCAGCTGAAGGGAGAGAAGATAGCGGATCGCTTCTTTGTCAAAAAGCCGCCGCCCGCGCCGAAGAAGCGAATGCAGGGATAGGAGGGCAACGGCGACGGCGGGAATCGCGCCGCCGAGGATTTTTGCGCCCTCGCCGAGGGGGAAAAGAAGGAGCAGAAGGATGCCGATCAGCGGCGCGCCGAGATCGCAGAAAAGATTCATTGCGCAAAGGGGGCGGAAGCGGTAGAGATAGCGGCATTTCGCGCCGTAGAGCGTGAAGACGAGCTTGGCCGCCACCTGCAAAAGCAAAACGGCGATCCAAAGCGGAGCAAGCTTTCCGCGAAGCAGAAGGGCGGCGAGAGGAAAAAGGAGGAGGGAGGTGCCCAGAGAAAGAGAAAGCGCCGCGCCGAGCAGGCGATCCTCCTCGCCCCGAAAGCGCTCCAGCGCGCGGTAGATCGCGGCACCGCCGAGGCCGAGAGAAACGGCGGAGAAGAGAAGCCCCTCGTAGCAGAGATAGAGCGCATAGCGCCCGAAGGCGGCGGCGCCGAGCCTTGCCGTGAAGAAGGGGAGTGTGAGAAGCGCCGCGGCCTTTCCGATCGCGGCGGTGACGGTATAAGAAAGGGATGCCGCGGCGGGGCGCGTCAGCCTTTTTTCCTTGATTTGCATAAAACCTCGCTTTTTCGGTGCGGTGCGCGGCGGCACCGTGCCGTTTTCTATATCTTTTCCCGCGCTTTTAATATTATTGTAGCAATATCGGGAAGCGGCGGAAGGATTCTCCAAAAAAACCTCGAAAAAATAAATTTGAATTTTTTTCCAAAAAAGTATTGACAAAGAGAAATTTTGTGATATAATATATATTTGCATTAGCCTGCGCATTTATTATAGGGGGTATTTTGCCCTTTTTTAGGGTATGCCCTCGGCAAAATGGCCAAAAATCCTTGTGTTTTTTGTCCAAAACGGAAGTTTTTGGAAGAGGCACGAGGGGATGTTAAAGCTTGTAAATTTTCAGGAATGGAGTGATTCTATCTATGATGCTAAAACCCCAAAAGCTTGGCACGAATGTGAGACAGAGCTTTTCCAAGATCGAAGCGACGACCGAGATGCCAAATCTTATTGAGGTGCAGAAGAAATCTTACGAGTGGTTTCTGAAGGAGGGCTTGCCCGAGGTGCTGGCCGACGTTTCTCCCATCGTCGACTATACGGGTAACCTTTCGATCGAGTTTACGGACTACTCGCTGGATTCGACTCCGAGATACTCTGTGGAGGAATGCAAGGACAGAGCCGTGACCTACGACGCGCATATGAAGGTGGGCGTTCGCCTCGTCAATAAGCAGACGGGTGAGCTCAAGACCGCCCAGATCTATATGTGCGACTTCCCGCTGATGACCGAGAACGGAACCTTTGTGATCAACGGCGCGGAGCGCGTAATCGTTTCTCAGCTCGTTCGCTCTCCCGGTATCTACTACGGTGCAGAGGTGGATAAGCAGGGTAAGCATAACTACACTGCCACTGTCATTCCTTACAGAGGCGCCTGGCTCGAGTACGAGACGGATATTTCCGGCGTCTTCTACGTAAAGATCGATAAAACGAGAAAGCTTCCCGTCACGGTTCTGATCCGTGCGCTGGCCGAAGAGGGAGAGGATTCCGATGAGGCAATCCTGAAGAAGTTCGGCGAGGAGGATATGCTCGTTGCTACCCTCTCCAAGGACGAGTGCAGAACGCTCGCTATGGAGAACAATACCTCCTTCCGCGATGAGGCTCTGAAGGAGATCTATAAGAAGCTTCGTCCCGGCGAGCCGCCTCTTGTGGAGAGTGCCATCACGCTGGTGAACAATACCTTCTTTGACCCGAAGCGCTACGATCTTGCCGCTGTGGGCCGCTATAAATACAACAAGAAGCTTGCGCTTGCCGCCCGTATCGAGGGGCTGACGCTTGCGGCCGCCGTGATCTCTCCCCTGACGGGTGAGGTGATCGCCGAGCCCGATGCGCTCATCACCCGCGAGCTTGCCATCGCTATTGAGGACAGCACCGTCAACGAGGTTTGGGTGCGCACCGAGAGCGGCGATCCCGTGAAGGTCTTCTCCAATAAGACCGTTCGTCCCGAGCTGATCCTCGGATACGATCTTTCGGATTGCGGCGTGAAGGCAGGCGAGAAGGTTTGCGGCGAGGTTCTTGCCGCTCTGATCGAGAGCGTGGATGCCGAGGGCCATCAGGGAGAGGCTCGCGACTTCGCAATCAAGAAGGCTGTGGCAGAAAATCTGGCCTTCCTTTGCCCCAAGCACGTAACCAAGGAGGATATCTTTGCCTCCATCAACTATATGCTTTGCCTCACGCACGGCATTGGCACCACCGATGATATCGACCATCTCGGTAACCGCCGCCTGCGTTGCGTCGGTGAGCTTCTGCAGAACCAGATGCGCATCGGTATGGCAAGAATGGACAAGAACATCAAGGAAAGAATGTCCGTTCACGATAATGACGATATGCGTCCCGAGTCGCTGATCAATACGCGTCCCGTTGCAACGGCGATCCGCGAGTTCTTCGGCTCCTCGCCTCTGTCGCAGTTTATGGATCAGAACAACCCCCTTGCAGAGCTGACGCATAAGCGCCGTCTTTCCGCACTCGGCCCCGGCGGTCTTTCCCGTGACCGCGCTTCCTTCGAGGTGCGTGACGTGCACTATACGCACTACGGCCGTATCTGCCCTGTGGAAACGCCCGAGGGTCCCAACATCGGTCTTATCTCCTATCTTGCTTCTTATGCAAGAATCAGCGACTACGGCTTCCTGAAGGCGCCCTTCCGCGTTGTTGATCAGGCAACCGGTCGCGTGACGGACGAGGTCGTTTACCTCACGGCGGACGAAGAGGATAGCTTCGTTGTTGCTCAGGCAAACGAGCCGACCGACGAAAACGGTTACTTTATTAATAAGAAGGTTATTGCAAGAAGCAGAGCCGAATTCATTGAGGTTGAGCCCTTCGATGCCGAGACCGGCAAGGCCGGCGTTGGCCTGATGGATGCTTGCCCGCAGATGGCAGTTTCGGTTGCCGCAGGTTGCATTCCCTTCCTTGAGAACGACGATAACTCCCGTGCGCTGATGGGATCGAACATGCAGAAGCAGGCCGTGCCGCTGATGATGACCGATTCGCCCATCGTTGCTACCGGTATGGAGTACAAGGCCGCCGTGGATTCCGGCGCCGTTGTGGTTGCCAAGGAGGGCGGTATCGTTGAGCGTGCAAGCGGCGACGAGATCGTGATCCTCACCGATAGCGGACGCAAGGACGTTTATCACCTTCTGAAGTTCAAGCGCTCGAACCAGGGCACCTGCGTGAACCAGCGCCCCATCGTTACCGAGGGTAGCCGCGTGGAGGCAGGTCGCGTGATTGCAGACGGCCCTGCTACCTCCAACGGCCAGATTTCGCTCGGCAAGAATGCTCTCATCGGCTTTATGACCTGGGAGGGCTATAACTACGAGGACGCCGTTCTCCTTAACGAAAGACTTGTTCGTGAGGATATGTATACCTCTATTCATATTGAAGAATACACCATAGAGGCAAGAGATACCAAGCTCGGCGTGCAGGAGATCACCCGTGAGGTTCCCAACGTCGGCGAGGATGCGCTGAAGGATCTGGATAGCGACGGTATCGTTCGCATCGGAACCGAGGTTCGTGCCGGTGATATTCTCGTCGGTAAGGTAACGCCCAAGGGCGAGACCGGGCTGACGCCCGTGGAAAGACTTCTTCGTGCCATCTTCGGTGAGAAGGCGCGCGAGGTGAAGGATTCCTCGCTCCGTATGCGCCACGGCGAATACGGTATCGTCGTAGACGTGAAGGTTTACGACCGCTCCAATTCCGATGATCTGGCCCCCGGCGTGAACAAAGAGGTTCGCGTTTACATCGCGCAGAAGAGAAAGATCTCCGTCGGCGATAAGATGGCAGGCCGCCACGGTAACAAGGGCGTTGTTTCCCGCATTCTTCCTCCCGAGGATATGCCCTTCCTTGCAGACGGTACGCCTCTGGATATCGTGCTGAACCCGCTGGGCGTTCCCTCCCGTATGAACATCGGTCAGGTGCTTGAGGTGCATCTCGGTATCGCCTGCCGCCGCCTTGGAATCAAGATTATGACGCCCGTATTCGACGGTGCGAAGGAGACCGATATTCTCGAGCTTCTCCGCCAGGCGAAGTATACGCGCGACATCCGTCCGGGTGAGAGCGTGAAGGGTAAGGCCGTGTTTATGGAGGTCGTTCGTGAGGACGGTAAGCCCGATCTTCAGAGAGTGGATCAATCCATCGTTGACGATTCCGAGAAGCTTCACAATCTGATGAAGAGCGAAACCCTGAAGGTGATCGACGGTAAGGTGACGCTGTATGACGGCCGCACCGGTGATCCCTTCGATAACCCCGTAACTGTAGGTATTATGTACTACCTGAAGCTGCACCATCTGGTAGACGATAAGATCCACGCGCGTTCCATCGGTCCGTACTCTCTCGTAACGCAGCAGCCTCTGGGCGGTAAGGCTCAGTTCGGCGGCCAGCGCTTCGGTGAGATGGAGGTTTGGGCGCTGGAGGCTTACGGTGCCGCATACACGCTTCAGGAGATCCTGTCCGTCAAGTCGGATGACGTGACCGGTCGTACCAAGACCTATGAGGCCATCGTTAAGGGCCAGAATATTCCCACGCCCGGTATCCCCGAGTCCTTCAAGGTTATGGTGAAGGAGCTTCAGGCTCTTTGCCTTGACATTAAGGTGCTTTCCGAGGATGGCGAGGAGATCGAGCTGTCGCAGATCGGCGAGGATGACAATACCCCTGCCTTCTCCAGCCTTGACGAGGTGGATCGCGCCGTTGACGCGAAGTCCGAGGATGGCGACGATGCCTCCGAGGATGAGGTTTACGACGAGGACGAGGAGTATGATGAGGACGCTGAGGACGAGGACTATGTCTACGACGAGTCCGAGGGCGTGGCCGACGATTTTGACGAGGAATAATTTACAGAAGGGAAAGAGATCACCCCTGCCGCGTTTTTTCTGCGCGGCGGGGAAGATCAAAACTATAAATCTATGGAAAGAAATGCATTTGGTTCTATTAAAATAGGTCTGGCATCTCCCGAAATGATTCGTTCTTGGTCGCACGGTGAGGTTACCAAAGCGGAAACCATCAACTACCGTACCTTGAAGGCGGAGCGTGACGGTCTTTTCTGCGAGCGTATCTTTGGCCCGACGAAGGACTGGGAGTGCCTTTGCGGTAAATATAAGCGCGTGCGCTTCAAGGGTAAGGTTTGCGAGAAGTGCGGCGTTGAGGTTACCACCAAGAAGGTGCGCCGTGAGCGTATGGGCAACATCGAGCTTGCCACGCCCGTTTCGCACATCTGGTATTTCAAGGCCATCCCCTCCCGTATGGGCTTGGTTCTGGATATTTCGCCCAGACTTCTTGAGAGAGTTCTTTATTTTGCAAGATATATCGTTATCGATCCCGGCAATACGCCCCTTGAGAAGAAGCAGCTTCTCACCGATGCGGAGTACCGCAGCGCAAGAGAGAAGTATGAGGACGATTTCCGCGCCGGTATGGGTGCGGAGGCCGTTCGTGAGCTTTTGGCAGAGATCGATATTCCCGCGCTTTCCGCAGAGCTGAAGGAAAAGCTTGCCGAGAGCCAGGGCCAGAAGAAGATCAAGATCATTAAGAGACTGGAGGTTGTTGAGGCCTTCCGTAAGTCGGGCAATCGCCCCGAGTGGATGATTCTGGACACCATTCCCGTTCTTCCCCCCGATATCCGCCCGATGGTTCAGCTGGATGGCGGCCGCTTTGCGACCTCTGACCTGAACGAGCTTTACCGTCGCGTGATCAACCGTAACAACCGTCTGAAGCACTTCCTCGAGATGAATGCGCCGGATATCATTATCCGCAACGAGAAGAGAATGCTTCAGGAGTTCGTGGATGCCCTGATCGATAACGGTCGCCGCGGCAAGGCGGTTACCGGCGCCTCCAACCGTGCGCTCAAGTCTCTTTCCGAGATGCTGCGCGGTAAGCAGGGTCGCTTCCGTCAGAACCTTCTCGGTAAGCGCGTGGACTATTCCGGCCGTTCGGTTATCGTCGTTGGTCCCGAGCTGAAGATCTATCAGTGCGGTCTTCCTAAGGAGATGGCGCTGGAGCTCTTCCGTCCCTTCGTTATGAAGCGCCTGATCGAAACCCAGAAGGCAAATTCGATCAAGGATGCAAAGAAGAAGGTGGACCGCGTTGCTCCCGAGGTTTGGGATGCGCTCGAGTATGTGATCAAGGAGCACCCCGTGCTTCTGAACCGCGCACCCACGCTGCACCGTCTTTCGATTCAGGCGTTTGAGCCTATCCTCGTTGAGGGTCGTGCCATCAAGCTTCATCCCCTCGTTTGTCCCGCATTCAACGCGGACTTCGACGGTGACCAGATGCCCGTGCACGTTCCGCTTTCGAGCGAGGCGCAGGCAGAGCTTCGTTTCCTGATGCTCTCCGCAAATAACCTTCTGAAGCCCGTTTCCGGTAAGGCCGTAACCGTTCCCTCGCAGGATATGGTGCTTGGTTCTTACTATCTGACGATCGATCATCCCGGCGAAAACGGCGAGGGCCGCATTTTCCGCGACTTCGACGAGGTCGAGATGGCTTACGAGAATAAGCAGCTCGGTATGCACGCGGCCATCAAGGTTCGTGTGACCAAGGTGATCGACGGCGTGGAGAAGAGCGCCCTGATCGATGCGACCTACGGACGTCTGATCTTCAACCGCCACATTCCTCAGGATCTCGGCTATGTGAACCGTGCCGAGGATCCCTTTGGTCTTGAAATCAACTTTGCAACCACGTCTAAGAAGCTCAAGGAAATCGTCGATCTGACGATCAAATACCACGGCTTCGCCGAGGCGGCAAAGGTGCTTGATAACATCAAGGCAATGGGTTATAAGTACTCTACGAGGTCCTCTTTGTCAATATCTGTTTACGATATGACCATTCCTCCCCAGAAAAAGCAGCTTCTTGATGAGGCAACGAAGAAGGTTGAGGAGATCACCGAGCTCTTCAACTGGGGCGAGCTTTCTGAGGATGAGCGCTATAAGCAGGTCGTTGACGTTTGGAACAAAACCACCTCGGATGTAACCGATGCGCTGGTTGCCAACCTCGATAAGTATAACTCTCTGAATATGATCGCTACCTCCGGAGCCCGTGGCTCGACCAAGCAGATGCGTCAGCTTGCAGGTATGCGCGGACTTATGTTTGCAACCAACGGTAAGACGATCGAAATTCCCATTAAGTCGAACTTCCGTGAGGGCTTGACGATGCTCGAGTACTTCATGGGTG
This sequence comes from Eubacteriales bacterium, assembly GCA_045636085.1. Lineage (GTDB taxonomy): Bacteria > Bacillota > Clostridia > Oscillospirales > CAG-272 > UBA1740. The sequence goes on from JAZTWU010000089.1 coordinate 18,293, forward strand.
CAAAGGGATCGCGTAAGGCTCTTTCGGATACGGCACTCCGTACCGCCGACTCGGGTTATCTGACCCGCCGTCTCGTTGACGTTTCGCAGGATGTGATCGTTCGCGAGGAGGACTGCGGTGCACAGCGCGGTATCATTGTTTCGGATATCGTTTCCTCCGGAACCGTCGTTGAAACGCTCTACGACCGTTTGCTTGGCCGTTACACCGTCAGCGATGTGGTTGACGAGGAGACCGGCGAGCTGATCGTTCCCGGCAATACGATGATTGACGAGACGATGGCACACGCAATCGTGGATGCCGGCATCAAGGAGGTTGAGGTGCGCACCATTCTTCGCTGTATGGCGAAGCGCGGCGTTTGCGTACACTGCTACGGATCGGATATGGCACACGGCACGCCCGTGAGCATCGGTGAGGCCGTCGGCGTCATTGCCGCGCAGTCCATCGGTGAGCCCGGTACGCAGCTGACGATGAGAACCTTCCATACCGGTGGCGTCGCAGGTTCGGATATCACGCAGGGTCTTCCCAGAGTTGAGGAGCTCTTTGAGGCACGCCGCCCGAAGAGAACCGCAATCGTGACCGAGGTGAGCGGAACCGTTCGCATCGAGTCCGATAAGAAGCTCACGAAGATCATCATTCAGAATCCCATCAACGAGATGAACGCTCCCGTTGAGGAGGAGGTTGCATACGAGATTCCCTTCGGTATGCGCCTCACCGTGCAGGATGGCCAGATGGTTGCGCGCGGTCAGCAGCTGACCGAGGGCTTCCTCAATCCCGCAGACGTTCTTCATATGAGCGGTATTGATGCCGTTTACGATTATATCATCCGTGAGGTGCAGAAGGTGTACCGCGGAGAGGACGTTGAGATCAACGATAAGCACGTCGAGTGTATCACCCGTCAGATGACGCGCAAGGTGAAGATCGAGGATCCCGGCGATACCGACCTTCTCGTCGGCACGACCGTGGATATTCTGGAGCTTCGTGAGGAGAACGAGAAGGTGGAGGCGAGAATCGCCGCAGGCGAAGAGGGTCTTCGCTTTGCAGATGCCGCACCGATGCTTCTCGGTATCACCAAGGCTTCTCTTATGACCGAGTCCTTCCTTTCTGCCGCATCCTTCCAGGAGACCACGAAGGTTCTGACCGACGCGGCCATCCACGGCAAGCAGGATCACCTGCTCGGCCTCAAGGAGAACGTTATTATCGGTAAGCTCATTCCCGCAGGTACCGGTCTTGGCCGCTACCGTGCCGTTGGCGTTGTTGATAACGCCAAGGAGCCCGATCCCAACCTCGAGACCGTTTACACCGCAGGTGACGAATACGACGAGGTTCTGGAGGCGGAGGAGGAGCTGAAGGCTTAAGTCCTTTTGCCCGCCAAAATTGAATTCGGTTTCAAGGGGCCGTATTGCTTTTTGCAGTACGGCTCCTTTTTTCGCACAAAAACATTGACAATTTTCCGCTCCTATGGTATAATATACTTGTTCAATTTTGCGCATTGGCCGCCTCGGAGCGAGGCTTTGCGCGCAAACGCAACGAAAAACGCCGCTGTCGGCCAAAGCCGCGGCCGCGACGAGAGGTGAAAGTATGCAATCGGCAGAGACTTTGAAAAATGATGCACAGCATACCAAAAATATAAATACCAATCCCGCTCCCGCCGAAACGGCCCATGCCTGGCAGGCGCTTGTGATCGAGTCGGAGGCACCGCCGCAGGAGCACGCGCTTGTGCCCGAAACGGAGATCAAGGTTTCCGTGATCGTCCCGATCTACAATGCGGAGGCATTTTTGCGCCCCGCGCTGGACAGCATTCTCGATCAGAGCCTGCGCGAGATCGAGGTCATCTGCGTGGACGACGGATCGACGGATGAATCGCTTCACATCGTGAAGGAATACCAGAAGCAGGACAGCCGCATTCGTATTGCAACGCAGAATAATGCAGGCCCCGGTATGGCGCGCAACAACGGTCTGCGCCGCGCCAGAGGCGAATTTGTGATCTTCCTGGATGCGGACGATTTCTTCGAATTGGATTTCCTTGAGAAGATGTACGCGACGGCAAAGGCCGAGGATCTGGATGTCACCGTCGGAAATTACGATCTCTATCAGAGCAACACGGCGAAGTTCCGCAAAAACCTCACGGGTGAGGAGCAGAATCTTCTCGTTCCCGGCAAGGTGACGAGCAAAAACGATTTTCCCGATCAGATCTTCCAGTTGACGGACGGCTATATCTGGAGCAAGCTCTTCCGCCGCTCCTTCCTGCTTGAAAAGAAGCTGGCCTTCCCCGAGGATCTTAGGATGTTTGAGGACGTTTATTTCGTTGTTGCCTCGCTTTCGCTGGCGGAGCGCCTTGGAAAATGCGAGGGCGTTCTGATCCATCATCGTGTTTATAAGGAGCAGGCGCGCAATCGCCTCTTCCGCAAGTATTATGCACAGGCGCCGAAAATGTATGTGAGCATCAAGGAATTTCTGATGCATCACGGTATGTATCTGCCGCTCTCCGTTTCCTTCGTGAATCTGACGGCGGGGCGTTGCTTCAAGATCTATAACCTGCTTTGGGCGGATGCGAAGGCAGAGTTTTACGCAATGCTGCACGAGGGTCTTGCCGAGCAGATGGGCTGGAGCGAGATCGCGGCCGAGGATTATTCTGATCCCGCCGTTTGTCGCTTTGCTGCCACGGTGCAGATGTATACCTACGAGCAGAGCCGCCGCAGAGAGGCGCGCGGGTATAAGCTCAGCTTTGCCAGCCTGAAGCAATGGATGGCGAAGAAGCGCAGAAACCGCCGCAAGGAGCCGGGCCGCATTGCAAAGCTCTTTTCTGCCGTTTTCGGAAGAAAAAAGAAAAAGAAGTGAATATTTCCGCAGCCGGCGGAAAAAATAGGAAATGAGAGGCGCTTTTGAAAAGGGCGCCTCTCAAATCTTTATCGGCAGGAAAAAACTTCCGCAGTCTTATTGCAAACCATATAAAAAAATTCTTTCGGGCGGGATCTTTTTGGAAAAAATGAAAAAAATGCGCCCGCTTATTAAAAAATATAAAAAAAACCTTGACATTGTGCTTGCAAAATGCTATAATGTGATGTACTGTCGGTTAATAGGGGGTTCTATGCCCATTTTTCGGCAGAGGGATTTTTTTGAATATGCCGTCCTCGCGGACTGTATAGATAAACACTATATCTTAAAGAAGGAGGATATGGAATGCCAACCTTTAACCAGCTCGTAAAAAAAGGTCGTGGTGAGAAGACCTACAAGTCTAAGTCTCCCGTTCTGCAAAAGGGCTTCAACGCTCTTCGTAATGAGCAGATCGACCAGAGCGCACCGCAAAGAAGAGGCGTTTGCACCAAGGTGACCACCGTTACCCCCAAGAAGCCCAACTCTGCACTTCGTAAGATCGCAAGAG
>JAZTWU010000090.1:0-2782 GCA_045636085.1 Eubacteriales bacterium
AACTCACTATGTAAGCGCAGATCTCGAGAACACCACGATGGAGGTTCTTCCTGCAAAGGCGTTTGGTAAGGGTCTGGAGGTTATTTGCCGTCACAAGGCAGTGGGAAGCTTCTTCCGCCGCTACTCCGATTATATCGAAGAGGGCGCAGATCTGCCCGCATACGTGGAGACCACCTTCAAGAACGACGAGAAGGGCGATCCGCTGGTTACCAAGGACGGCCTTATCGCACTCGGCGTTATGACCGATGCACAGTACGATGCAACCAAGGAGATGACCCAGAAGATCACCGCCATCGTTGCTGAGGATCTCAAGGCAAAGGGCCTGATCCTTTACGACATCAAGTTTGAGTTTGGCTACAATGCAAACGGCGAGGTTATCCTCATCGACGAGATCGCATCCGGTAATATGAGAGTTTACAAGGACGGCAAGTATATCGATCCTATGACGCTCTCCAAGCTCTTCTTCGCTTAATTTTTATTCGGCTTCTATAACGCAAAGATAGAAAAGAGGTTAGCATGGGCGGATTTTTCGGCATTACGGCAAATTACGACTGCGTGCAGGACGTTTTCTTCGGGGTTGACTACCATTCTCACCTCGGAAAAGCGCGCGCGGGTATGGCTGCCGTCAACCAAGAGCTTGGCTTTCAGAGAGAAATTCACAACATTGAAAATTCTCCCTTCCGCACCAAGTTTGATAATATTGCAGGGCGAATGAGCGGCTTTTCTGCCATCGGATGCATCAGCGATGCAGATCCCCAGCCGCTTTTGATCCGCTCCAAGTTCGGAACCTACGCCATCGCGATCGTTGGTCTGATCTCCAACTGCGAGGCGCTGGCAAAAAAGCAGCTTTCGGGCTGTGGCGTTATTTTTCAGGGGATGAGCGGCAACCGCATCAATTCCACGGAGCTTTTGGCCTCGCTGATCGAGCAAAAGGATACGATTGAGGAGGGCATCCATCACGCACAGCAGCTGACGGAGGGCGCCTTCTCCCTGCTCCTTCTCCACGAGAACGGACATTTGATCTGCGCGCGCGACAAGAACGGGCGTCTTCCCGTGACCGTTGGCAAAAACGATGCGGGATTTTGCGTTTCCTTTGAATCCTTCGCTTATGAAAAGCTCGGCTTCGAGCCTTACTGTGAGCTGAAGAGCGGCGAGATCCTCGAGCTTTCTCCCACGGAGGCCAAGGTGCTTTACGAGGGAACGAAAAAGAAAAAGATCTGCGCCTTCCTCTGGACCTATTACGGCTATCCGACGGCAACCTACGAGGGCGTGAACGTTGAGATGATGCGCGTGAAAAACGGCGAGATTATGGCCGAAAACGAGCAGAGCAACGGTACGCTCCCCGAGGTGGACTACGTTTGCGGCGTCCCCGATTCGGGAACCCCTCACGCGATTGGCTATGCGCACAAGAGCGGAAAGGCCTTTGCAAGACCCTTTATTAAGTACACGCCCGCTTGGGCAAGAAGCTTCATCCCCTCCAACCAAAAGGAGAGAAAAAAGATTGCAAAGATGAAGCAGATCCCCGTGCACGGGCTGATTCAGGACAAAAATCTTCTCTTCGTGGACGACTCGATCGTTCGCGGAACACAACTCTCCGAGACGGTGGACTTTCTCTACCAGAACGGAGCCAAGAGCGTGCACATCCGATCGGCCTGCCCGCCGATTATGTACGGATGCAAATTCCTCAATTTCTCCCCCAGCACCTCCGAGATGGATCTTCTTGCCAGACGCGTGATCTACGAGTTGGAGGGCGAGGAGGGCTTCTCGCATATTGAAGAATACTGCGAGGCTACCACCCAAAGAGGAAAGCGCCTGCGCGCCGCTATCTGCAAAAAACTGCATTTTGACTCTCTTGAATTCCAGTCGCTTGACGGAATTGCGAAGGCGATCGGCATCGATCCCTCGGAACTTTGTACCTACTGTTGGAACGGAAAGGAATAAAATTATGAAAAATTCTATGTCTGAAAGCTACGCCAAGGCCGGCGTGGATATTACTGCGGGCTACAAGGCCGTTGAGCTGATGAAGGCCCATATTGCAAGAACGATGACCAGCGGCGTTTGCTCCGATGTTGGCGGCTTCGGCGGCCTCTTTGAGCTTGACGTTGAGGGTATGGAAAAGCCCGTGCTCGTCAGCGGAACGGACGGCGTTGGAACCAAGCTGAAGCTTGCTTTCCTTCAGGACAAGCACGACACCGTCGGCATCGACTGCGTTGCTATGTGCGTCAACGACGTTACCTGCTGCGGCGCAAAGCCCCTCTTCTTCCTTGATTATATTGCTTGCGGCAAGAACATTCCCGAGAGAATTGCCGCTATCGTTTCGGGCGTTGCGGAGGGCTGTGTTCAGAGCGGCGCCGCTCTGATTGGCGGCGAGACCGCCGAGATGCCCGGCTTCTATCCCGAGGATGAATACGACCTCGCAGGCTTTGCCGTTGGCGTGGTTGACAAAAAGAAGATCCTCAATCCCAAGTCGATGCAGGTGGGCGATGTTGTGATCGCTCTCCCCTCCTCCGGCGTGCACTCCAACGGCTTTTCGCTGGTGCGCAAGGTATTCGGCGTTGGCGAAAACGATCTTTCTAAGCCCTGTGCAGAGCTTGGCGGCAAGAGCGTGCAGGAGGTTCTTCTCACTCCCACGAAGATCTACGTGAAGCCCATTCTTGCTCTGCTTGAAGAGGTAACCGTTCGCTCCATTTCTCACATCACGGGCGGCGGCTTCTATGAAAATATCCCGAGAAGCCTTCCCGAAGGCCTCGGCGCAAAGATCTATCGCAAGGATCTTCGCATC
>JAZTWU010000091.1:0-11123 GCA_045636085.1 Eubacteriales bacterium
CTATAAGGGCTTCTACGAGGGCTGGTATTGCACGCCCTGCGAGTCCTTCTTCACGGCAACGCAGGCTGAGGGCGGTCTTTGCCCTGATTGCGGTCGCCCTGTGGTGCAGGCCAAGGAGGAGGCGTATTTCTTCAAAATGTCGAAGTATGCTGATCGTCTGATGGCGCATATCGAAGCAAATCCCGAGTTCATCGAGCCCGAAAGCCGCAAGAAGGAAATGGTCAATAACTTTCTCAAGGCAGGTCTTCAGGATCTCTGCGTTTCCAGAACCTCCTTCAAGTGGGGCATTCCTGTGGATTTTGACGATAAGCACGTGGTCTACGTCTGGCTGGATGCGCTCACCAACTATATCACCGCGCTTGGCTACGATCCCGATAAGAGCTTCGAGGAGCAGAGTGATCATTTCAAAAAGTATTGGCCTGCCGATGTTCATATCATCGGTAAGGACATTCTCCGTTTCCACACGATCTATTGGCCCATCTTCCTTATGGCCTTGGATCTTCCCCTGCCAAAGAAGGTATTCGGCCATCCTTGGTTCAACTTCGGTCAGGATAAAATGAGCAAATCCAAGGGCAATGTGGTCTTCGCGGATACGCTTGCGGAGGATATCGGTGTGGACGGCGTTCGTCATTACGCGCTCTCCGAAATGCCTTATAATGCAGACGGATCGATCACCTACGAGGCAGTGATCACCAGATATAACAACGATCTTGCAAACAACCTCGGAAACCTCGTCAGCAGAACGCACGCGATGACGAAGAAGTATTTCGGCGGCATTGTTCCCGCGCCCGCAGAGGAAACCGAGCTGGATCTGGATCTGAAGAAGACCGTTGCCGATGCAATCAAGGCATCGCGCGAGCTTGCAGGCTCCTTCCATATTGCAGATGCGGTGGACGAGATTTTCTCTATGCTTCGCCGTGCAAACAAGTATATCGACGAAACGATGCCTTGGGCACTTGCGAAGGACGAAAGCGCAAAGCCCCGTCTCGGCACGGTTATTTATAACCTTCTTGAGACGATCCGCATCGGTGCCGTTTTGTTGACGCCCTTTTTGCCCTCCACCGCTAAGAATATTTTCTCCCAGCTTGGAACGGATGCAGTTTCCTACGAAAGCATTATGAACTTTGGCGGTCTTGCCGCCGATAAGCCCTTGGGCGAGGCCTTCACGCTCTTTGCGAGAATCGATGAAAAGGCATTCCTTGAGGAAATGGAGAAGCGCCGCATCGCCTCTCTTCCCAAGGAGGAGGCTCCCGTCGAAGAGCCCGAGCACGAAGCGGAGATCGGAATCGAGTCCTTCGGTGCCGTTGAGCTTCGCGTGGCAAAGATCCTCAGCGCAGAGCCCGTTCCGAAGGCCAAGAAGCTTCTGAAGCTTCAGGTGGACCTTGGATACGAAAAGCGCCAGATCGTTTCCGGAATTGCAAAATTCTATAAGCCCGAGGAGCTGGTAGGGAAGAAGGTCATTATCGTGGCCAACCTTAAGCCCGCAAAGCTCTGCGGTGTTGATAGCTTCGGTATGCTTCTCGCCTCGGGTGAGGAGAATGTGAAGGTCGTCTTCGTGGATGACGGAGCGGCGCTCGGAGACCGCGTGCACTGATGAAATATTTCGACTCGCACGCGCATTATTACGACGAACGATTTGCCGAGGAATGCAAAGAGGGTATCCGCGCACAGCTGGATACCCTCTTTGCTACGAGCGTAAAAACGATCGTCAATATCGGAACCTCTCCAAAGACCTGTCGCGCGGCCATACTTCAAAGCAGGTCTTATCCCAATATGTATACCGCACTCGGAATTCATCCGACGGATGGCCAATATATGGCGGATTCGCCAATAGAAGCTCTGAAGGAGATCGAGGCGCTGATCGCAGATCCCGAGAGCAAATGCGTTGCCATCGGAGAAATCGGTCTTGATTATCATTATCCCGATACGGATAAAGAAAAGCAGGCCTTTTTGTTTGAAGAACAGATGAAGCTTGCAAAGCGCACGGGGCTTCCCGTGGTGATCCACGACAGAGAAGCGCACGGCGATGTTTTTGATATGATATGCAAGTATCCCGAGGTGCGCGGCATTCTGCACAGCTATTCCTCAAGCCCCGAAATGGCGCTCGCTCTCGTAAAGCGCGGCTATTATATCTCTTTTTCGGGAACGCTGACCTTCAAAAACGCGCGTAAGGTGCAGGAATGCGCCGCCGTCGTTCCCTTAGATCGCGTCCTGATTGAAACGGATGCGCCCTATCTTGCGCCGCACCCTCTTCGCGGAACGTTGAATCATTCCGGAAATCTCTTATATACAAACCGCATGCTTGCCGAAATTCACGGAATCTCCGAGGAGGAATGCGCACGCATCACGGCGGAGAACGCAGAAAGGATCTTTGGATTATGACAAAAAAGGCAATGACCGTGACCTACGAGGTTGGAGACGGTCTCTATATCAACCTGACAAACCGATGCTCCAACAATTGCACCTTCTGCATCCGCAACAACGGTGACGGGGCCTACGGCTCGGATTCTCTCTGGCTTTCGCACGAGCCAACGGTTGAGGAGGCGCTTTCCTCCGTGTTCTCCCGTGATCTTGAGAAATACAGCGAAATCGTTTTCTGCGGATACGGCGAGCCCTCCTACCGCCTTGAGGAGGCAAGAGAAATCGCGCTGAGGATCAAAGAAAAGTATCCGAAGCTCCGCATCCGTATGAATACGAATGGGCAGTCCGATCTCATTCACAAAAAGAGTACCGCGAGCCTTTATAAGGATGCCTTCGATGCTCTCGGCATCAGTCTCAACACTCCAAGTGCCGACGAATACGCAAAGCTATGCCGTCCGATCTTCGGAGAAGCGGCATTTCCCGCAATGATCACCTTCGCAAGGGAAGTGAAGCAATTCGTGCCCGAGGTCGTTTTCTCGGTCGTTCGCCAAACCTTGACGGAGCAGGAGCTTGCGGCCTGCGAAAAAATTGCCGCCGAGGCGGGCGTCGTCCTCAAGATCCGCGAATATATCAGCGATTGATCAAACGCCAAAAACGCCCGCATAAGGGCAAGCGACTCTTGCAAAGGTCGTGTATAGCATCATAACGGTAGATATCGGGATTCTTCCAATATCCATTACCGCTCCCATAAAGCCAAGCTCGTGCATTGCCGTGAGCTTGGCTTTTGTATTTTCAAGCGATTCAAAATGGATCCTCAGCAACTTCCTTTCTCCGCAAAAAAAGTCTGTATAATCAAAAAAAGAAACCATTCTTTCGCAATCATACCTGTATTCTGCTTGATATTTTACTGCGATTTTTTGAATTTGTTCCATATTCAACGCTTTTTCGCCATCAAAGCCAAAGGCGGAAAATTCAACGAAGGATTTGCCCGGCTCGTAATGCGCGCAGAAATTTTCCATCGCCTTCATTTCTCCATCCGCAAAGCTCGGAATGCTCTTTCGATGGCATTTTTCATAAAGAAGAATCAAGCCGTCTGCGGCATCAAATTCCTCCCTTGCATTTTCCGCATCCATTTCGCGAAACATCAGCATATCCATTCCGAGCAATATCTTTTTCACCCGTAATGCGATTTCCTCTCCGTCGGTCTTCGGATCGATCGGCGGGGCAGGGCTCAGCGTGATCCCCATAAAGCCCATTTCCTTGATTTTCTGAATTCGCGCACCGAGCACCGCATCTCCTTGTTTGAGATCGGAGCATATAGATTCCCATTCCAAGCGAAGCAAGGGGATTTTTCCGCAAGAGAGCGATTCCTTTAAAAACGGAAGAAAATCCCGTGAATCATAGCAAAAAGTAATATAGGTGAGATAAGGGAGAAGCGTGTGAAATCGGTCTATACCTGCGTCCTCATATAAATAGCCATTGATCGCCGCAAATCCGAATTGCGGCATATCAAAGCGAATGGAAAGCTCCGTGCCGCTATGCAAGGTCGTGCGGCCGTGAAGGGAGGGGTTGTTGGAAAGAAGGGTATTTTTCTTGATCCCAAACCTTTTGCAAACCTTGCTGACGGTATCACCGCCGCGCACGGTATAGCTTCGCGTTGGAACGAGGATCAAAAGCTTTTGCCCAACCAACAAGCGATCGGGATACGGAAGGCAATTGTTTTCTATAATTTTAATGGGGGAAACTGCGTATTTTTTAGCAATGGTGAGGATGTTTTCTCCTCGTTTTATAGTATGAATGATCATATAAGACTCGCTTTCTGAAAAAAACACTCTGCTTTATTTTACACAAAACGCCTAAAGAAGGTGAAAAACGGGAAGAATTCCTCTATCACGACCGTATGGAGGTAAATATGGCAGAAGCAATGGAAATAGTTCAAATCGAGGGGCTTGAGGTGCTGGATTCCCGCGGGTTTCCAACCGTCAGAGCCAAGGTAACGCTCGGTTGCGGCGCCATCGGGATCGCAACCGTTCCTTCGGGCGCATCCACAGGCAAATACGAGGCCTTTGAGTTAAGAGACGAAAAAAACGCGCGCTACAACGGCAAGGGTGTTTTGAACGCGATTGAAAATATCGAGAAGATCATCACGCCCGCACTTCTCGGCGTCAATGCCTGCGATAGCGCAAGAGCCGACCATATAATGATAGCACTTGACGGTGTGCGCAACAAGTCGAATCTCGGAGCAAATACAATTCTTTCCGTTTCATTGGCGATAGCAAAGGCGGCCGCGGCGGGGCTCCGCATTCCTTTATACCGCTATCTCGGCGGCTTTATGCAGAGCCGGTTGCCAATTCCGATGATGAATATTATCAACGGCGGTCTGCATTCCTCCAATCGGCTGGATATTCAGGAATTTATGATTTTGCCCGTCGGCGCATCCTCCTTTTCGGAGGCCGTTCGGATCTGTGCCGAAATCTATCACGCACTGAAATCCACGCTGATTTCAATGGGTGAATCCACCTCCGTGGGAGACGAGGGCGGCTTCGCTCCAATGCTTGAAAGCGACGAGGCGGCCATCGAGGCAATTCTGTGCGCCATCAGAAAAGCAGGATATCAGCCGCAAAAGGAAGTAATGCTCGGTCTGGATATTGCCAGCGGCGAATGGTATAAAAACGGCGAATACCACCAAGAAAAAAGCAAAAAGGCCTTTACAACGGACGAACTTTTATCATATTATGAAGCATTGTGCAAAAAATATCCCATTCTTTCGATTGAGGATGCCTTTGGTGAGGACGATACAGAAGGCTGGAAGAGGATTACAAAGGCGCTTTCCGATGAGCGCATTCTCGTTGGTGACGATCTTTTCGTCACCAATATTGCAAGGCTGGAAAGCGGAATCCGATCGGGAATCGGAAATGCGATACTGATAAAGCCAAATCAGATCGGAACGCTGACGGAAACGGCGGCCGCCGTTTCGCTTGCAAAGCAGAATGGGTATAAGGTGATTCTTTCGCACAGAAGCGGTGATACGGCCGATACCTCTATCGCCGATATGGCGGTAGCATTCGGCGCGGACTTTATCAAAAGCGGCGCTCCCTGCCGAAGCGAAAGATGCGAAAAATATAACCGCCTTCTCGCCATAGAAAACGAGCTTTTTTCTCCTTTGTACGGAAAACTGCGCTGATACGGGCAGAAATGTAAATAAATATAATAAATATTTTGCTTGACGGATGCAAAGTTGTGTGATATAATAGGACTATGAAATTTTGAATTTCAAAATCAATGAGAATTGTGAGGAAGCTGATTTTCAATAACCGATGATTTTTTCAAAGGAATTCTGAAAATCAGCTTTTTTCATCCGTCAGGAGGCATTATGGAGCAAACGACCGAATATCAGCGCGCCCGCGCCTCTTTGGATGCCCACGGCGTTTTTGCCTCAAGCACGCTCGGTCGCAGTATGCGTCCGCTTTTTAGGGAAGGCAAGGACATCGTGATCGTAAAAAAATGCGAGCAGTCTCCGAAAAAATATGATGTGGTTCTTTACGGCAGAGGTGAAAAATGCGTGCTTCACCGAGTAATCAAAAAACAGGGCTCTCTGAACCTTATCCGCGGTGACAATACATATCATATCGAAAGAATTGAGGATTCCGAAATTCTCGGTATTCTGATGGAATTCGACCGCGGTGGGAAGCATCACACGGTGGAGCAGATCGGATATAAGGCTTACAGCCGCATTTGGAATCTGATCTATCCCTTGCGCCACGCCTTTGTTTTTATCCGCTCCGCTTGTATAAGAGCCGTCCGCAAAATCTTTCCGAAAAGGAGAAAAACGAAATGAAATACGGTATGCCAACGCTGGTTGAATGCAAGGATCTCGAGGATTGCGCGCGCGTTGCAAATCGCTTTGGCCTCGATTTTATAGAAGTCAATATGAGCTTCCCGCAGTATCAGCCGCATTTGCTCACGGTAGAAAAGGCAAAAGAGATCGCAAAAAAATACGGCGTTTTTTATACGATTCACGCCGACGAAATGCTGAGCCCATTTGACTTCAATCCCGTAATCAAAAACGCTTATTTTCAGGTAATGAAGGATACAATCGCCTTTGCAAAGGACCTCGGTATTCCCGTCATTAATATGCATCTGCAAAAGGGTGTTTATGTCACCTTGCCCGACCGCGTGATCCTTTTGACCGACGTTTATTCCGAGCAATATCTCGCTTCGGTGAAAGAATTTATCGCAATGTGCGAAAACGAGATAGGGGATAGCGGCGTGACGATCGCCATTGAAAATATCGATAACAATATCTTTACGAAATCTCAGCTGGAAGCAATGCCGCTCTTTATGCAGAGCAAGGTCTTTGCGTTAACGCTTGATACGGGGCACGATATTTGTCTTGACGGCAAGGATCGCCACGTTTTCAGAACCTATCCCGAAAAGCTCGTTCATATGCATCTGCACGACTGCGGAGCGGATAAGCATCCGCATCTTGCGCTCGGAAGCGGCCTCGTAAATGTCAAGGAAAGTCTTTCCTTGCTTCCGAAAAACGGCACCTGCTTAATTGAGGTGAAAACCATTGCGGGCCTTGAGGAGAGTATGGAATATATGAAGGCCAACGGCTTGAAATAATTTCTGAGGAAATGCTATGAAATACATAAATCTGACAAGAGAAGATGTTCTTTCGGCTCTGAAATCCTGCGATGCTCCGATTGCTTACACAGAGGAGGATCGTCAGCGCATTCTTTCAAATCCAAATTTGACAAAGCTTCTTTCCGATCTCAAGAACTTCGCAAAGGCAAAGCTCGAAGAGCCGAGCTATTCGCTTTCCTTCAGCAATTTCAGACTTTATGAGGAAACGGGTAACCGCTCAAAATTCCAAAAGGAATATTTTACGCACAGAGCAAAGCTTGAGGCCTTTGCCCTGATGGCTTGGATCTTTGACGACGAAAATTATCTTCACGCTTTAGAGGATGCGATTTGGGAGATCTGCGATGAATACAGCTGGCCCGTCCCCGCGCATATGGGAGGAAAAAGTCTCTCCATTTATCACGAGGAAAATCACGGCATTGACCTTTTTGCCGCCGAAACGGGGCAAGCCTTTTCGGAAATCCTTTCGCTTCTCGGAGGTAAGCTGCATCCCACGGTGGTGATGCGTATGAGAAAGAGGCTGGAGGAGAGAATCTTTGGGCGTCTTGATCAGCCCTTCGCCTGGAAAACGGTCAAAACCTGCAACTGGGCGGCGGTTTGCGCAGGCTCTGTCGGTATGGCCGCAATGTACGAGATCGAGGATGCCGAGCGCCTTGCAGATATCCTTATGATCTGCTTCACCTCTATGGATCGCTTCATCGGCGGATACACGGAGGATGGCGTTTGCACCGAGGGCATTTCCTATTGGGGCTATGGCTTCGGATACTTCAAGGCCTTTGCCGATCTTCTTAAGAAAAGAACGGGAGGAAAAATCAATCTTTTTGATATTCCCAAGGTGCACCTGATGGCCACCTTTATCGGCAAGGTCTTTTTCCCGGGCGGAAGAAATATATCCTTCTCCGATGGCGGAAGCCGCACCGTGATCCTCCCCTCCGATATTTCCTTTATCAAAACCATCTATCCCGATATGCCCATCCCAACGAAGGAGGCCTTCTGCTTCTATTATCCCGAGGATACCAACCATCGCTTTGCACTTGCAATTCGCACCTTTATCGAGATGCAAACCGAGCCTTATCCCGATGATATCAGCGGAGAAAATACGCATATTTTCCCTGCGGCGCAATGGTATCTTTCCACGGCGAAGAGCGGCGTCAGCCTTGCCGCCAAGGCGGGCCATAATGCCGAGGCGCATAACCATAACGACGTCGGCTCCTTCCAGATCTTCAAAAACGGAGAGCAGATTCTTGCGGATATCGGCGCCGGCGTTTACGATAAATTCTATTTCAGCGAGATCCGCTACTCCATCTTCTGTGCCGGGTCGCAATCGCACAATGTGCCCATTATCAACGGAAATACGCAAAAGGTCGGCAGAGAGCACTGCGCGGAAAACACCGAAATCGACCGAAATGGTATCCATTTCGATTTTCAGGCAGCATACGGCGATTCCACACTTCAGCGCCTGCACCGCGACCTCGTATTTGATAACGAGAGCGGCACCGTTTCGCTTGAGGATGATTTTGCCTTCACGGAAATGCCAACCGCGCTCACCGAGCGCTTCGTCACGGAATTTGAGCCGAAAATCGGAGAGGGAAGTGTTCTGATCGATGCAAACGGGCAGTCGATGGAGCTTTGCTTCGATGCCTCGGCTTGGATGCCCTCCGTTTATGTGGAGCATAAATCCCGCGGTGGCGAAAACTTCGAAAGCATCTCCTATTGCATCGATTTTTCTCCTAAAAACTTAAGTCGGAATTTGCATTTTTCCATTGTTATTCGTTAAATCAAAGGAGGTCCATTCTATGAATTACATAAACTATACACGCGAGGATCTTGTTAAGGCTTTGTCTGCCCACAAGGGCTCAATCGCTTATAGCGCCGCCGATAAAGCACGCGCACTTGGTAATCCCAACCTTAAGGAAATGCTGGAGGGACTCAAGGAGCACGCAAGGCTTTATCGCGAAAAGCCCCTGTTATCGCTCTCCTTTAAAAACTTTAAGCTTTATGACGAAACGGGCAACCGCGGCCTCTTTGAGGATGAATATTTTGAGCACCGCGGGCATCTTGAGACCTGTGCTCTTATGGCATGGCTCTATGACGATGAGGAGTATCTGCACGCGTTGGAGGATGTGATCTGGGCGATTTGCGATGAATACAGCTGGGCACTCCCCGCACATATGGGCGGAAACAGCCTTTCCGTTTATCAGGAAGAAAATCAGGTGATCGACCTTTTTGCCGCCGAAACGGGACAAGCCTTTGCGGAAATTCTTTCTCTTCTCGGAGATAAACTGCATCCCACCGTTGTGTTGCGTATGAAAAAGCGGCTTGAAGAGAGAATTTTCGGCCGTTTGTGTCACGTATTTCCGTGGATGGACAAAAAGATCTGCAACTGGGCGGCGGTTTGCGCAGGCTCCGTTGGAATGGCCGCAATGTATGAGATCGAGGATGCTGAGCGCCTTGCGGATATTCTTATGATCTGCCTCGGCTCGATGGATCGCTTTATCGGCGGCTATGCCGAGGACGGCGTTTGCACCGAGGGAGTTGGGTATTGGGGCTATGGCTTCGGATACTTTATGTGCTTTGCGGATATGCTGAAGCGCAGAAGCGGTGGCAAGATCGATCTGTTCGCAATCCCGAAGGTGCATCTGATGGCAACCTTCATCGGCAAGGTGTTTTTCCCGAACGGCAGAAGCCTTTCCTTCTCGGATGGCGGAAGCCGCTCGGCAAGCAACCCCTCCACGGTTTCCTTCCTGAAAACGATCTATAACGATATGCCGATTCCTTCTGTTGAAACTATGCGCTTCAAGTATCCGACGGATACCTGCTATCGCTTTGCTCTTGCAATCAGAAAATTCGTCTGGATGCAGTCCGATCCCTTCGTTCCGACCGAAGGACTTGACAGCACCTTTATTTTCCCTGCGGCGCAATGGTATCTTTCCACCTCAAAAAATAACGGCATCAGCATTGCCGCCAAGGCAGGACACAATTCCGAGGCGCATAACCATAACGATGTTGGCTCCTTCCAGATCTTCAAAAACGGAATTCAGATTCTCTCTGACCTCGGTGCAGGCGCATACGATAAAGCGTATTTTGCCGCAGGCCGCTATGAGAAGATTTTCTGTGTCGGCTCTCAGTCGCACAATGTTCCTATTGTCAATGGGCAAACGCAGAAAAGCGGAAGAAATAGCGCGGCAGAAAATGTCGTGATCACGAGAAGCGGTATGTCCTATGATTTCCAGGCGGCCTACGGACTCGATACGCTTTCGCTTCTTCACAGAGATCTCGTCTTTGACGAGGAGAGCGGTTCCGTCTCCATAACCGATACTTATGATTTCTCCGAAATGCCCGAGGCGCTGACCGAGCGCTTCGTCACGGAATTTGAGCCAAAATTCGAAGAAGGATCCGTCACGATTTCGGAAGGCGGACAATCGATGACTCTTTATTACGATAAGGAGCTTTGGTCGCCGTCTCTGCTCGTTGAGCGCAAAGCGCGCGGCAATACGGAGCGTGAGCACATTTGCTACTGTATCGACTTTGCGCCCAAAGCGCTTGATAAGCAGATGAAATTCTCGCTTCAGATCAGATAAGGAGATTCAATATGAGCTTCAAGGAAAAATTCATACAAATCTATAATGAAAATATCAAGCGCGAGGGAGCGGATAAGCTTCTGGAATATCTGCTTTCCTCCGCATCCGATTTTTTTGCCGCACCCGCGAGCGCAAGATTCCATTCCTCCTATGAGGGTGGACTTTGCGAGCATTCGATCAACGTTTTTAATTGTCTGGTCGGCTATCTCGAAAGCCCGCACGCGAAAAACGATCTCGGCCTTTCGTATTCAATGGAGTCGATCGCCATCGTTTCGCTTTTGCACGATCTTTGCAAGATCAATGTTTATAAAAAGGGCTTCCGCAACGTAAAGGACGAAAGCGGCGCATGGAAGCGCGTTGATACCTTCGAATACGATGATCCGATGCCGTACGGCCACGGTGAAAAAAGCGTTTATATGATCACTCCCTTTATGAAGCTGACGAGGGAAGAGGCCTTTGCCATCCGCTATCATATGGGCTATTCCTCAACGGAGGATCCCAGAAACGTTGCATCCGCCTTTGAAATGTTTCCTCTTG
>JAZTWU010000092.1:0-4145 GCA_045636085.1 Eubacteriales bacterium
TCACCGCCGTAGATTTCGTAGGAATAGGTGTATTCGTATGCTTTGGCACTCGTAATGCTTGCGCCCTTGGTGCTACCGAGCGCGAGAGAAACGCCGTCCTTCACGAGCGTGTAGTCCGCGAAGGGCATATCCTCCATCGAGGTTTTGAAATAGGTATCAATGTCCACGAAGGCGGCGGGCTTTTGCACCTCGGTCAGCGAAACGGAGGAAATATCCAACGAGGAAACGAAGGCGCCGACGATGCCGTCCACGGTGGAAAGCGTCCATTCCTCGGGAACGAACATATAGAAGCCGTAAGCCTCTCCGCCCGCATACTGCATTCCCTCGGGCGGCTCGGCATCCTTGGGCAGATCCGATCCGCAGGCAACCAGCGAGAAAATGGAGATCAGGCAGAGCAAAAGTGCCAAAATTCGTTTTTTCATAAAAGATCCTTTCTTTTTTCGTGTCCATATTCTATTGCATTCCGAATTTTCGAACGAGGCGGCAAAAGGCCTTGCCCCTTTCGGAAAAATTATCAAATTCATCATAGCTTGTGGCCGCAGGGGAGAGGAGCACGGCGTCCCCTCGCTGCGCAATGCGGAAGGCCTCTGCCACGGCATCCTCAAGATATGGGAGAGGCTCCGAAAGAAGCCCCGTATAGCCCGCATCCGCAAGAAACCGAAGCGCCTCTTTGCCAAAGGGGCCGAAGCCGATCACGGCGCGACAGCGGCGCAAGACCTCGGGGAGCAAGGGCTCGATTGAGCATCCCTTGCCGAGTCCGCCGAGCAAAAGCACCACGGGATCGGAAAAGGTGGCAAGCGTTTTTGCCGTCCGGCTGGGTGAGGAATCGATCGAAGAATCAAAAAAGCGAATCCCCGAAAGCTCTCCGATCGGCTCGCACCGATGGGGAAGCGCCTTGAAATCCTTTACGGAGTGCGCGCCCTCCTCGCTTAAAAATCCCGCCGCCGTTGCAAGGGCGGCCAAAAGATTATAAAGGTTATATTCGCCGCGAAGCGAAAAAAGGGACAATGGGAAAAACTTCTTTCCGTTTTCGAAAACGGCACTGTTTTTGATGTAATATGCAAACTGACATTTGCATTTTGCTAATTCTTTTTCGCTTTTTGTGAGAGAATAGACGGAAAAAGGGGCTTTTTTCAGGAGCGCTTCGCTCCCCGTTTCATCGAGGCAAAGCGCGGCCTCCTCGGTGCTTTCGTAAAGCCTTGCCTTGGCGGCGGCGTATTCCGCCATATCTTTGTGCCAGTTGAGATGGTTTTCTGTCAGATTGGTGATCACGGCACGCCTCGTTTTCGGCGCGTAATGAAACAGCTGAAAGCTCGATAGCTCCACGGCGTAGGCCGCGTGATTTTGCGAAAGCAGGGGCGTCAGCGCCCGCCCGATGTTGCCGACGGCAGGCACCTCTTTTTTCAGCGATGCCGAAAGCAGATGCGAAAGAAGCGCTGTCGTGGTGCTTTTTCCGTCCGAGCCCGAAACCGCAAAGCAATCCGCCCGCGTATCCGTGAAGAAAATCTCCGCATCCGAAAGCAGGCGCACGCCGCGCGCGCGTGCCGCGAGAAGCGGCGCAAGGTCGGGGCGAACGGAGGGGGAGAGGATGAGCGCATCCTCGGTGATATCCCGAAGATAATCCTCTCCGAAGCGCGCGGGATAGGCGCAGGCCGTTTCCTTGCTTGCGCGTACGCAAATTTTCGGTAAGCTCTCGCATTTTTCGAGGTGCATAAGCACCCCGCGATTGGAATCTCCAAGGCCAACGAGGCCTATATTTTGACAATCCTGAAGGGCGGTCGGAATTCTTTCCAATGCCGCATCCCCCTCTCGGTCGTCGTTAGCCGCGCCCTCGCAGAGCAAAAGGGGCAGGGCTACCTTACCATTATAGACGAAAGCACGCCCGAATGCAACCGAAGTCGCAAAAATTTACAAAAACATCTAAAATATTTTAGAAAGCCCATTCTCCGTTGCGGAAGATTTCGATCTCTTTTCCGTCGCTCGTTCTTGCGGTGATCGAGAGGTCCTCTGTTCCGATCATAAAGTCCTCGTGCACGATGGAATCGTTGATGCCGCGTGCGTGGCACTCGTCCTCGGTGTATTTTTCGTAGTCCTTCAGCGTATTCGTAAATCCCATACCGAGCGCGAGATGGCAGGCGGCGTTTTCGTCAAAGAGAGTGTTGTAGAAAAGAATGCCGCTCTTGCGGATGGGAGACGAGAAGGGAACCAGAGCGCATTCGCCGAGATAGGCCGCACCCTCGTCCATAGCGATGATTTCGCGCAAGAGTGCCTCGTTTTTCTCGGCACCAAGCTCCGTCACCTTGCCGCCCTCAAATTTCAGCCAGAATTTATCGATCAGCTGTCCGTCGTAGGAAAGCGGCATCGAGGAATAAACGATGCCCTCGGCCGCGCCGCGCTTCGGAGAGGTGAAAACCTCCTCGGAGGGAATATTCGGGTTGAAGCGGTTGCCGCCAACGGTCTTTTCCTCGCCCGCACAGAAGGTGCCGTCGGGCAGAAGGCCAACCGTCAGATCGGTGCCGTTCTTGGCCGTATAGTGCAGGCTTTCGATGCCGAGCGAATTGAGATATTTGCATTTTTTGAAGAGGCTTCGGTTGTGCTTTTTCCAAGCGGTCTCGGGATTTGCCGTCACGCGCGAGGTATCAAGGATCGCGCGCCAAAGCTTTTCAACGGCCGCATTCTCGGAGAGCGAGGGGAAGACCTTCTTCGCCCAGGCCTTTCCCGGCACCGCCGCAATGCACCATTGATAGCGGTTTTCCATCTTCATTCGGATGGGCTTGATCTGCTTTTGTCTGCTTGCAAGACCCTTGGAATACTTTGTCTGATCGATGCCCGAAAGTCCGTCGGGATCCTCGGAAAGAAGGAAGATCTTCGCGGGGAGCGTCTCTGCCTGATATTCCCATTTTTTCATAAACCAAGGCTCAACCTCGCCGAGAATCTCGTCCGAGCAGTAGGCAACGTCGAGCGCCGTGAGGGGCTGATGGTTAAAGTTCACGCTCACCTTCGCCGCGCCTGCCTTGTAGCATTCCTCTGCCACCATCGTGACGAAGGCGGGCTGATCCAGCTCCGCATAGATGGCAACGCGCTGTCCCTTTTTCACGCCCGCGCCAACCTTGGCGATCAGGGCCGCATATTTTCTCAGTCTGTTTTCGTTCATACCGTTTCTCCTAATTCAATTCAAAAATTCAGATTTCCTCAGGCGCAAGCAGCGCCGTCAGATATTCGTAAAAGCGGGATAGGGAGGAGAGCGAGATCGCTTCGTCCGCCGTGTGAATATCCCGAATGCTCGGTCCGATCGAAACGGCGTCGAGCACGGGGATCTTCGCGGCAAATATGCCGCATTCAAGGCCTGCGTGGATCACCTCCACCACGGCCTCCTTGCCGTAGCGCTTGCGATAAAGCGCAAGGCATTGCTCGCGTAAGGGGGAGTCCTCCGCATAGCTCCAGGCGGGATAGCATCCGTCCGTTTTTGCATCGCCGCCGAAATCCCGCGCCGCGCGCGTCAGCCGCTTTTCGGTTTCTTCTCGCGCTTCGTCCTTCGAGGAGCGAACGGCGTAGCAAAGCGAAAGGGTGTCTCCCTCCGTTTTTGCCTCGCCGAGATTCAGCGAGGTTTCGGGCTGTGTCGGAAGATGCTTTTCCATAGCAAGGATGCCGTTTGGCAGGTGCAAAACGAAATCCAAAAGCGCATCTGTGTTTTCCTTGCATAAGCAGGGGAGGGCTTCTTTTTTTTGTAACGAAAATTTTCCGTCGCCGATATTTTTCACTTGTTTTGCTAAGAATTCTTTGCAAAAATCGAGGATTTTTTCCTCTCTTTCCTCACAGGCAAAATAAACGGTGGCAAAGGAAGGAATTGCATTGGATGCCTCTCCGCCTTCAATGCGGGAAAGATAAACATCGGATTCTTCGGAAAGCTCGGCGAGCGCGGAAAGCGAAAGGAGGATTGCGTTTGCGATGCCTCTGTGGATCTCCGTTCCGCTGTGCCCGCCCGGAAGATTGGAAAGCGTGAGCGCATAGCAGGGGCGTGTCTTCTCCGTTTTCAAGGGAAGAGACAGCGTAACGCCGCTACCGCCCGCGCATCCCGCGGTGATCTGTTTTTCATCCGCGCTGTCCATGTTTATCATAAGTCTGCCAAAGAGCTGTGAATAATC
>JAZTWU010000093.1:0-24169 GCA_045636085.1 Eubacteriales bacterium
TCACTCGTCATCCGACGATTTCTCCTCTAAATCCGTTCGCCCCCCGGTCTGTTCTCATTAAGAATCCGCCAAGATTATAGATCTTACTGCTTTTTTCTCTTTTTTGCCTTGATTTTATTGGATTCTTAATGAGACAGCCCCCTTTTTTGTTTTTCCGCATTATTTTTTCAGCGCGATCGCGATCCTTTTGCATTCGGCAAGGCAGGCGGCGATTGCCTCGCGGCCGAAAACGGCATCCTGATACCACGGCTCGTATGCGTGCGAAAAAAGAATGCATCCGAGATCCCCATCGCGCGAAAGGCGCGCAAGCGTTTCAAGATAAGCCTTCGGATCCGAAAGCGAGCACCGATATTTATCCACCCCGGCGCCCTGCAAGCCATCCCCCGAGATCAGCGCGCCAATGCGCGCATCAAAGACCCCGATAAAATCCTCCGTGTGCCCCGGAAGAGGTCGCGTTTCGATCCCATCGCAAAGACGGCGCGCATCCGAAACAACCTCGATTTTCGGCATAAGCGCCAGAATGCGCGCAAGGCCGCCCGCGTGATCCGAATGCCTATGCGTGAGCACGAGCGTTTTTATATCGGAGAGCGCAAGCCCCTGCGCCCTCAGCGCAGGCAGAATGCAGTGCTCCACATCCTCCTCCGTGGTGGCACAGTCCACCAGAATCGGTCCCGATGGAGCGAGGATCAAAAATACAGAGGTATAGATCTTCTCAAACGGCACCTTCAGCCGATAGATCTCACCAATTACCCTTTCAAAGCAATTCAAGATTCCCTGCCTCCCTTCTCATCCGACGGCGAATGGCCGAAAAATTTCAAATAGGCGCGATAAAAGGAGGAATACTCCGAAAATCCGCACTCGGGATAGATCTTCGATGGCTTCTGTCCCGAAAGGATCTGCTCGCGCGCATAGATCAAGCGCCTTTGCGTTATATAATTATGAAGCGAAATACCCAGCTCGCTTTTGAAGCTATGCGTTAATCCCGAGGGCGAGATATTCACCGCCGCCGAAAGCGCAGAAACGCTGAGATCCGCTCCGAGATTTTGGGATATATGGCGGATCACGGCGGCAACCGCACCCGAGCGCTCCGCGCATTCGCCGTTTGCCTGCTCGGGGCGAGCGTCCATTTCCTCGATCAGCATCAGAAAGGCCGCGTATGCATAAAACGGGGATTTTTCCCCCGCTCGCTCCTCTAAAATGCGCATCAAGCGGCCGAGCACAAAGCCCATCCCCTCGGAGGGGCGCTCGATCACGCGGAAGCCCCCCATCAGCTCACAAAGCGGCAAAGCGGCCTCTGCGCTCTGCGGAATGGAGATCTTCAGCCGAAGAAAGCCTGCGCTCTGCACGCGGATGAAATGATAGGTCTTTTTCGGGATGATCAGAAGCGAATGCTTTTTCAGCACAAGACGGCTGCTTTCTGTGAAAAGCTCGGCCTCCCCGTCGATAAAATAAAGAATTTCGTGATAGGTATGAATTTCACGCTCGTCGGGCGTTGCCTTATCCGTCAGCTGAAAGCTGACTTCGCTATATTTCATTTTGCTTTCAAAATAATTTTTCATAATGAGAGTATAGCATAGATTTGCCGTTTTTGCAATATTATTTGCATTTTTCGCAATTTTTATTTCTAAATCAATATATTATACTTATATCATAAGAAAATCCAAGGAGAAACGCTATGGATCAGGAAACGACCTTAGCCCTCAGAGCGCGAGGAGAGGAAATTGCGGGCGATATCATTCATTTTCGCCGCGCGCTTCACGCCTGCCCCGAGCTTCAGATGCAAACGCCGAAAACCGAGGCGCTCATCATCGAATTTTTGAAAAGGATCGGCATCAGCGAGATCCGCGGCGGCGTTGGCGGTCACGGCGTTTGTGCCGTGATCCGAGGAGCGCTTGACGGCAAATGCCTTGCCATTCGCGCGGATTGCGACGGACTTCCGATCAAGGAGGAAACGAGCCTCCCCTTCGCCTCCAAAAACGGAAATATGCACGCCTGCGGCCACGATGCGCACACGGCGATCGCGCTGGGCGCGGCAATGCTCCTTATGGAAAACCGCCACCGCCTGAAGGGCACCGTGAAGCTGATTTTCCAGCCCTACGAGGAGGGAGACGGCGGCGCAAGGCTTATGATCGGGGACGGCGCGCTGACGGATCCGCCCGTGAATGCCATCGTTGCCCTGCATAACCATTGCACACCCAATGAAAATTATCGCGCGGGAGATATCCTTGTGACAAGCGAGCCCATCTCCGCCAATATTTTTTCCTACGAGGCAACCTTTTTCGGAGAGCCCTCGCATATCTGCCTTGCAGACAAGGCAAAAAACCCCGTTTATATGGCCTGCCGCGCGGTTTCCGAAATTGCCGCGATGAAAAAGGGGAGCGAAACCGTCAACGCCGTTTCGATGATCCACGGCGGCGTTCGCAATAACATCATTCCCGAGACCTGCACGGTTTCGGGCTCGATCCGCGCCTTCGATAAGGCAGAGCACGCGCGCATAAAAAACGGCGTTTTCGCCATTATAAACGAGGCCGCCGCGGCCTTCGGCGGAAGAGCCGAGATAAAAACGACCATCGACCTGATGGGAACGGAAAACGACGGCGCGCTTTATAGAAGCCTTTGCCGCGCGGTAGAGAGGGTTTATCCCGAGCGCCCCTGCCTTCCCCTCGAGGATCGCGAGCTGATCGGCGAGGATTTTGCGCGCTTTGCAAGCCTCGTTCCCGGCTTTTATTTCAAGCTTTATACTAAGCCCGATGGCACGGACTTCCCCCTGCACCATCCGAAATTCGACGTAAACGAATCGGTTCTTTATCGGGGAAGCGTTGCCTTTGCCGCCCTTGCCCTCGATTGGCAGGACGAATGATTTTTTTGGAGGTTTGTGATGCATCACGAGCACGGACTCTTTTTTGAAGACAGCCTTCAGCGCGCGCTGAAGGAGAAGTTTTTTTATGCCGACGAGGATCCTAAATACGGAAAGCGCCTCTTTTTTGAAAACTCGGGCGGCTCCCTGCGCTTGAAAAAATGCGTGGAGGCCAAGGCATCCATCGATGCCTATCCCGATTGCCCCGAAAGAATTCACGAGCGCTCCCTTTATCTGAAGAGCCTTGTTGAAGAGGGCACGAAGGAAATTCTTGAAATTATCTTCGGCGCAAAAAGCGGCTCTCTGATCACGGAGCTGACCGCCTCGCAAACGATGTTTCATATGGTTGGCCTGATTATGGAGAATATCCCGGGCAAAAACGCCGTTGTCTCCTCGCTTGAGCACCCCTCCGCCTTCGATGCCGTGGAATTTTACTGCAAGAAAACGGGCAAGGAGCTTCGCGTGATCCCCGCCAACAAGGAAACGGGCGGCATTGATCCCGAGGCCGTGGAAAGGCTTGTGGACGAGGATACCTGCCTGCTCAGCGTGATGTCTGCCTCCAATATCTCGGGCACCGTGATCGATATTGCCGAGATCGTGAGGCGGGCAAGAAAAATCAAGCCCGATCTCTATATCATCTCCGATGCCGTTCAGCACGCGCCGCACCACGAATTGGATGTGGAGGCTCTCGGGATTGACGGAATGAACTTCGCCCCCTATAAATTCTTCGGAATTCGCGGATGCGGCTTCGCCTACGTTTCCGACCGCGTTGCCGCCCTTCCCCATCATAAGCTGATCGCAAAGGATCAGAGCGTTTTCGAGCTTGGCACGAGCGCTCCCGCAAACTTCGCCGCCGCAATGGAAATTATAAGCTATGTTTGCGAGATCGGAAAGCATTTTCTTGGAGAGGGCGACCGCCGCGCGCTGTATCTTGAGGGGATGAACCGCATCCATTTGCAGGAGCGCGCGCTTCTTCATAGAATGCTCGAGGGGAGCGAGGATGCCCCCGGTCTTCGGCATATTGAGGGCGTTCGCGTTTTCGTGGATACCGAGGACCTTTCGAGCCGCGATCTTATTGCCGCCATTGCGATCGAGAATATGGATTTCACCGAATGCGTGGCAGAGTATCAGCGGCGCGGCGTCACGGTGTATGAGAGGATCAACAGCAGTATTTATTCCAAACGCATTTTGGATGCGCTTGGGATTGAGGGCGCAATTCGGGTTTCTCCTCTGCATTGCCACGGCAAGGAGGATGTTGATAAATTCCTTCGCATCACGGCGGAAATTGCCAAATCTATAAATTAAAGGTTACAAAATGAAACGTTTTTATAAAATTTCTATCATTTTTCTTGCGGTTCTTTTGATGGGAGGGGCGCTGTTTATGCTTGGCAGATATTTGTTTTTGAAAAATCAGGGTGCGGGAGAAGCAGATCCGCTTTTTATAAAGCGGGATATTTATTCCGATGCGCTTTATGAAGAAGGCATTCTTCCCTGCAAGGATACGGAGACGTTTGTTATCCGCGATGGGGCGGAGGATGAGCGCTCGATCGTTTTGCCTATGGAATACGGAAAATGCTATGAGCTCCGTTTTTCTGCCTGCCGGCGGCTTCGCATTGCGGCGGCGGATGAGGATCCGCGCGCGCTTTCCGCGGGCGAAAGAATGAGCGCGAGCGAAATTCGCTTCGTCGAGGGCACGCCGAAGGGGGCGGACCTTGGCAGTCTCGTTTATATTCCGAAAAAGGAACGCGAATTTCTTGTGATCGATACGGGGGCGGTCGAAAACGCACCGCTCTGCATTTATGAGCAGGTTATTCTTGCCGACGGGGACACCGAGGGACCGTGGTATAAGCCTGCCCGCGTCGGGGATTTTTTAGGAAACGCGGATAGCTTTGCCGATTATCGCTGGACGAGCGACGAGATTTATGAAAATCTTTACGAGCCGTTGCGCGCGGCGTATCCCGACTATATCAAAAGAGAGCACATCGGCAAGGATCAATCCGGAACCTTTGATATGTACTGCTATCTTTTTGAGCCGAAGGATTACGAGCAAACGGTGTTTCTCTCGGCGGGAATGCACGCAAACGAGGAGGACGCCTATTTTGCACTCGCATATTTTATGGGCGAGGTTGCAAATGCGAACGGCGCGGATGCGCAGCTGCATTATCTGCGCGAGAAGGTTCGCTTCGTCGTGATCCCGCTGATCAACGTCTGGGGCGTCAACCGCACGCACTTGCTTGAGAAGCCCAATTGGAGCATTCGCTACAATTCCACGGAAACGGATCTCAATCGCGATTTTGAGGAGCGAACGCAGGCGGAAACGAAAAACGTTTGCGCGGTTTTGGAAAAGTACGGCGAGAGCATTACCTTCGGCATTGATTTTCATACTACGCCAAACGATAACGGAAGCGATCTCTTCTTTAACTTCAATCTCGGCACGGAGAATGCGGCGGCAAATTTTGAGGTGACCAATCATATCTATCACCGTATGACGGAGGAGGGAATGATCGCGGCAAAGCGCCCGCTTCTGGTTCCCTCGAGCAGCGCATACGGCACGCTCAGTGCCGTGGACGGAGAATATTCTGCCTCGCGCACGCTGCAAGCCTATCTCTGGAACGAGCACGGCATCTCGCCGATCACCGTGGAATATATGAATTTCACAAGCGGCAAAAGCCCTGCCAAGGGCTCTGCCGAGGGGCTCTCAATGGCCGTTGAAATCATCGGCAACTTCGTAATTCAAAACGCACTTCTTTTTTCACAGAAGTGATAAAAAGGCAATGCCGTTTTCTTCGGCATTGCCTTTTTAATTTATAATATGCGAAGATTTGTTTTCATTTTTCGCGCATTGCCGTATGGCTTGCGCGATAAGCGCTTGGCGCTTCGCCAACTTGGATGCGGAAGGTTTTCGTGAAATGCGAAAAGCTTTGAAAGCCAACGGCGAGCGCGATCTCGGAAACGGGGCGCTCCGTGCGCAAAAGAAGATCCTTTGATTTTTCGATGCGGTACATCGCAAGATACTCCATAAAGCGAAGGCCAAAGGCCGCGCGGAAGCGGCGGCAGAAATAGGAATGGCTCATAAAGAGGCGATCGGCCACGGCGGCAGAGGAGATCGGCTCGGCATATTCCTTTTGGAGAATTTCGCTGACGCGGGCACGAAAGCCGTCGCGCACGGCGTTTTCGCAAAGGCGCAAGCGCCCCTCTCGCTTCAAAAGAGAGAAGACGAGCGAAAGATGGGCGGCGCATTCCAGCTCCCAGCCCTCCTTTTCATCAAGACAAGCCTCTGCGGCGGCGCTGATATGCGAAAAGACCTCTGCGGTGATGGATTCTCCCGCATACAGGACGGCAGGCGGCAGAAGGCTTCCCTTCTCCAGTCCATCCACAAGCGCGCGATCACAAAGAAGCGAAAGATCAAAGCAAACGCAGGTATGCGAAAAGCGGTGCTCCCTCTCCTTCGAAAAGCAATGCGGTGCAAGCGGCGGTATCAGCACAACATCTCCCTTGGAGAGCAAAATCGGCCGATGCTCCCCCTCGATCATCACACTCGCGCGCCCCTCGCGGACAATCAAAACTTCCATCTCCTTATGCTGATGGAAGATCCGATTTCCGTGCAGTCCGTTTCCCGAGCCCTCGTAATCACGGCTGACGAAGGCAAAGGGGATGGTTTTATATCGGTATTTGAAGCGATCGTCAAACATATCTTTCTCCCTTGATGCGCGGCGCATTTTTTCTTATATGTCAAATTTATTATAGCGAGGAGCAAAAAACCGATTGTTTTTGCCCGAAATTTGTATTATAATTGTATCACAAAAACAAATTTTGTCAAGGAGAAAATTATGGCCGACAATAAAAGATGCTGGAAAATCATTTATTCCCGATACGAGGGGCTTGAAAAAAAGGCTCTCGATCTCGTGAATGCGGAGCTTGGCTCTTATATCATCCGTGATGCAGGCGTTTATTGCCTGCATGTTCTCCCCTGTGAAAGAGCCGATACGGCGAAGATCGATTCCAACGCCGTGATCCTCGGCGTTTATTCGGAAAATGCGCTCCTCCGCCGCTATATAAAAGAGGAAGAGATTCCCGAGGGCGGCTACATCGTGAAGGTAATGCGCGATCCCGAATGCGAAAGCCGCACGCTGGCTCTGATCGCCGCGAAAGCACCGCAGGAAGTTTTCTACGGCGCGATCGACTTCGTCGACGATTATTTTGCAAAAGCAATCCCCAAAGACGGCTGCCTGCGCCAGCTCCACACGATGTTTGACGATCGATACGGCGACCTCCCCCTCTATACGCACGCAACCGCGCCGAAGATCAAGCGCCGCTGTGTTTTCACCTGGGGACATCCGATCAACGATTTCAGAAATTATATCGAAAATATGGCGCGCCTGAAGCTCAACCAGCTCATCATCTGGAACGACTTCGTTCCGATCAATGCAAAGGAGATTGCAGACTACGCGCACGAATACGGCATTCAGCTGATCTGGGGCTATGCCTGGGGCTGGTCGCCCCGTGCCTGCGCGGATTTCCGCGTTGCCGATCTTGAGAAGATCAAGCAGGGCGTGCTGGATCGCTTTGAGCGCGAATACGCGCCCCTCGGCGTGGACGGCATCTATTTCCAGTCCTTCACGGAAAATACGGGCGCTTATATTGAGGGTCGCCTCGTTGCCGATATGGTTACCGATTTCGTGAACGAAACCGCCGATGCGCTTCTTGCCCGCTATCCCGATCTTTACATCCAGTTCGGCCTGCACGCGCAGTCCGTGAAGGATCACCTTAGCTTTATCGCCAAGGTGGATCCCCGCATCGAAATTATGTGGGAGGACTGCGGTGAATTTCCCTTCTCCTATACGCCGAAGATCCCCGATCCCGAGTATTTTGAAGAAACGAAGGACTTCGCCTCGAGGATCGTGCACCTGCGCGGCGATGCCAAGGTTTCGATGCTGATGCGCGGCTTCACAACGCTGGCTTGGCATCAGTTCGTGCACCAGAAGGGCTTCTTCGTTCTCGGCAAAAACCATAAGCGCCTCATAGATCACGACCGCGCCCTGATGGAGCCGATGTGGCGCCATCTGCAAACCGAATGGATGATGGGCGGCGGCAAGGCCGTTTACGATATGACAAACCACATCCTCGCCGAGGGGCATCCCGATCTCGCCCTCGGTATGGCAGGACAATTCGCGGGCGGCCTTTGGTATAACGAGGCCTGCTGCGCCGAGATCCTCTGGGATCCGACCGTGCCCTACGACGAGATCTGCGATCGCGTGGCGCGCCGCAGATCGGTTGAGATCGTTTAATAAAGAAAAAAAATCCTGCGCCAAGCGAGCGCAGGATTTTTTGTTTACGGACGATTCCTTAAAAGAATCAACGAAAAAATCAAGTGATATAAGGATTGCTCTTGACCTTAAAGAGCATCGAAAGCGCAGAATATGTCATCACCTGATCGTAATACGGCTGCATAAACACCTCATATGCGCCAAAGTCCTTCACAAACTCCTGAAAGCTTTGCAGGGCGATCTCATCATTTCCGAGAAGCTTTTCCCTGATCGCGCCCGTGAATTTCTCCACGTAAACGATATGTCTTTCAAGAAGCCTTGCGGACACGGTCTGCACACGCACATCGGAATTATAATGCGATTGCACAAGCTTTTTTCCGATCGCAAGCAGATCGCCCAATCCGTCAAGACGGGCAACATCCTCGGCAGAAGTATCCAAGGCCTTTTTCATTCCGCCCTCCGCCGTTTTCACAGAAAGAAGTGCATACGGGAAGATCTCGTTCATTTTTTCAAAGTAAGCCAAAAATTCGGGAAAATCCTTGCCGTAAATATGCAAGCAGTAGTCCTCCACGATGGCATCAAAGGAAAGCCGACCGTCATACATAGCGGCCGCATAGGTATAGAAGGCCAGCCCATTCGGGAAAAATCCGCGGATCGATCCGTTTTCAATCAGGCCTTTGAGGCCGATCTCCCTGTAATACGCCACATCCTCATAGATGCGCTTTGCGATCTGCAGACCGCTCATATCGTAATACTGATTGATCCAGAAGTGATATTCAAAGGAGATCGCATCCCCCGAAAAGCTCTTTTTCCATTCCTTATAGCATTCAATCACATTGCCGAATATTCCCGTTCCCTTGATATGGTTTCTCACATACGGAGGAACCTCGTACGTCACGTTTTCCGTCGGCCTCGTTTGAATATAGCCTCTGGAAATGGGGGCGAGCAGAAGCGAGAAGCGCTTCGGATTTTCCACCTTATCCTCCGTCGGAGGGAAGATCGTATCAAGATACGCGATAAAGACGATACGGGTATCGAGATTTTTCTCGGTCAGCACCCTATCGATGTCGTTCATTAAGAGCATATAGTAATCCGAGGGGCGTTTCTTTTGGCATTCCTCGCATTCGCAATGGTTATTGACATTGTCGGCAAGCCAAACATGCAGAAAATCGATATTGGAATGCTCCTCGGCATACTTGGCAACGAAATTTGCAAAGAGCCTTCTTGCCTCGGGATTGGACATACAAAACTGCGTGTTGATCGGTCTGCCCTCAAAGAGGCCGCGCTTGCCGCCAATCTCGGCAAGATACTGCACCATATCCTTCGGCACAAGACTTTCGTCAATTTCATCCCATGCATATTTGGAATCGATCCCAAAGGGGTCCACCGTCCATCCGTGACCAATATCGTGGAATTGCAAGCCTCTCTTTGCAATTTCCGCTTCGTTATGGCGTTTCCATTGCAAAACAAGCTCGTCGCTGATCGGTTCGGGAGCACGGTGCGATGCGTTTTTTGCATGCGTGTAATACTGCGCATAGTAGCTTCTCGGCAAGCGAAATTCGATCATATAGGTATTCATACCGACCTTGGGAAGAAAATCAAGGAAGTCCTGCTCCGCCTCGCGGTAGGGCGCGCCCTCCGCCGCAAAGCCGCGATAGCGCATCGGGGGCTTATGGCGAAGCTCGACGGGCTCTATATTCTTATTCGGGATAAACTCGCCGTCAATGCCCGGATAGAGCCAGCGACAGCCGTTCTTTTTCAGATACTCATACACCGCAAGCAAAACGGCTCTGGGATTATCCCCCGCAATGATACCGCCACGCGTATCACAGTCGATATAAAGAATGTCGTCAAGCTCGGTATTCTCCACGTCAGATACATCAAGCCCAAAATCCTGCATAAGACCGAGGCGGAAGCCCTCGCTTGCATCGGGTGCGTACGCGATCTTCACGTCGCCTCCCTCCGGCATCATCATACGAAGATATTTTTTCAATTCCGAGGCCGCAAAATCAATCGGCTCAGCCAAAGAAATTTTATTTATAAGAAAGCCCTTTTTCATCGTTTTCCTCCGTCAAAATCGCGGCAAGCCGCGCTTCTCATACATCGAAAATTATAGCACACGAAAGCAGAAAGGGCAATGTCTGAAATGCTCCTCTTGTCTTTTTTGATACTCTTTTTTTGATTACTTTCGAATCAGATCCCCGAAAAGCAACTCGGCGGCACGGAGGGCCTCGGCCGAGGGGATCACTTCGGGCAGGGTGTTTTCCATAGAAAGCGCCGCGTATTTCGAGCGCGCGTAGTTATGGTAGGGCAAAACGCGCACACCGCTTACGTTTTTCAGCCTTTTCACAAAATCGGCAATCTTTTCGATTTCGCCGTCATTCCATTCAGGCACGAAGGGAATGCGGATTTCGATTTTCTTTCCAAGCGAATCGAGATAGCGCAGGTTTTCGAGAATGATACCGTTTTCCACGCCCGTGCATCGCTTATGCACCGCAGGATCGATGGCCTTGATATCGTATAAAAAGACATCCGTATAAGGAATCACCTTATCCAGTGCCTCGCGCGAAACGAAGCCGCAGGTATCCACGGCGGTATGTACGCCATTCTCCTTCAGCACCTTCAAAAGAGCGGCACAGAAGTCCGCTTGCATAAGGCACTCGCCGCCCGAAAGCGTAACGCCACCGCCCGAATTTTTATAAAATTCAAGGTCCTCCAAAAGCGTAGGCAAAAGCGCCTCCGCCGTGACCTCCCTGCCGTAATGCGTGAGTGCCTCACCAAGGCATTCGGGCGCGCATTTTCCGCATCCCACGCAAAGCTCGCGCAGAAGCTCGTGCCCGCTCTCGCTCATTTTATGCGCTTTTTGCAAACAACTACTTACGCATTCGCCGCAACCGATGCATTTATGCGCATAATAGGCCAGCTCTGCGCCGAAGGAAATTCCCTCGGGATTATGGCACCAAACGCACTTCAAGGGGCAGCCCTTGAAAAACACCGTGGTGCGAATGCCGTCTCCGTCGTGGACGGCAAAGCGCTTGATTTCAAATATTTTTGCCTTGAGGCTCATTTCTTTTCCTCCATGCAGGCTTCGATCACCGCATCGGCAAGGATCTTCGATCCCTCGTCGCCAAAATGCACCCAATCCGAGCGCAGCTCGTCCCCGAATCCCTTGGTGATCGAATAAAGATCGTTGATCCTGACGCCGAGGGGCGAGAGCACCTCGATCGCTTTTTGATTATAAAGTGCAATCTCGCGGTTATAGCGGATAAAATTCGGATCTGCCCAATCCTCCTTCACGGAGGTGGAAAGCGCGAAAATGATTTTCGCATTCGGAAACCAGAAGCGAAGATGCTTATGGATGCGCACGAGGGTTTTGCCGTAATAATCAAGCTCGGTGAAGGCCTCGTCGCCAAAAATATGCAAGGCATCCCAAAGCCCGTTATTCCAATGCACAGTGTCAATCTCGTCATGGGGAATCCTCTTCGCCCATTCAAAGAGATAGCGAAGCGTGTGCTGGGCAAATCGGCAGTTTTCCTCCGGCGCATAAACCTCTGCTCTGCCTGCAAGCTTTTCCTTCACGAAAACGCCGTAGCCCGGGCTTCCCGGCGCACCGAAGCGAATGGAATCACCGATCAAAAATATCTTTTTCATAAGCTTCACTTATACTCCAGCTGTATCTCTATCCCATCGGCAAACAAGCGGCTTCCGCTCGTTGCAAAGGCAAAGCACCCCTTTCTGTAGGCAAGCAATCCCGTATGATGCCCCGAGTATTTAACGCCGTCAATTTCAAAATCAAATTCCGTCGCTTCGCCGTTTAAAACCCCGTGGCTGACGAGAGAGAAGCTTCCGTCAAGGCAAACGCAACCGCCCTCGATCGCGCTTTTTTCACAGCCGATTTTTTCAAGGATGCGAAGATCGAATTCTTCAAAACGCGGTGCGGTGAGCAAAACGTCGTTTCCTTCAAAATCAACGCCGCTCTTGCCGACGACGGCAATTTTTGCACCGCCGGCATGCACTTTATTCAGGAAGGCGTAGGTTTCCTTTTTCGCATATTTGGGATATAAGAAAAGGCAATGCGTGAAATCATAGCCGTTAAAATGGATCTTATCGCCGTTCAGCGTGATTCTTCCATCCTCGATCGCATAATCGGGCACTAACGCGCATCGATAGCCTGCGCTCCAGATTTCTTCGCACTTCTGCATGATATGAAGCGTTCCGTCAATATCCCAAACGTTTCTCGCGCTGTGATCAGGATACCAGTTGTTTTGTGCCGCCGCGCCGTAAACGATCAGAAGATCCATTTTGGGGTACACGGTCTGGAATTTATTCAGCCTTGCAACCTCGGTATCAAGCTTATTGATATTTTCCAAGAATTCGGGCTCTGTGAAGCTTTTTCCCCAATAAAAATCTCTATACGCATGGTGGAATTCGCGACAGCCAAAGGGCGCTCCGTTCACAATATGATTGTAATAGCTCTCAAAGTCGGACTTATAATACATATCAAACATGATCGGATTCTTACAAGCGAGCATAACACCTAAGCGAACCGGGAAGCAAATGTTTTCATCCGTATGACCGAAATCGCGCGGAATATCCCACCAATTGCACGCCGTGTGCCAAATTTCATCGTTTTCAAGGTTATTATGGAAGGTATTGTGGCACGAAACGTAGATGTCTTTTCCAAAAACGTATTTGGAATAATGGTACACCTTTTTCTCGATCTCCAAAGGAAAATGGCGCAGAACCTCAAAATACGTATTGATCGCCTTGACTCTTATCTGCTCACAGCCCTCGGGAGCATATCGCATATCAAAAAGAATGCGATCCAAATCTATGCCGAGATCCTCCGCATAGTATTTTTTCATGCCCCTTGAATAGATTCTGCCTCTGAAGGGCGGCTCTTTTCCGCTTGCGATTGGGCCGGCATTCAAGAACAAATAACCGAATTCATCCATCATTACCCCATCCA
The DNA here is from genome assembly GCA_045636085.1 of Eubacteriales bacterium. Classification (GTDB taxonomy): domain Bacteria; phylum Bacillota; class Clostridia; order Oscillospirales; family CAG-272; genus UBA1740. The sequence goes on from JAZTWU010000093.1 coordinate 13,094, forward strand.
AGGGAATATCGGAATAGGCATCGATCAATTCCTTCATTTTTTCCCAAGCATCCGATATGGCCGTGCTGTTATAATATTGCGCCAAAAGAACGAAAACTTTTTTCCCTTTGTTCTCTTCCCCTAAGTCGATCTCAAATTCGGTCATATTCGTTCTTGCGTTCGTGACTTGGATCTGCTCGGTCACGTCCCTTAAGGATTCGGGCGCATAAAAGCCATCCTCCGTTTTTTCAAAGCAGAAGGCCTTTAATATTTCGGCATAAATCGGAGCGATCTTACTGCGTCCCCAAACCGCCTCGTGGGTATATTTTGCGCATCCCGCATCGTCCAAAGTCAATTCAATATCGTTCACGATTGCCTCTGCCTTTTTGGGATCGGGGATGTGAAAAAGCTGTGCTTGATCGATTGCGGGATGGTTATCCGTAATAAAAGCCGCGTTGAAAAAGCCTGCATTCAGCAAAAGGCGCAAGCTGATCTTGAGCCCGATTTTATGCGCGTAATCGACGATCTCCGCAATCACGCCGTGGCATTGCTTCAAATTCTGCAAATGAAGGCCGCCGCCCGGAGTGATCGTAATATAATTTACCGCCATATTTTCTTTTATGAAATCCAAATGCTTCAAATATTGCTTATTCGCCAAAGTGTCGGGCTTTAATCCCCAGTAAAGGGAGTTCGGTATTTCCTTAATTTCAGGCTTTAAATATTTCATTTTTATATCTCCTCTTAAAATTTGTTTTCAGATAAGTCTTTGGCGTTTTTCGTTATCCGTTGCATTCCGCCTGCTGAATAAATGAATTCTGTTCCTCGCGGCTCAGGCGGTTGAAATATGCATTCCAGCCGCAAACGCGCACCTGCAGCGTTTCATACTGCTCGGGATTTTCCTGCGCGGCGCGAAGCTGCTCGGAGGAAAAAACATTGCCGTGAAGCGCGATGCCGCCCTTGGCAAAATAGGTTTCCAGAAGGCCGAGGAAGGCAACAAGCCCCTCTTCCCCCTTCACCGCCGAGGGATGCAGAACAATATCCAACACCGTGCCATTCGGGAACTTGGCATGATCCACCTTCGTGGCAGAATGGATCAAAGGAAGCACGCCGCCCCGATCCATGCCAAAGGAGGCGCAAAGGTTCTTGGAAAGCGGCTCGCCCGCATGCCTTCCATCGGGCGTTGCCATCATTTTTTTGCCGATGAAAAAGCAACGGTCAATGCTGAAAAGAGAAGCCTTGAAAACGCCGCCGCGCGCATTCGGCGCGTTGTTGACAAGCGAGGCGCAGAAGGCCGCAAAATCCACACAAAGCGCATCCGCCGTTTCGTTTGCATTGCCGTACTTTTCGGGCATTTTTCTTGCCTGAAGGCGAAGCCTTTCTTCTCCCTCAAAATCGTTTTTCAAAACCTCAAGAAGTGCGCCCGGAGAAAGCCTTTTTTCATCGTAAACAAATTTTTTCACCGCCGTTAAGCTATCCACAAGCGAGGCAATGAAATAAAAATAAACCGAGCTGTTGTTGTATTTCGCGCCACCCTCGTAGACATCAACGCCGCGAAGCACGCTTTCCTCATACATAGAGGAAAGCAAGGGATCGGGGCCGATCTCGGCATAATGCTTTTCGATCCTGCGCACATACTGCATACACTGCTCCGCCATATAAGCGATCTGCTCCTTCACGGCCGCAGAGAAATCCTCAAAGGTGGAAAGCGCCGCCGCATCGCAGGGAACGCCAAGCATCTTACCGCTTTTCGCATCCCTGCCGCCCGTAAGCACAAGCTCCACCGCCTTGGCAACATTGACGCCCGCATTGCCCGTGCAACCGATCTCCTTGCCCCAAACGGCAGGCTCATAGCAACCGATGGGCGTATAATCTCTGGCATCGCGCTCCTCGATTCCAACGCCCGTGAGTGCGCGAACGGTAACCGCATCGTTTACGAAAACGAAGCTACTGCTTCCTCCGCGAATGCAATCCAAAACAAGCTTCAGAAAGTCCTTCGGCGTTTTTTCCGAAACGCGGATATGGATTTTGGGGCTGTAAATATTCAGCGCACGATAGGCCTCCACGATGAGATACGAGATCTCGCCCGTTACCTCGTTTCCGTCCTCGTCTATACCGCCGAGGCAGAAGGGCAGGCCGTACGGCACATTGGCGGCGGAGAATTTATTGAGGAAGAAATACAGCATTTCGCGGATTTCGTCCTTCGTGTATCGGCCGCTTGCGAGATCCTTTTGATAGAAGGGCGCGAGAAGCACATCCAAGCGTCCCAGCGTGCGCACGCGCGTCTTGAAGGTGTATTCGTGCAAAAAGAAATAAACGATCAGAAGCTGCATAGCCTCATAGCAATCACGGGGCGCCCCCTCAGCAATGGCGCTGAGAACGCGCGCATTTTCCGCATTATAGGGCGCAACCGCATCCGAAAGACGGCGTGTGAAGGCAATGCAGGCCTCCAAAACGATCCTGCAGGAAAGATAGAACTGCTTCTGCTTTTCGGAAAGCCCTGCCTTTGCCTCGGCCTCTTTGATACGGGCAAGAAGTCCGCCAAAGCCAACCGAAAGCAAAAGCCTCGAATTCGGCGAGGTATGCCCAAAATCGGGATCGGCACGGTATGCCCCCAGCTCCCAAGCCTCGCAAATTTTCCGGTGCTCTTCTTTTAAGCAACCGAAGGCAACGGCCTTGTGCCAGATCTCCCAACGTTGCTTATTCAAAAGATTCGCATCAAAAAGCTTTTCCTGGAAAATATCCTCTTTATCCACCGCAAGACGGGATTTTTCGCAGATCAGGCGGAAGGCCTTTGCCTTTAAAATCGCGTGATTTTCCGCCTTTCCTTCTTCCATCAAGGCTTCAAACTCCGAAAGAAGCGCATCCGAGGAAAGTCCGCTTTCCTCAATCCAAGAGATGCTTTGATATTGGTTTCGTAAATCTTTATTGTCAAAATCAAACTTTTTCATAGTTTTCCTCCCAAGGGATTATCCAAACAAATAGGGCGCTCTTCCGATAACTCCGATCGTTTTCATAAAGGTGCATCCCGCGCTTTTATCCGTATCGGGATCCGCGCCGAGCGTGGCTGTAACAACGGCCAGCCGATCCATATTTTCGCCAAAGAAGGCACAGCTTGCAGGGATGCGCGCGGGAACGGAGATATACTCCTTCACCCGCATATCCGCCGTATCCACCACGGCGATATGCCCCTGCCCCCAGCAGGCAACGAAAAGGAAATCGTTTTCCGCGACGGTGAAGCCGTCCACACCGGGCACTATGACGGATCTTCCCGTGAAGGAAATCTCGCCGCTTTCTTTATCGAAATCATATTCCTTGATCGTTTTCGTATCGCTATCGGTGTGATAAAAGCGTTTTTCATCCATCGACCAATCAAAGCCGTTGGAAAGAAGCATTCCGTCGAGCAGAAGCTTCACCTCGCCGTCCTTATCGATGCTGTATAGCTTTCCGTCCACCTCTTCTCCGAGGCCCTTCCTTTTCCTGCTTTGCGTGCCGATATAAAATCTGCCGTCGGGGCCAACCTTGGCATCGTTTCCATATCGGATCTCATACCGTTCGCAGTCGTAGATCGGGCGGCGCGTGCCGTTCCTCTCCAGAATAAAGGCGCCGTCTGCGCAGGAGATCAGCATCTCGTTATTTTTCGTAAATCCTATGGCGGCAACACCGAAATTCAGCGCACGCACGGCGCATTCCTTCGTTTCGGGATCGATGCAAAGGATCTCCTTTGCCCCGTAGCCGTTGACCTGATAGAGGCGTTTTTCCTCCGCATTCCATATCGGGCCCTCGCCGATGATGCATTTCCTATCCGAAAGAATCTCCATCGTTATCCTCTTATCCTCTTATAAGCCTCGAAATATCGCTTTCCAAGCTCACGGTAGGCCGCAGAGGTGAAATGAATGCCGTCCGCCTTGCAGGGAAGCCCCTCGGCGCTTGCCACGGCGAAATTTTCCTTTTCCTGCGAAAGCGCGTGAAAAACGGCGTTGATATCCTTATGATACACATAGGAGCCATCCTTATAGAGTGAAACGAATTCACCGAGCTCGCCCATAACGATCGGCGTGCTTTCGGGGAGCGAAAGATCCGAAAGAAGCGAGTGGAGCATATGAAGAAAGCGCACCCGATATGTCCTTGCCTTCTCCTCGGAATTGCTGTCGCTCTCGCCCTGATGCCAGAGGATGCCAACGATTTCGGAGGATCTCTGCGCAAGCCTTGCCTGCGCCACGGCGTGATCGTAAAGGATCTCGCCCGGCTGCCACTCGGCAAGCATCGATCCGCCTTCCGCGCAGGGGATCAGCCCGATTTCTTCGCCGTAATGCTTTGCATATTCATCCGCAAAGCTTGCCGCAAGACCGATGCCGCTATGAAAATAATCGAAAATACCGCGATCGGGATTGATCGGCTCTCGCATCGGGATGAAGCGACCGTTACGAAGCATTTTGCAAAGCGGATTTCGGATTTCCTCCACCTCGCCAAAATCTCCGCGGCCGGCCATATTGGATTGTCCTATCATCAGAAAGGATTTCATATTTTATTTCTCCAAATTATTTTTTGTCTTTTTATTTTTAAAAGAAGCCGCGTTCAAAAGAATAGCCGCCAGAATGATACCGAGCGCAAGCATATAATTCCACCGAAAAACCTCTTCGTTCAAAAGAATACCCGAAAACACCACGGAAAAGAGCGGGATTGAAAACCGAATGACCGAGAGCACTGAAACGTTATGGTATCGGATAACGATATTCCACAAAGCATAGCCGAGAACGGAGGCCACGCAGATATAGAGCATCACAAAAAATGCCTTCATATCAAAATAAGAAAGTCTGCCGCCAAGGGCGACGGCGGGAATGCAAAGCAATGCGCCGCCCAAAAGCTGGGAAACCGCCGTAAGCTTGACGGGACAGGAATGCGCCACGGCCATCTGCGTGAGCACGGTGGCGACGACCGCGCTGAAGGATGCTCCGAGAATCAGGGCATCCCCTGCAGAAAATGCAAATCCGCCGTCATAGCTCGTTATAACGATGCCGAGAAAGCCGAGAATGCCGCAAAGCATCTTCCGCAGAGTGAAGCGATCACTTTTGATAAAGAGAAAGGAAAAGCAGCTGAGAAACAAAAATCCGACCTGCTTGATAATGGCGCTCTTGGCGCTTTGGCCAACAGCCAATGCGAGATATGTAAAGGTATAATGCAAAACGATATTGAAGAATGCAACGCCGAAAACCATCCAAAGATCCGCCCGCTCTTTGATCAGCGGGCGCTTAGAGGTCATATAAAAAAGCGGAGTCGTGATCGCGCCGCAAAGCAAAAAGCGAAGCCCTGCAAACAAAAGAATGGAGGGGATATCGCCGCCTTCAATATGGAAAGCGGCATACCCAAGCTTGATCACGGGATAAAGCGATCCCAGAAAAGCGCAGGAAAGGAGCGCGGGGATCATAAAAAGAACGGGATGGGAAAATATCCGTTTAAAATCTTTTTTAGAATTCATTTTTGTTTCATGGGCAGGAGCAAGGCATGCTCACATCAGCGCCTCTGCCTGACGGATAAAGCCGTCCTGCTCTTTCTTTTTGAATATTGTCAAACTGTTAAAGAGAACGATCGGAACAAAAATACTTTTTTCTCTCATCTTCACATCAAATTATGGATCTCGATGCTTGCCACCTCGTGCTTACCCGCAAACCCTTCAAAGATCTCGGTTTCCACGCGGAGGACGTTCTTTCTCGTGGGGATCACGAAGCGGTAATAGCGGCGGTCGTCCTTATCGACGAAGTCACAGGTGAAGATCGTTTCGCGCGCAACGTCGATATCCTTCGGTTGTCCGTCCGCCTCGAATTCAATTGCTGCACCTCTATCGGTGATCTTGCCTGCAGGGCCAACGTTTTCGCCCCAAAGGATCTCCACCTTTTCCTCGGTGCCGTCCTCGTAAAAGAGATGGAAATATCCCATACGGAACATATCGTCCATAAGAAAATCGCCGCAGCCAAAGAAGCCGTGCGGAATTTCAAGCTCCGTGGTGTGCAGAATATCCACGTAAGAGCCCTTCAGCGCATCGCGGAAACGGTAATCAAAGAGCGAGGCGGCGGTATACTTTACTTCCGTAGCCTTATCCATTTCATTAAAATCGCGACTCCACGCCATACGGGATGCATAGGCCATAGTGCAAAGGCGACGCCCTCTCTGCATCTGCTTGAAATCGGATGTGCCCCAGCTGGAAACGGCAAAGCCCTTCGCACCGGCAGCCACCTTGCCCACAAAATTTTTGAAGCCGATGCCGGAGAAGTTTCCGTACACCATCGGGATACCGTGGGAATGATAATCCATATCGCCCTGCTCGTAGTAGCAAAAATACCAGTTCATCGCTATGATATCCTTGGGAATCATAGCAATGGCGGGATAGGTTTCCTCCACCGTTTGATACGCAGTTCCCTCGGGAAGAAGCGGAATTTCAAGCTCGGGGATGCGGCGTATTTTCTGAATCTCAAGTCTTTTTCCTTTGAAGGTAAGGAATTTTCCGCTCCCCTCAAAGGCATTGGTGTAACGCGCCCCGCCGATCGGCACCTCGGGATTTCCGTTAAGATAGCTGTTGAGAAGCTTTTCCGACCAAAGCATCGTACGGATGCCACGCGCGGAAAGATAATCGTGAATTTTTTGGATATCGTCGGCGTAGATCTTCGCGGCCGACTTTTTCTTACATTGATCGCATACACCGTAAACGTAATACTCGTCGTGCCCGATGTGCAAAACCTTTGGCTCGAATACGGCAATTACCTCATCAAGAACCCTAAAGAGAACCTCGTAGGATTTCGGATTGGATGGGCAATAAACGTCCGGATAAGGATCGTCCGGGCGCTCGGCAAAATCGGTACGTCCTGCCATCAAATAATCGGCGTGAGAAAGGCAGGGGCACTCGGGGATCGGTTCAAGGCCGTGCGCACGAAGGTAAGCACAGATCTCCTTCACGAGCTTCTGCGAAAGCACCTTACCGCCGCCGTTTTCAATATGGATCGAATCCTTTAACCAATGCTGACTGTTTTGCAGATCGGTTGCCTTGCCGCTATATTCGGAAAGCTCCTTGCAGATCTCGATCCAATATGCGTTGATCTCGGGAGAATTCTCATATTCCATCGCGCCGCCAACCTCAAGAACGACGGCGTTATAGCCGTAATGCATAAACGCATTGACCATATAGTAAAACTCGTCGAGCTTATCCTCCGCGGGCAGATACATTTTCACCGCGCGAAACGGCACGAGAGGCACGTTATAGATGAGTCCCTCGCGGATACCGTCCGTATAATGCGACCAAAGCGTGCATGCACCGTAAAGGAAGCCTCTTTCGTAATTTGAGTAAACGTTTACCTCGTCGGACGCGACCTCCACAAGATACGCATCCTCTTTATCCTCAAAAACGCTGCCGAAGGTCTTTTCGATCTTTTCCCTTTCGGCATCCGAAAAGGGCAGGAAGCGGACTACCTTCACGGCATCCTTTTTCTCTCCGCCAAGAAGCGGCGCGAGCCTTTTAATAATAACCTCGTTCTCTGTTTGGAGCTTCGTTTTGGCATCAAAACAGCGCACTTCTCCGTTCAGGTCAACGTAGGTGTCCTTGAAGCTTTCGTTCAACATAATTTTTCCTTTCTATCAAGAATTAAATCAGTGCCTCCGCCTGGCGAATAAAACCGTCCTGCTCCTCTTTTGCAATATTATTGAAAAGAACATTCCAGCCGCAAACGCGGATCTGCAGATCCCGATACTTTTCCGGATTTTTCTGCGCATCGCGAAGCTTATCGGCAGAGAAAACATTCATATGAATGGCGTGTCCGCCACGGCGCATAAAGGTGAGAAGCAGGCCGAGCATCGCCTCAAGACCGTCCTCTCCCTGCACGGCCGAGGGATGCAGAGCAAAATCCAGCGCGGCATCACCCGCAAAGGCGGTGGCATCGATCTTCGTCGTCGAAAGAATGGCCGCGGTTGCACCGCAGCGGCTCTGCCCCATCGAGGCCGATGCATTCTTGGAAAGCTCCTCGCCAATCCTTCTTCCGTTGGGCGAGGCGGCCGTTTTCGGCGCTTGGCTATAGGACATTCTTGCCACGTGGAAGCCACAGCTCCACTTGCCGCCCCGCGCCTTGGCATTCGCCCGTCCGCAAACAGAAGCCGCAAGGAGAGCGGTGATATCCTTCACAAAGAAATCGGGAAGATCGCGGTTGTTTCCGAATTTATCGGGATCGCGCAGAAGGCGCAGGCGAAGCCTTTCGTCCTCGGAAAAATTCCGATCCAATGCTTCCACGAGCGCGGTGAGCGTGATCTCCTTTTTATCGTATACATACTTTTTGATCATAGCAAGCGAATCCGCCATATCGGCAAGGAAGCCGAAATTCATCTGCGTTCCGTTGCGAAGCGCGCCGCCCTTCATTGCATCTCTTCCCTTTTCAAGGCAGGAGGGGAAGGTTGCAGAAAGCATCGACTGCGGATTCACGTATTCGTGATACTCCTCGTATGCATTCACGATCTCAATGATGCTATCCGCCACATAGAGGAGCTTTCTCTTGTATTCCTTATACAGATCGTCAAAGCTTTCGTAGCTTGCAAGCGACGGCGTTTTCTGGCCACAGAATTCGCCCGTAATACCGTCTCTTCCCTCGTGAAGCGCATATTCCAAAGGCTTCAGGAGATTGACGTAATTCATTCCCGCGCCAAAGCTGCCCTGCACGCTGTATTCATAGCATCCCGTTATATTGCAGAGCCGTGCCTCTTCCTCCGTGGCACCCGCGTTCACAAGCGCTTTTCGGATCGTCGGATCGCAGACGAAAACGATGCAGTTATGCCCTCTGCGGATCATATCCAGCGCCTTTTCAAGGAAGGGTCTGGGCGTGCTCTCGGAGATCTTGATCTGGATCTTGGGATTATAGATTCCCATCTTATCGTAAACATCGAGGAACATATAGGAAAGCGCATTGATCTCGGTGGATCCGTCTGCCTTCTCGCCACCGAGGAATACGGGCTGATTCCAATAATTTGCGATGGAGGTAAACTGCAAAAAGTAGTACGCAAGATCGGTGCGGATCTCCTCCTCCGAGATGCCGCGCGCAAGATCCGTTTCGTAAAAGCGGAGATACTCACGGTCAAAATTCGAAAGCGAGCGCACCTGCAAGCCCTGAATATGCTCGCTCGTCATAAAGTATATGTAAGCAAGAAGCAAGGCCTCGTAGAAGCTATCGGGCGCAGAGGTGGCAAGATGCGAAAGCGCGGCCGCCATTTTCTCACAGCCCTCGGTTTTTTCCGCAAGCGCCTGCAAGCGGCGAATGAAGGTGATCAGCGCCTCGTATGTAATGCGCACGCCCTCAAAGAAGGCCTCCTGCTCCGCATCTCTCTGCTTTTCGCGGCGGATGCGCTCGCTTTCTGCGAGAATCCCCGGAAAGCCGAGCGAAAGCAGTCTTTCCCAAACGGGGGTGCTATGGTCGTAATCCGGCCACATCGTGGCAATGCCGACCTTCTCGAAATGCGCGCGGCGCTCCTCCACCTCGGGAATAATCTCAAAAAAGACCTCCCTGCGCCACTTGCCCGTAACGGTTTTATCCAAAGGGCGGTCGATCATATGGATCGCGGGAAAGAGATCTCTTGCGTCCACGCGGATTCTTGTGTTTTTCAAAACGGTTTCAAAGGCCAAGGCCTTGCGAATGCAATGCGGACGGTGCGCATTTTCCGCATCCGTTTTCTCGATCATGGAATAGACCTCTTCGCCGCTTGCGCCCGTTTCAGGTGCAAAAAGCGCCTCGTTTCTATAAAAGCGCGGCGGATCTGCTTTGGTCGGATCATAATCGTGGTATTTGTTTAAAATATAAACCTCATCCTCGGGGCGAATGTACTGCATAAAAACCTCCCTATCGGAGCGTTGCTCCTTTTTCTTCTGCCTTTAGTATAGCACAGGAGAAAAAAATGTACATAGAAAAAAGAAAACACTTGACGAAACCGAAACAAAAGATTATAATAGAAGCAAAAAAGCAGGGAGAGGGAAAATATGTTTGATATGTTTTTGGAAAGCTACATATCCTACATAAGATTTGCAAGCTATGTGCCGCCATTTGCAGGAAAAAAGCACCACGTAGACCGTGTCTCGCACGGGCTGGTGCTGAACGATCCCGACGTTGTACGCGACTATATATTTGATGACGGAAGGGTGCTGCACACCAAAGGAAACACGCTTTTCTATCTTCCGAAGGGATCCACCTACCGCGTGCAACGCATTGACGGACACGGCGGCTGCTACGCGATCAACTTTGATCTCTCGGTCGCGGTTTCCGCGCCCCCCTTTATGCTCACGCTCCGCTCGGCAGACAGCGTGCGCCGCAGCTTCAAGGAGGCGGATCGCGCCCAAAGAATGCAAAGCAAAACAGCCCTCACCGTAACGCAACGCGCGCTTTGCGATATCATTCTTGCAGGCTACGAGGAGCAGCAGCGCACCTATGTGCCCGACCGCCGTGCCGCGCAGATCGCCCCCGCAATGGAAGCCATTGCAAGCGACTTCTGCAAAAACGAGCTGCGCGTTCCCATGCTTGCCGAGCTTTGCGGTATGAGCGAGGTTTACTTCCGCCGCATTTTTCACGATCTGCACGGCAAATCCCCGAAGGACTATATCGCGGATATGCGTATCACCCGCGCGTGCCAGCTGCTTTCGGACGGCGGCTTCTCCATTCTCGCGATCTCAAAGCTCTGCGGATATTCCGAGCCAACGCATTTTTCCAGAGAATTCAAGCGCCGCGTCGGCGTTTGCCCCGCCGATTATAAATACGGAAAATAAAAAAACGAAAGCACGGAGCGCGGCCAAAGCCGCACTCCGTGCCTTTTTTCAAAGCAGAAGGAATCCGTGCCCCAAGGGCATTTTCAAAACAAGCGGGATTTTGCGAATGATCGGGGCGTGGCGCTAAAAGATGCCATCTTTCAATGAATGAGCGGCTTTGGATGATAAGCTTCGTTCTCGACCCGAAGCCGTAGAGAGATTGGGAGAGAACGGAGGTTTGCGCCCAAAAATACCGTTTTTAAATGAGCGAGTAGTTTTGGGATGATAAGCTTCGTTCTCGACCCGAAGCCGTAGAAACCTACGGCGAGCCGGGAGAG
>JAZTWU010000094.1:0-1160 GCA_045636085.1 Eubacteriales bacterium
TGTTTGCGCATCGGATGACCCGTCTGCACTCACTCAGGAAGATCTGCCCGTTGTTCTTGATCAGTATGAAAAACTCGCAGAGCTTATGCTCGAAAAACATAAAGAAGGCAAACCCTTCACTTTCTATCATTACATGATAGACCTTAAGGGCGGTCCTTGTATCTACAAGAGAATATCAGGCTGCGGCTCGGGCACGGAATATATGGCCGTTACCCCCTCGGGCGATCTCTATCCTTGCCATCAATTTGTTGGCGAGGAGGCCTTTTGCCTCGGCAATATCTTCGAGGGTGTGAAAAACCTTGAAAAGCAGAACGAATTTGCCGCCTGCAACGTGTATGCGAGAAAGGACTGCGAGGACTGCTGGGCGAAGCTTTATTGCTCGGGCGGCTGCGCGGCCAACGCCTATCACGCAACCGGCTCGGTGACGGGCGTTTATAAATACGGCTGCGAGCTTTTCAAAAAGAGAATGGAATGCGCCATTATGGTGGCTGCTGCCGAAATGGCGCAGGACGAAGAATGAGCAGCCCGATCATAGACTTCGTGAGGGAATACGCGAGCGGCGACGTGGCGCGTATGCATATGCCCGGGCACAAGGGAGAGGCGCTTCTCGGCGCGGAGGCAATGGATATCACCGAGGTTGCAGGCGCGGATTCCCTTTACGAGGCTGAAGGCATCATCCTTGAAAGCGAGAGGCGCACCTCGGCTATTTTCGGCACGAAAGCAACGCTCTATTCCACCGAGGGATCCTCGCAATGCATCCGTGCTATGCTGGCTCTCGCCCGTCTGCACGGGCAGAAAATGAAAACAAACGGTTACATATTAGCGGCAAGAAACGCGCATAAGACCTTCGTGACCGCCGCAGGGCTTTTGGATCTTGAGGTTCGCTTTTTAGAGCCGAGCGAGGGCGCAACGCTGCTTTTCGCCCCCATCGATCTCGAGGCCCTTGCGGCCGTTTTTGAAAAGGACGCGCCGCTTGCGCTTTATATCACCTCGCCCGATTATCTCGGCAACACCGCGCCGATCGAGCGCCTTTCCGCGCTTTGCCGCCGCTACGGCGTTCTTCTTCTCGTTGACAACGCACACGGCGCGTATCAGCGCTTTCTTTCGCCCTCGCGCCATCCGATCAGCCTCGGCGCGGATATGTGCTGCGATTCGGCGCA
>JAZTWU010000095.1:0-13669 GCA_045636085.1 Eubacteriales bacterium
AATACGGCATACCTCTTTCGAGATATGCCGTATTCTTTAAAGCGGTCCTTTAGAATGAGGCTCTAAAGCTCCTTTTTTTCATTTTTATATACCTATTTTTTTGCGGTTATGCCGAAAAACGATAGCCCGTCCAAAAGCTCCTTTTCAAACTCACGCACGCTGACGCGCAACGCGCCGTGTCCAAGAATGACAAACTGCTCATCCTTATCCGAGCTGACAACGCGCACGCGATAGCGGTCTGCCATATGGTAGGTCGTTTTCTCAATAAAGGCATCGGCGGTTTGCTTTTCCTTGGTGTAAACCACCGTGACGGGGCCGACCTGCTCCTCGCTTCCCTCTCCGTCCTTGCGCCGATAGGCATCAAAAACGATCAGGGCGCGGCATTTTTTCATTGCGGCAAGGTTGCAGACGGAGCGGATCAAGGATTCTCTTGCATCCCCAATATCCCCCTCGGCAAGCTTGCGCAGAGAGGGCATGGCAAAGATCACGTTATAGCCATCCAGAACGAGAAATTCCTCCTTGGGCGGGAGCGGGTTTCTCGGCTTTTTCTTTTGCTCCGTGGGTGCGGCGTTGACCTTCCTTTCGCTCACGGTGCGGGGCTTGATCTTTCCATAGGTGCGCTCGAAGATCTCCACCCATTCCTTCTCCGTGACGTCCTCGCGCTTTTTCTGCACGAAAACGGCCGTGCTCTCCGTATCCGCATCCGCCTCGGCGGTGCGCTCGGTTTCCAGATGCATCATTTCCTTCGCCTCAAACCAAGGCACGGCATAGCCGCTGCCCGCCTTGCAGAAGACGGAATCCGCCGTATGGCGCTCGTCAAGGTCGGGATCGTAGCCGCGCGCCGCAATCACCTCCTCGGGATTGTGGCAGGGCGCATACGGGCCAACGGCGAGCGAGATCCTTCCCTCACCCTTCGTATAGGCGCGAAGCGTCGTTGGATAAGAGCGCAGGCAAACCACGGGCGCGTTTCCGACGAGCACGGTGCGCTCCCCCTCCACGGTATGGCTTTTCACGGTGCCGCCCATTGCGGCAATATCCGTCAGCGCGCGGCCAACGGAGGCCTCGGGCAGCTCCATCGTGAAATCAAAGGTTGGCTCAAGGATCACGCCCTCGGCCGACCGAATTCCCTGCCGCACGGCGCGATAGGTGGCCTGGCGGAAGTCGCCGCCCTGCGTGTGCTTCAGATGCGCCTTACCGCGCACGAGCGTGATCCTCACGTCGGTTAAGGGCGCGCCGAGCAGAGCGCCGCGATGCGCGCGCTCCTCAAGATGCGTGAGCACAAGCCTCTGCCAGGAGAGCGCAAGATCGTCAAGCGAGCAATCCGTGGCGCAAACAATACCCGAGCCAACGGGCAAGGGCTCAATGCGCAGATGCACCTCGGCATAATGGCGAAGCGGCTCAAAATGCCCATAGCCCATCACGCTCTCGGCCACCGTCTCGCGATAAAGCACGGTACCCTCGTCAAAGCCAACCGTGAGGCCGAAGCGCTCCTCGATCAGCGTTTTTAAAACCTCCAATTGGATCTCGCCCATCAGGCGCACGCGAATGCGCCCTGCCTCGCTGTCATAATGCAGATCCAGCGCAGGGTCCTCCTCCGCAAGCGTGCGGATGCGGGCGAAGGCATCTACGGCGCTGATGCCATCGGGCAAAAGCATACAGTAGTCCAAAACGGGGGTGAGAACGGTTTCCGCCCCCGCCTCCACGCCAAGGCCCATTCCCGCAGAAAGACGGCGCGTACCGTAAAGCGCAACGAGCGCGCCCGCGGTCGCCTCCTTCACGGGCTTGGATTTTTCTGCGGAGAAAACGCGGATCTCCTCGATCTTTTCGCGCACCGTCTCGCCGTCCGAGCCAAGGAAGGAGATCTCCTCCTTGGGATGCAGAGCGCCGCCCGTGATCTTCGCAAAGGCGATCCTGCGGCCGTCCGCATCCGTCGTGATCTTGAAAACGCGCGCGCCAAACATCGTTTTGGAATAGGGCGTTTCCAGCGTATAAGCATCAATGGCGCGCATCAGCGCGTCCACGCCTTGGTTTTTGAGCGCCGCGCCGAAAAGGCAGGGAAAAACGCGGCGGCGCTTCACGGAGCGCGCAATTTCCTCTCTTGAAAGAACGCCCTCCTCGAAGTATTTTTCCATCAGCGCCGTATCGCAGGCGGCAACGCTCTCGTAAAAGCTATCACTTTCATCCGCCGTGAAATCCACGCAAGCGGAGGAGAGATGCGTTCTGATATTTTCCAGAATTTCCGCTCTTCTACCGCTAAAAAGATCACATTTGTTTACAAAAATGAAGGTTGGAATGCCTCTTTTCTCGAGAAGATGCCAGAGCGTCTTGGTGTGCGGGCGAACGCCCTCCGATGCGCTGACGACCAAAACCGCATAGTCCTGCACCCAAAGCGTGCGCTCGGTCTCGCAGGAAAAATCCACGTGCCCGGGCGTATCAAGCAGGGTGATCGCCGCGTCGCCGTATTCCATCACGGCCTGCTTTGAAAAGATCGTGATACCCCTTTTCTTCTCCAGCGCGTGCGTGTCGAGGTAAGCATCGCCTCTGTCCACGCGGCCGAGCGCCTTCGTGATACCCGCCGTATAAAGCATAGCCTCGGAAAGCGTCGTCTTTCCCGCATCCACGTGCGCAAGAATGCCGAGAACGATTTTTTTCACGGATGCATACCTCCTTTTCTTTTTCTCCATTACAGTTTATCATATCCGAAGAAAAAAGTCAATCCAAACCGCACCCTGCGCATAGCTCCCTTTCGCCTCTTTTTTATTTTATAGTTGACAAGCGGTCTATCTCGTGCTATAATACGTATGCTATACTGCCGTAATATTCGCGGCAAAAATAAAAAAGGAGAAAAAACATATGAAACATTCATCCACAAAGCGCACGCTTCTCGCGTCTGTTTTGGCACTTGTGCTCAGCTTCTCGATGCTGATCGGCTCCACCTTCGCATGGTTCACCGATAGCGTCTCCAGCGGCACCAACACGATCGTTGCAGGAAACCTCGATATCGAGCTTTACCACAGCAATAAGATCGACAACGAGGAGAAGGTTGCGGTTGACACCGTTCTCTTCGACGACGTGGATCCCTCTCTCTGGGAGCCGAACACACTCGCTTACGAGATCTTCAACGTGAAGAACGAGGGCTCGCTTGCGCTGAAGTATAAGCTGACGCTCAACGCGCTGAACGCAACGGTTGTTGACGGCGTTTCCTTCGCTTCTATGCTTCGCGTTGCCGTGATCGAGGACGACAACTATACTTATTCCCGCGACAACATCGTATCCGACAAAAATCTCGTTTGGAACGATCTTGCCACCTTCTCTCTGGAGGGCGAGCTTGAAAAGAACGAAAACGAGATTTACGGTATCGTGATCTGGTGGAATCCCACCGCGAACGACAATATCTTCAATATGAAGAATGAGAACAACGGCAAAACCGTGAAGATCGACGTTGGCGTTCAGCTCGTTGCAACCCAGCTCAATGTGGAGAGCGATAGCTTTAACCCCGACTACGACGCAGATGTTGAGTATCCTTACATCTCCATCCCCTCAAAGGTCTCCGTAGGCACCTCTACCGAGGAGATCGAGCTTTCCGTTAACGGTATGGACGTTACGGTTCCCGCCGCGGTTATCAACGCACTTCCCTCCACTGTGACGAACATCTCTCTTGCATACACCGCGCCCATAGCAAATGCGGCAAACTCCTCCCTCACCTTCGAATCCGTTGAGCTTTTGGACCAGAACGGCAACGTGATCGACCTTGCAGGCAACGGAGCCGCTCCCCTTACGGTGACGCTTCTCGTTCCGACGACCTTCGCCGCCAACGACTTCGTTTTCATTTATCACGACGGTGAGCTTATCGGCACGGGCACCGTGAATGCAAACGGTGAGCTTACCTACACGACCAACCACTTCTGCGAGGTTGTTATCAGCAAGGAGCTTCAGGGCGACAGCATCGAGGTAAGCACCGCAGATGAGCTTGCACAGCTCTCGAATGCAAACCTTGCAGGTAAGACCATTAAGCTTCTCAACGATATCACTCTCGCCGAAGAGACCGACCTTCCCGCAGGCGTTATCTTTGACGGAAACGGCAAGCAGATCACCGGTACCATCTATGCTTGCGGCGACATCACCTTCGTTGGCCATACCAAGGCTACCTTGTTCAAAGCGCCCTTCAACGGCTCGACCATCACCGTAAACCCCGGCGCTTGCCTTGAGGTTACCGGTTCCGGCCGCGTTTCCATCGGATGGGGCAACACCTTCAATATTATGGGCACTCTCGCCAACGCAAAGACTGCGGATAAGACCACCGTTCAGCCCTCCCTGATCGTTCCCGGCATTTCCTTCGTCGGAAACGGCGTGACCTTCAATGTGAAGGATGCTTATATCGTAAGCGGCACCGCTCAGGCAACGAGCGCAAAGTCCGCTTACGACAATTTCACATTCAACTTCGAAAATAGCATTTTTGAGTCCAAAAACAACTTCTCCTTCATCAACGGTGCGGGTGCAACCAGCGCGGTTGTCCTCAATGCAAAGGACAGCGTTCTGGACTTTAAAACAAATCTCGACCTTGCGCACACTACCTGCAATACCACCATTGATAATTCCATCGTAACGGTGGGCAGCTCGCTTCGCAACGAAGGAAAGCTTACCGTTAAGAACGGATCCGAATTGACCGTAAAGGTGCAGGCACAGGCCAGCGGCGGACACGGTGTAAACTCCGGTGAGCTTATCGTGGACAACGCAACCGTTACCATCACGGCAGCCAACACGGGTTCCGCAATGGACGGTGGTGGCACCGGCTCCATCGTTTTGAAGAACGGCGCAAATGCAACTATCAACTACTATAAGAACATCGCTGTTACCGTTGACGAGACCAGCTCTCTCACCGGTACGGATTGCTCCGCAAACTGATTTGCGGCAAGCAAAAAGCCATAAAAGCGGCAAGCCTTCTCGGCTTGCCTCTTTTTCCTATAATAAAAACGCGCGAAAAGACGAAAAGCCCTTGCAGTTTATATACTCTTGTGCTATACTTATATAAAAATAAGGAAAACGGAGAAAAAGCAAGGATGCGCAAGCGCTTTTGGATCTATGGCGGGGGAGATCACGAGATCTATCACACACCGCCGCCAAAGGAGAGGAGCAGATTTTCCTCTCCGATAGAAAGCTCTGCGTTCTCGCAACGAAGGACGGAGGAATGCTTCGCTGCGGATCGATCCCCGTTTCCCTGAAGAAAAACGAGCCGTTTGAAACGGATCTTTAAAAAATGCACCGCTTATAAAAACCAAAGAACCCAATAAGAAAGGAAAGACAAATGAAAATCCTCGCACCGAAAAAACTCACACCCGCGTATTTCACCCGCAGAGGCGCGGTCGCACCGCTTTCCCCCAATGCAGTTACGGAAAACGGTTATCAGTTCGAATGGCTGACCGTCTTTGACGTTGGTATTGACGCGCATTTCGAAAAAATGCCGCGCACCTATGTCGGCGCGCTGACCTTCACTCTTTCCGAGCCCACCATCGAAGGAGCGCAGGTTCTTTTGGACGGCAAGGTGGCAGGCTCTTATTTCGGCGAGAGCGGCAAGCTCGTGCGCGAAAAGGAGATCTCGATCCCCGTCGGTGCATACGGCGAAGAGATCACGCTCCGCCTCTTTGGCGCAATGCAGGCCATTGAGCTTTGCGATATCAAGCTTCTCGGCGCAATGCCCGACGAGGAGCCGACGGTTTATCCCCTGCCCAAAAGCATCACCTTCCTCGGTGAAAACAAGCGCATTGCGGCCGTGGAGGCCGAGGGCGGCGAGGAAGCGGAATTTGCCGCCGATTTCTTTAAGACCACTCTTGCGGAATGCTCTCCCCTGCCGCTTTGCCCGTGCGGTATCACCGTGCGCTTCGTTCAGACGGCAAGCGAGGCCTACGCGGGCGAGCGCTACACCGTGGATTATAAGGACGGCGTTCTGACCGTGACCGCCGCCGATCGCATCACCCTGCTTTACGGACAGGACACCCTGCGCCAGGCGCTGAACGCCGAGGGTATTGCACTTCTGCAATGCGACGATAAGCCCACCTGCGCCCTGCGCGGCTTCCATCTCGGACTTCCGCATCTCGATTATTTTGAATTTGCCGAGCGCCTTTTCCGCTACGTGCTCCTGCCTCTTCGCTATAATTTCATCATCGTGGAATTCGCGGGCGGTATGCATTACGAGAGCCATCCCGAAATTCTGGAGGCTTGGATTGCAGACTGGAAGAAGAAGGAAAGCGGCGGCAAGGCATCCTCTCCCATCCATAACGAAATGGGCGCGCGCGGCACGGTGCTCGAAAAGGCCGATATTGCGCGCTACCTTGCATCTGCAAGAAAATACGGCCTCGACGTGATTCCCGAGGTGCAGTCGCTCTCCCACGTGCAGTACCTCACGATGGCGCATCCCGAATTCGGCGAGGTGGCAGAAAAGCTTGACCGCGAGATCGATACGCGCGGCGAGGACGAGCGCCCCGACGAGGCTGTGGCGCATTGCTACTGCCCGATGGCAGACGGCGTTTACGACGTGATGTTTGACCTCATTGACGAGATCGTTGAGATCTCGAAGCCGAAGAAATACGTGCACCTCGGACACGACGAGGTGTATCAGCTTGGCGTTTGCCCCAAGTGCCGCGATAAAACGCCCGCCGAGCTTTACTATTACGATTTAATGAAGCTTTACGGCCACCTGAAGGAAAAGGGTCTCAGCGCTATGATCTGGTCGGATATGCTCCATCCCGAGCCCACGACGAAATACGCCTGCGAGAGCCTGCGCGATAAAATGCCGAAGGACATCGTTTATCTCGATTTCATCTGGTATTTCCATACGCAGGCCGACATCGAGGATGAGCTTCTTCCCTACGGAAATCCCCTGATGATCGGAAACCTCTATTCCTCGCACTTCACGCGATACAGAAGCCGCATTCTGAAAAACGGCGTGGCAGGCGGCCAATGCTCCACCTGGGTTGCCGTTGGCGAAGCCGAGTTTGGCGATAACGGCAAGCTCTTCGACCTTGCCTACCTTTCGGGAATGCTCTGGAATCCCGCCGATTACGAGGAGGAAAACCGCCGCTCCTATACCGAGCTCGTGGTGCGCCACGTGCTCCCCTATCTGCGCGCAGGTCTGCACGGCGCCTTTGCGCCGAAGGGCTATAAGGAAAAGCCTATTCGCCTGAAGGGCAAGCACCCCGCTCTCCCCGAGGTGCTGGAAAAGAGCCGTCCGAAGGCCATTTTCGCCAAGGACTTCTCTCTTAAAAAGAAGGAGAAATTTGACCGTCTCGCGCTGGAGCTGACGCTTGCGCACCCGATGCGCCGCATCGTCTGGAAGGATCTTCCCCTCATCGGCCTTTACGAGGTAACATACGAGGACGGAACGAAGGAAAATATCGAGCTTCGCTACGGCAGAAATCTGATGGAGCTTTGCCATACCTATGCAGAGCCCAAGCCCGCAGGCTACTTCCGCCATAACGGCTATGTTGGCACCTATTTTGCCGACCCCGTTGTGATCGGAAAGAATGACTGCGGCGAGGATCTCACGCTCCTCTCCTATCCTTGGGATAACCCGCACCCCGAGAAGGCAGTTGTTAAGATCGAATACGTTTCCAAGAGCGAAACCGTTGATCCCATCCTCACGGGCGCATCCGTTTTTAAGAAAAACATCTGATTTTGTAAACAACACTTCACATTATAATCATAGGAGACAATATGAAAAGCTATAAAACCCTTTTGAAAGAAAACCGCGCCTTCGCAGAGGCCGCATTTGAAAAGATCCATAAAAAGGCCTTGGAGATGGCAAAGCGCTCGAGAAATAAGCTTGTTTACAGCGTGGACGAAAACGGAATGCATAAGGAATGCGATTCGACCTGGTGGACCTCGGGCTTCTTCGGCGCAATGAACTATATGCTCTATGCTTACACGAGGGACGAGGAATATCTCAAGACCGCAAGATCGCAGGAAAAGCTGATGGACGATGCCTTCACAAAGCCCGAGCTTCTTCACCACGACGTTGGCTTCCAATGGCATATTCTTTCGGGCGCAGGTTATGCGCTGACGGGGGATGACGATTCCCGCCGCCGTGCCTTCTATGCCGCCGCCACCCTCGCCTCCCGCTATGTTGTGGACGGAAAATACATCATCGCTTGGCCCGGGACGGATCAGAAGGACTGGACGATCATTGACAGTATGATGAACATTCCCCTTCTTTTCCGCGCCTCCGAGCTTGCAAACGACGATCGCTTTGCACGCATCGCAAAGCACCACGCCGACACGCTGATCCGCACCCATATCCGCGAGGACGGCTCCGTTCGCCATATCGTTGAGCACGACCGCGAGACGGGCGACCTTATCAAGACCTACGGCGGTCAGGGCTATAACGAAACCTCCTCTTGGTCTCGCGGCCAGGCTTGGGGTCTTTACGGCTTTGCCCTCGCTTATATCCACACAGGCGAGCAGCGCTACCTCGACGCCGCAAAGCGCATCGCAAACTATTTCCTCACCGAGGTGCACGACGATTATCTTCCCCGCGCCGATTTCCGCGCTCCCGCCGAGCCGATCGTTTACGATAGCTCCGCAGGTGCCTGCGCGGCCTGCGGCCTGATCGAGATCGCCAAGGCTCTCCCCGAGCACGAGGGCGGCGTTTATCTGGATGGCGCGATCCGTATGCTCAAGGCAATGGAGGAAAAGTTTGTGGACTACGATCCCGCAAACGACCATATCCTCGATTTCGGCACCGTGCGATATCCCGTTACGGGCACCGAGGAGGGCGTGCATATCAATCTGACGTATAGCGATTTCTTCTATGCGGAGGCAATTCTAAAGCTGCTTGAGGCTGACTTCCTTCCTTGGTAAACCAAAAAAGCACTCAAAAGCAAACTTGAGAATACATAGCAAGGAGAAAACTATGCTTGACTTTAACAAAGCAACCTCCCCCGAATTCTGGAAAGAGGTGCGCGAAAGCTCTGCATATGCGCCCTTGGTCGCACAGCTGCGCGCGCTTTACAGAGATAACGATGCGCTGGATTTTTCGACGCTTCGCTTTTCCCAGCGATTCAAGTATTATAAGGACGGAGACCGAAGCGCGATGGAGAAGCCCTATTTCCATCGCCGCCGCAATCTTTCCGTGCTGGGCATTCTCGCCCTGCTCGAGCCCGAAAAGGAAGAGCATATCGAGAAGGTAAACGACCTGATCTTCGCGATCTGCGATGAATACAGCTGGTGCCTTCCCGCACATACGCCGACGCAGGGTGATACCTCGATCGATCCCTACCTCGTTGACCTCTTCAACGGAGAAACCGGCGCAATGCTTGCATTGCTCTGCGCCGTGCTCGGAGATCGCCTGCATCCCGTTGTCAAGGCGCGCGCCGAGGCCGAGGTGCGCCGCCGCGTGACCGATCCCTTCAAAACGAAATTTCAGCCCGGCGAGCTTTATGGAAACAATTGGTCCGCCGTTGTGGCGGGAAGTGCCGCGATCAGCCTCTATCTGCTCGATAAGGAGGGATTGCGCGCCGTGATGCCGCGCTTCAAGGAAAGCATCACAGACTTTATCGATAGCTATGAAAATGACGGCACCTGCACCGAGGGCTTCTCCTATTGGGTTTACGGCTTCGGCTATTTCCTCTTCCTCGCGGATATTCTGCGCGAGCAAACGGACGGAAAATTCGATGCCTTCAAGAGCGAGAAGGTGAAGAAAATGGCAACCTTCCCGAAGCGCTGCTTCCTTCCGCCCTCGAGCGAAACGCTCAGCTTTGCCGACGGCACTAACCGGGGCATCGTTGACTACGGCTGCTGGTATACCCTCTGCAAGGAATACCCCGACGAGGTGCGCCCTCTGCCCGCAGAAAAGCTTTATCTCTGGCCCGCCAATGTCGGATTCCAATACTATCTGCGCTCCTTCCTCGCCTTTGATCCCTCGCTCCCGATTCCGACCGAGGCGGAAATTTGCGACTATGTTTTGCCGGATGCAAAGCAGGTCGTGATCCTGCGCGAGCATTATGCCTGCACCGCCAAGAGCGGAAACAACAAGGAGAAGCATAACCATAACGACGTCGGCCACTTCATTTTTGCCGATGCCGAGGGACAGGCGCTCTGCGACCTTGGCGCAGGTCTCTATTCCCGCGAATATTTCCAAGCGGCAACGCGCTATAGCATCCTCTGCAACCGCTCGAAGGGACACAGCGTTCCGATCTTCGACGGCGCGGAGCAAAAGGAAGGCGCGCAGTTTTCCGGCACCTTCCATTACGAAAACGAAACGCTCACGATGCAGATCGGCGCCGCATACGGGCTGGATGCGCTGAAATCCTGCGAGCGCAAAATCACCTTTGATAAAAGCGGCATCACGCTGACGGATCGCTTCGATTATAGCGGCAAGCAGATCACGGAGCGCTTCGTCTCCAAGCGCGAGCCCGCCGTGAAGGAGGGCGAGATCCGCATCGGAAAAACCCGCCTCACCTTTGACCCCGCACTTGCACCCGTGATCCGAAAAGAGACCCACGAGCTCCACGGCTTCAGCGGCGAATCCATCCCCGTTTATTGCATCGATTTCGACCTGAGCGAGGGCGCCGCCGCCTTCACTCTGCGCATCGAGGCCGAGGCCTGAGCGGCTTAAGTGCAAGCCGCCCTTAGGTCCTGCGAAAATAAGAAAAGAGCAAGCACGCAAGAGAAAAATCTTGTTTGCCTGCTCTTTTTTTCTTCCTGCGACAAAAAACGCCACTCTACCTCCCGCCAATTCAAAAAAAATTAGCACTTGGCAGGGGAGAAGTGCGGATTTTAACAAAAAATTCATATCTTTTTTTGAGAAAAGTCTTGACACTTAGGGAAAAATAGAGTATATTATAGTCACGAGAGTTAGCACTCAATCGTTTTAAGTGCTAAAAATCAAAAAGTGAGGTGAGATGCTTGGAGGATAAAAGGCTAACGCCGAGAAAGCAACAAATTCTGAAGGCCATCGTGGATGCGCATATCCATCACGGTGAGCCCGTCGGCTCGAAATATCTTGCGGCCGATATGCAGATCTCCGCTTCCCCTGCCACGATCCGCAATGAGATGGCGGACCTTGAGCAAATGGGCTATCTCGTTCAGCCGCATACCTCTGCGGGACGCGTGCCAAGCGAGCTTGGCTATCGCTTCTATGTGGACGCGCTGGTTCGGCAGTACACCACGACCCGCGCCGAGATCGATGAGATCAACGAGAGGTTGCGCTACAAGCTCTCGGAAATGGATGAGATCCTCTCGGAGGTTTCGCGCCTCGCCGCCTCCTTCACGGACTATACGGGCATTGCCTTCAAGTCCGGCGCGGGCAGAGTGCGAGTGAATAAATACGATAGCGTTTACCTCTCGCAAAGAGAATTTCTCCTCGTTATGATGCTCAGCACGGGAACGGTGCAAACCAAGACGATCCGCGTCTCCTTCCCGCTTTCGCAGGAGGATCTGCGCCGCTTCACCGAGGCGGCCAATATCTACCTCACGAATCTGACGAGTGAGGGACTCTCGATGCCCGTCATTATGAAGCTGGAGGCCTTTATGGGGGCCGCAGGTGCGATCGTGCACCCGACGGTGAAGGCCATCTGCGAAACGATGAACGAGGTGGACACGGCGGATATCAAGGTGGACGGCGTGAATAAGCTCCTCAATTATCCCGAGTATTCGGACGTTGGCGAGCTGCGCGACCTGCTTGGCGTTCTGGAGGAAAAGGATCGGCTGATGGACGTGATCTCCACGCAGACGACCGAGGAAGGCGACGGTATCCACGTTTATATCGGCGCGGAAAACAGCTCGGATGCGATGAAGAATACCACGCTGATCTTCAAGGACGTTTTCATCGGGGGAAAGAAGCTCTCCGTCGGCGTTATCGGCCCGAAGCGAATGAATTATTCCAAGGTGATCGATATGATCAACCGCCTTGCCTTCGGAATTGACCGAATGTTTAACGAGGAGCCGAGTCTGCCCGAGCCCAAGGATAAATATTAGAAACTAAAAAGAGATTAAAGGATAAGCTATGAAGGACACAACGAAAGAGCCTCTGACCGAGGAAAGCACCGCCACCGCCGCCGAGGAAACGGCCGCCGAGGAGGCGGTAAAGGAGCCGACGGCCGAGGAGCGCATCGCCGCTCTCGAGGCAGAGCTGAAGGAAAAGGACGATAGATTTTTGCGTATGGCCGCGGAATACGATAACTTCCGCCGCCGCTCCCGTGAGGAAAAGGCCGCCGCCTATGCCGATGCACTTGCAGACACCGTGGGCGAGCTGCTCCCCATCATCGATAACCTTGAGCGCGCCGCGCTTTACGAGGATGGCGAGAAGGTGAAGGAGGGACTTGCGATGACGGCGAAATCCGTTGCCTCCGTGCTGGAAAAGCTCGGGGTTGAAGCGGTGGGCGCCGCAGGCGAAACCTTCGATCCGAATCTGCATAACGCCGTTTTTCATATCGAGGACGAGAGTCTTGGCGAGGGCGAGATCGTCGAGGTTTTCCAGAAGGGATACAAGAAGGGAAACAAGATCATCCGCTTCGCAATGGTTAAAACCGCTAACTAAGATTTACAATTCGGAGAGAAAACAAGCTCTCCAAGCAATAAAATAAGAAAGAATAGTTTTTTGGAGGAAACAAAAATGGGAAAGATTATTGGTATTGATTTGGGTACGACCAACTCCTGCGTGGCCGTATTTGAGGGCGGCGAGCCCATCGTTATTACGAACCCCGAGGGCGCGAGAACGACGCCCTCCGTGGTTGCCTTCGCCAAGAACGGCGAAAGACTGGTTGGCCAGGTAGCAAGGCGCCAGGCCGTTACCAACCCCGACAAGACCGTTGCATCCATCAAGAGAAAGATGGGCAGCGATGCGAAGGTGGAGATCGACGGCAAGAGCTATACGCCCCAGGAGATCTCCGCAATGGTTCTGCAGAAGCTGAAGGCCGATGCAGAGGCATATCTCGGCGCAACCGTGACGGACGCGGTTATCACCGTTCCCGCATACTTTACCGACGCGCAGAGACAGGCAACGAAGGATGCAGGCCGCATTGCAGGCCTTGAGGTGAAGCGAATCATCAACGAGCCCACCGCCGCCGCTCTGGCATACGGTATGGACAAAGAGGATTCGCAGAAGATCATGGTCTTCGACCTTGGCGGCGGAACCTTCGACGTTTCCCTTCTTGACATTTCGGACGGCGTTTTCGAGGTTCTTGCAACCGCAGGAAACAATGCTCTCGGCGGCGACGATTTCGACGAGAGAATTATGAACTGGATGGCAGAGTCCTTTGCCGCTGAAAACGGCGGTATCGACCTGCGCAAGGATAAGATGGCCCTTCAGAGACTGAAGGAGGCCGCAGAGAAGGCGAAGATCGAGCTTTCGGGCGTTATGAGCTCCAATATCTCTCTTCCCTTCATCACCGCAGATGCAACCGGCCCCAAGCACTTTGAGGCAACCCTCACCCGCGCAAAGTTTGACGAGCTGACGCACGTCCTCGTGGAAGCACCGATGGAGCCCCCCCGCAAGGTTCTGCTTGTCGGTGGCTCTACCCGTATCCCCGCCGTGCAGGAGGCAGTCAAGAAGTTTATCGGTAAGGATCCCTTCAAGGGCATCAACCCCGACGAGTGCGTAGCCCTCGGCGCGGCCATTCAGGGCGGCGTTCTCGGCGGCGACGAAGTCGGAGGCCAAGCGGTCTTAGGAAGACAA
>JAZTWU010000096.1:0-20413 GCA_045636085.1 Eubacteriales bacterium
GATCGTAGCTATCAACGACCTTACCAGTCCCAGCATGCTTGCTCATCTTCTCAAGTATGATACCGCTCAGGGTACTTACGAGCACGCAAGCACCGTTGTTGCAGGTGAGGACAGCATCACCGTTTGCGGCAAGACCATCAAGATCTATGCTGAGAAGGACGCTGCTAACTGCCCTTGGGGTGAGCTTGGCGTTGACGTTGTTCTTGAGTGCACCGGCTTCTACACCTCTAAGGAGAAGTCCATGGCTCACATCACCGCAGGCGCAAAGAAGGTTGGTATCTCCGCTCCCGCAGGCAACGATCTGAAGACCATCGTTTACAATGTAAACAACGAGACCCTTACCGCTGAGGATCAGATCATCTCCGCCGCATCCTGCACCACCAACTGCCTTGCTCCCATGGCTAAGGCTCTGAACGACTATGCTGCAATCCAGAGCGGTATTATGACCACCGTTCACGCATACACCGGCGACCAGATGATCCTTGACGGTCCCCACAGAAAGGGCGACCTTCGCCGTGCTCGTGCA
The DNA here is from genome assembly GCA_045636085.1 of Eubacteriales bacterium. Taxonomy (GTDB): domain Bacteria; phylum Bacillota; class Clostridia; order Oscillospirales; family CAG-272; genus UBA1740. The sequence goes on from JAZTWU010000096.1 coordinate 527, forward strand.
GGCGCACAGAACATCGTTCCCAACTCCACCGGTGCTGCAAAGGCAATCGGTCTTGTAATTCCCGAGCTCAACGGCAAGCTCATCGGCGCTGCTCAGAGAGTTCCCACCTGCACCGGTTCCACCACGATCCTTATCGCAGTTGTTAAGGGCAAGGACGTAACCAAGGACGGCACCAATGCTGCAATGAAGGCTGCTTCCAACGAGTCCTTCGGCTACAACACCGACGAGATCGTTTCCTCCGACGTTATCGGTATGAGATACGGTTCTCTGTTCGATGCAACTCAGACCATGGTTGCTAAGATCGACGAGGATACCTATCAGGTTCAGGTAGTTTCTTGGTACGATAACGAGAACTCTTACACCTCTCAGATGGTTAGAACCATTAAGTATTTCGCAGAGCTTGCATAATTCAAGCCTTGCTGAAAAAAGCGGGAAGCCTCGGCCTCCCGCTTTTTTTGTTTGTTTTTTGCAAAATTTCAAATGGCCAATTCTCGAAAAAAAGATCCGTCCTCCTTTTTGGAAAACGGATCTTTTTGTATGATTTTTGTAAAGAATTGTTTGCTTTATTTGCTTTTTTTATTTCTTTTCCTCATTGATTCCGAGGCGCGCCTTGTCCTTTTCGTTCAGCTCCTTGTGCGCGATGTGCTTCCATTCAACCTTGGAGAAAATAGCGCAGAAGGCGATGGGAATGAAGGTGAAGAGGAAGAGTGGGAAGGTCAGGCTGTAAAGAAACTTTTTGAAGTTGGAGGTGCGCAGATGCTTCCATTCGCTGATCGTGCAAACGAAGCCGAGCAGCCAGATAGCACCGTAAGAGGGAAGCGCAAACATCGCAACGGAACTCAGCACATCAAGGAGCGGCGTTCCGATTGCGAGATAATAGATCGAAGCGAAAATGTTCACGAAAACGGCAATGATCGAGATCACATAGCCGGGCGCGATGGACATAAACATATCGTAGCAGGCAAGGAAGTCCTTGGAGAAAATTCCCTTCAGGAGCTTTTTCCAATAGATAGCGAAGCTTTGCAGACCGCCCTTTGCCCAGCGCATTCTCTGGTTCCAGGACTGCTTGAAGCCCGTGACCTGCTCATCGTAGAATCTTGCCTCCTCGCAGTAGCCGAATTTCATACCCTGAACGGCACTGTTGCAGGTGAATTCGTAATCCTCGCAGAGGGTGTGGAAGGGCCAGCCGCCGTTCTTCTTCTTGATCTCGTTTGAGAATAAGAAGCCCGTGCCGGAAACCTGTGGGCAGGCACCGATGCGGAAACGGGAGCCGTTGAGATACTTAGCCTCGCGGATAAACCAAAGTCCTGAGGAAGCGGCGAGCCAGTTGTCGCCGTAGTTCTTTGCATTGCGGTAGGTCGTGATAACGCTGTATCCGTCAGAGAAGGTTTTGTTGATCTCCGTGAAGAAGGTTTCCGTTGCGATATTGTCCGCATCGAAAACAACGAAGGCATCAAATGCATCCTCGCCGAAATCCTCGTCGATTTTGCCAAGCAGGTAGTTCAGCGCATATCCCTTGCCGACCTGCTGCTTGTTGAATCGTTCGTAAACGATCACGCCGTTTTCCCGTCCCACCTCTGCGGTGCGGTCGGTGCAGTTGTCAGCGCAAAGGAAAATGGAGATCAGCTCCTGCGGGTAATCCTGCGCGCGCAGACTCTCGATCAGGTTCGTAATCACGTTTTCTTCATTCCTTGCGCAGATCAAAACGGCGTATTTGTGCGGCGTCGCGGTCTTGTGCTTCGGCATCTTGATGATAAAGGGAATGAAAATATAGATAAATTGGAAGCTGTAGCAGAGGATCAGAGCAATAAACAAAATGATATTGATAATATCCAAAATCATAATTTTTACCTCATATTAGGTTTTTAAAGGAGCGAAATGACGCGCGGCTTGCAGGAAAAGAAATGCGCGCCGAACAGATAAGATGAATGATCATCCAATGTATTATACCAAAAAAATAACGAGTTGTCAAGTTTTATCAGAAAAAACATTTCTCCGCGTGTGCAGATAACTTTTTAGCGCTCGTAAATTTTTCCCCGTTGTTTTTCTATCGATTCCGTCTGCATAAGGCGCAACGTCGTTTTCAAAAGGCCGCTTCATTCGCTTATTTTAAAGAAAAAATGAAAAAAGCCAAGGCAAAATGCCTCGGCTTTTTTCTGCGAAAGAGCAGTAAAAAGGTGTGTAATTGCCGGTAAGAACAGTGAAAGGTATACCAGAAAGCTGCTCGATAAATTGGAATTTGTTTGATTCAGATTATTTGCCTTTTTTCTTTGCAATGTGTGAAACGATGGAACAAACAATTATTCCAATCACGAATGGGATAGCAAAAAGTAGTCCTACATCCCAAGGTGCGCTATTACCGGGTGCATATCGAAGAACTGTGCAGTTATAGGTTACCACAACGCACATAATGTTTGTAAGTAATATTGCAAGTGCTGCAAATATCGTTGATAACTTTTTCATTGAAACCTCCTACTTATGTTTCATTGTTTTGATAAGTATTATAGCTCCAAAGACCACAAACAACACCGATATCAGCATTGCTATAAATGTGCCATCAATGACTATCATAGATGACTGTGCTATTTTGTCAGCGGTTTCAGAACTAAATACCGAAACAGCACCAAACACGATTAGCGAAACGCATCCTAAAAGCGAAATCACAAGACCTAATATACCAAGAAGTTTTTTGTTTCCATTGATCTTCTCGGCAGGCTGCACACTTGTTGGTTCTTCAATATCTTCTTTAACGAGATAGTCTATACTGACACCGAAAAGTTCGCTGTATTTTTGTAGCATTTCGGCATCAGGAGATGTCGTTCCGTTTTCCCACTTTGAAATCACTTGTCTTGAACAATTCAGCTTCTCGGCAAGAGCTTCTTGGGATAATCCTTGTTTACGGCGCAAGTTATAAAGTTTTTCTGACAGCGTCATAAGTACCTCCTTACGCCATTAGTTTAACAGCTTTGCCTTTGATTGTCTATACACGACCGTAGGCAATTCCGCAACGAGCGTTAACATTTATAGTTTTCGTCAAATTCTTATTTATCGGTGAGTTTATTATATCACACTTTCGCAAATAAATCAAGGCGTAAGCCTTGTATGGAATCCGCAACTTGTTGGGGTATGGAATCTGACCAAAGGTCTGAATGGAATCACGGCAACGCCGTGTATGGCATCAAGCCGCAAAAGCTTTGTTCTATACGCGCTTCGCGCGATTCCATACGCGACTTCGTCGGGGTTCCATACAACGCGCGGGGCGCGTTGATTCCATACCAAGCCTACGGGAACCCCCAAAGCTCGCATACTCGCTTCGGGGAACCCCTACTGCGGCTTGGATAAAAAAGAAGTAACTTTTGGTAGACAAAAGTTACTTCTTTTTTGGCAGGGGCAGAAGGACTCGATTCTCGCGCGAACTGCGCTCTCAGTCATTCGCGGGTCGCAAACGTCCACCGGAAGTTTGCTCTGCACCCGCTCCTACTTCGAGCCCGCCTACCCACGCACAGAAAAAAGCCAAAGCAAAAATGCCTTGGCTTTTTTCTGGCAGGGGCAGAAGGACTCGAACCCACGACCCATGGTTTTGGAGACCAGTACTCTACCAACTGAGCTATACCCCTAAAGACTATTGTATTATACATCATTTCGGCACTCTTGTCAAGAGCTTTTATAAAAAAACTTGAAAACACGCGCAAAGGAAGCAAAACCGAGCGCAAAGTCCTTGACTTTTTCCGTGAAATCCTTTATAATATATGCGTAAAAAACATTTGAAGGAGAAGAAAAATGAGAGAATACGAGCTTCTTCGTTCTCTGGATCCCGAGGTGTATGCCGCGGTTGCCAACGAGACGAAGAGACAGAGAAATAAGATCGAGCTGATCGCATCGGAAAACTTTGTTTCCGAAACGGTGATGGAGGCCAACGGCACCACCCTGACGAACAAGTATGCCGAGGGCTATCCCGCAAAGAGATATTACGGCGGTTGCGAGCACGTGGATGTTGTGGAAACGATTGCGATCGAGCGCGCAAAGGCTTTGTTTGGCGCAGGCTATGCCAATGTTCAGCCCCATTCGGGCGCACAGGCCAATATGGCAGTATTTTTCGCACTTCTCACGCCCGGTGACACGGTTCTTTCTATGAATCTTGCGCACGGCGGTCACCTTTCGCACGGTTCGCCCGTAAATATGTCGGGTAAGTATTGGAATATCGTGCCGTACGGCGTTAGCGGTGAGAGCGAAACGATCGATTATGAGGAGGTTCGCCGCCTTGCATTGGAATGCAAGCCGAAGCTGATCCTTGCAGGTGCCTCTGCATATCCTCGCGTGATCGATTTCAAGCGTTTCCGCGAGATTGCAGACGAGGTGGGCGCATATCTTATGGTGGATATGGCGCACATCGCAGGCCTCGTTGCCGCAGGTCTGCATCCCACGCCCGTTCCCTACGCGCACGTAACTACGACGACAACGCATAAAACCCTTCGCGGCCCTCGCGGCGGTCTGATCCTGACCAACGATGAGGAGCTTGCAAAGCTTATCAATAAGGCGATCTTCCCCGGCATTCAGGGTGGTCCTCTGATGCATACCATCGCCGCAAAGGCGGTTTGCTTCGGTGAGGCTCTGCAGGAGAGCTTCAAGGAATATGCATCCCGCATTCTGGAAAACACCAAGGCGCTCGCTGAGGGACTTCTTGCCGAGGGCTTCCGCCTCGTTTCCGGCGGAACGGATAATCACCTGATGCTCGTGGATCTCACGGGAATGAAGGTGGATACCGGTAAGGAGGCCGAGCATCTTTTGGATGAGGTCGGTATCACCTGCAATAAAAACGCAATCCCATATGATACGCAGAAGCCCTTTGTCACCAGCGGTATCCGTCTTGGCACCGCAGCTGTGACGACGCGCGGCTTCAAGCCCGAGGATCTGCGCAAGGTTGCCCGCCTGATCGGTATGACCTTGAAGGACTTTGATGCAAATCGCGATGCTGTGATTGAGGGCGTTGCAGAGCTTTGCAAAAAATATCCACTTTACGAATAATAATGAAAATATAAAAGGGTGCGCATCGAATGCTACGTGTTCTTAAGGGCAGTTTTAAAATTGAATAGAATGCGATACCTTTCGACAGGAGGACAGAAGGCTATATGCTTTCTGTCCTTTTTGCTTGCTTTGCGCAGAGCTATAAATAGCCTTCTCCTGCGGGAGAAGGTGGCAGCCGTAGGGCTGACGGATGAGGAGTCACGGCTCTTAGGAACACCTCATCCACCATAAATGGTCCCCGCTTATCTCGCTACGGCTCGGTCACGCTCGGACTCTAACACGCCCGTGGCGTGTTATTCACTTTCCTCGCGCCGCTTTTGCTAACCGCCGGGGAAGGTTTTTTTGTATACCCGGAAAGTCCATCTGTTTTTCGTGACAAATGCAAAAATACGATATACCTATTTCGAGATATACCGTATTTGCGAAAACTTTCCTTTGGGGTACGCCCCTAAAATGCGCACCTTTTTCTGCACCAAGAGAGAAAAAGAAAAACACGAGAAACAAAATTTCTCGTGTTTTCGACGGGAATTTGAACAAGAGTTCGCCAAAGTGCGATCAAGTAGTGGCGAACTCTCGAAGAATGCCTATTTTGCGCGAGAGACGCGCAAAATCCGCAAAGCGGCGGCATTCTTATCCTCGGCCATGACCATTGAGGTGAGGATATTCGTGAGTGGCCTCGGAAACGGGTTCTGCTTCACCGTCTCCCGCACAAAAAAGAAAAACACGAGAAACAAAGTTTCTCGTGCATTCGACGGGAATTTGAACAAGAGCGCGCCAAAGAGCGAACAAACCGTGGCGCGCTCTCCAAAGTTCGCCTATTATGCGCCGATGGCGCAAAATTCGCAGAGCGATCGGCGAACTTGTCCTCGGCTCTGAGCTTCGCGAAAAGAAGGAGCTTTCGCTAAGCCTCGGAAACGGGTTCTGCTTCACCGTCTCCCGCACAAAAAAGAAAAACACGAGAAACTTTCATTTCTCGTGTTTTCTGGTGCGGGAGACGGGAATTGAACCCGTACGGTAAAACCACACGCCCCTCAAACGTGCGCGTCTGCCAGTTCCGCCACTCCCGCAGAACGATACCTATTATACACTATAAAAATCCATTTGTCAACCCCTTTTTTAAAAAAAATCAAGAAAAATTTTGAAGATTTTTTCGGGCACTATTGACACGGAAAAAGAAGTGTGATATAATACAAACAGTTGAGCAACCGTTCAACTGTTTGGAGGAAAAAATGAAGCACGAAGTGAAAGAATTGCCCGTATGTGAGCACGAGGAGCATCATCCGCGCGCGGTGGCCTGTGGGGGCAAAAAAATCCCGAGTGACGGGAAAATCTGCGATCTTTCGGATTTCTTTAAAATTTTAGGAGACGGAACGAGAATGCGCATCCTTTTTGCCTTGGACGGAGCGCCGCTTTGCGTATGCGATCTGGCGGAGCTTCTGGGGATGACGAAATCGGCCGTTTCGCATCAATTGAAGATTTTGCGTGGGGGCGATCTTGTGACCTATCGGAAGTCGGGGAAAAATGTGTATTATTCTCTTGCGGACGATCACGTTGGCTCAATCATTGAAACCGCGCTTGCACACGTTGAGGAATAAAAACTATAACTATATAATAAGGAGAAAAAGACAATGAAGCTGAAGTATGGAATCACGGGGCTGGATTGCCCGAACTGCGCCGCGAAGCTTTCCGCAATGATCGAAAAGGAAGAGGGAATCGATAGCGCAAAAATCAATTTTCTGACGGAGAAGGTAACGGTTGAAACCTCACTTCCCGCCGAAGCAGTGCTTGCAATTGTGAAGGATTGCGCGGCAAAGTTTTCGAAAAACGTTGTGATTGAGGAATAAGATCGTGTGCGGCGGATTCCGATGCTTCGGATTCGCCGCGTTCTTTCCCTTGATGTGCTTAATTGTAAACAATTGTTTTGTATTTTGTGTGATATGAAGATAAAAATCATAAAAATGATAAAGCATCCGCTCGCCCCGACCTTTTTGTCGTTGGCACTTCTTTTGGCGGCGATCCTTTTGGCGAAGGCGCATTTTTTGCTATCTCTTGCCTTTTATATAGTGGCTCTGATATGCGTTGGCCTTCCCGTTGCAAGGGATGCGCTTCGCGGCCTTTTGCGGCGCGATCTTTTGGACGAGAAATTCCTGATGTGCATCGCATCCGTGGGGGCTATGTGCATCGGCGAATATACGGAAGCGGTGGCCGTGATGCTCTTCTATTCCGTGGGCGAATATTTTCAGGAGCGCGCCGTGCGCAAGGCGCGCACCTCCATCCGCTCCCTGATGGAGATCTGTCCGGATAGTGCCACGGTTTTAACGGAGGATGGGGAAGAGGTTGTCGATGCCGAGGATGTGGCGGTTGGCGCACGAATTCTTCTGCGCACAGGGGATCGCGTTCCCTTGGATGCGAGGGTTCTGGAAGGCTCTGCCGATATCGATACCTCGGCGCTGACGGGTGAATCCCGTCCGCGTGCCGTCTCGGTTTCGGATCTTGTGGATAGCGGAAGCGTGGTTCTCAGCGGCGTTCTCGTTGCAGAAGCCGTGCGCCCCGCCGAGGAGAGCGCCGCCGCGCGCATCCTCGCTTTGGTGGAAAATGCATCCGAAAATAAATCCAAGGAAGAAAATTTCATCACGAAATTTGCCGTTTGGTATACGCCGCTCGTCGTGGGAGTGGCGGTTCTGCTTGCCGTAGTGCCGCCGATGCTTCGGCTTTCAAGCTTTGTGGAGTGCTTGCGCCGTGCGCTTTTATTCTTGGTCGTTTCCTGTCCCTGCGCACTTGTGATTTCGGTTCCGATGGCGTTTTTTGGCGGCATTGGCGGCGCGGCAAGGCAGGGCGTGCTCTTCAAGGGCGGAAATGTGTTTTCGCCCCTTGCCAAGGCAACGCATTTCGTCTTTGATAAAACGGGCACCCTCACGCGCGGTGAGCTTGCCGTTATTCGCGCCGTTGCATACGAGGGAACGGAGGCGGAACTTCTTTCGCTTGCCGCCGCGGTGGAGCACGGCTCGAGCCATCCCGTCGCCGTTTGCTTGCGAGGCGCGGCGCTCCCAACGGAGCACGCAGAAAACGTGCGTGAGCTTGCAGGGCGGGGAATGGTCGCAACGGTGGGCGGCTCGGAGGTCTTTATCGGAAATCCTCGTCTTATGCGAGAAAAGGGAATCCCTCTCGCCGAGGGCTTTGATGAGGGCTGTGGCGCCGTTCTTGTTGCAAAAGACGGCCGCCTGCTCGGAGAGATCCATCTCGCAGATGCCCTGAAGCCGGAGGCAAATGCAGTAATGGGCGAGTTGCGCTCGCTCGGCGCAAAATCTCTTCAAATGCTCAGCGGAGATGCAGAGGACGCTGTTTTTTCTGCGGCAAAGGCACTTGCTCTCGACGGCTTTCGTGCTTCGCTTCGCCCCGAGGATAAATATGCCGTTCTTGAGGAGCTTCTTGCATCCGAGAAAAACAAGGTTGTCTTTGTAGGCGACGGCATCAACGATTCGCCCTCTCTCGCCCGTGCGGATGTTGGCATCGCAATGGGACACCGCGCCACGGATAGCGCGATGGAGGCCTCGGATATCGTCATTATGTCCGATTCGCTCACGCGCCTGCCCATAGCCGTTCGCATCGCGAAAAGGACGGTGCGCATCGCAAAGCAAAACATCGTTTTTGCTCTCGGCGTGAAGCTTTCCGTCCTCTTGCTTGGCGCTTTCGGCCTTGCATCAATGTGGTGGGGTGTTTTTGCGGACGTCGGCGTTGCCGTTCTTGCAATCCTTAATTCGATGCGAACGCTTCGCAAAGAAAAGGAATAATAAAAAACGGCTTTTTGTAAACGAATATTTTCAAAAAACTCAAATTTGGAGCTTTTATGTATAGATATTTGATCTATCACAAGCCACGTGGCGAATTAACGGCGCGCACGGATCCTCGCCGAAAAACGGTGATGGACGCCTTCTCTCCCGAGGATCGCTCTCTCTTTCCCGTCGGCCGTCTGGATAAGGAAACCGAGGGACTTTTGCTCTTCACGGATGACGGCACTCTCGCCGCGCGCCTTTTGCATCCTGCGCATCACGTGGAGAAAACCTATCTTTTTTATTCCTACGGTCGCCTCTCGGAGGCGGATGCGCACGCCTTGGAAAACGGCGTTCCGCTCGGCGATGGACTGACGAGTGCACCCGCGAAGCTTCGGATTTTGCGCGAATGCCCGCTCACCGAGGTGCGCGACGTGCTTTCCGAATACGAGAAAAAGCGCTATCGCCGCCACGGGGAGGATCCCGTCACCGTCGGCCTTCTCACAGTCACGGAGGGAAAGAAGCATCAGGTGCGAAAGATGCTCCTCGCCGTGCGGGGGCGCGTGATCTATCTGCGCCGCATTGCCTTCGGCCCGCTTTCGCTCGGCGATCTGCCGCGCGGCGCGCTCCGTCACTTGACCGAGGAGGAGGTCAAAGCACTTCTTTCGCTGAAAAGCGAAAATCAAGAATGAAAAAAGACTGCCGCCCGCATTTTTGTCGGGAAACGGCAGCCTTTTTTTTTATGAAAATTATCGATCCTTCATTCGGCGCTCCATCTCGCGCTCTGCATCGCGCCTTGCAATGCTGTCTCTTTTGTCGTAGAGCTTCTTTCCTCGGCAGAGCCCGATGCACATCTTCACGTGCGAGCCCTTGAAGTAGAGAGAAAGGGGAACGAGCGTATAGCCGTCGCGCGTCACAAGACCGAGAAGCTTCATAATTTCTCTTTTGTGCATCAGAAGCTTTTTTTCTCGGAGCGGCTCGCGATTGAAAATGTTTCCCTGCTCGTAAGGGCTGATATGAACGCCGAGCGCAAAAAGCTCACCGTCGCGCAGGTCGCAGTAGGAATCCTTGAGGTTCACGCCGCCGCGACGGATGGATTTCACCTCCGTGCCGTAAAGCGCAATGCCTGCCTCGTAGGTCTCTTCAATAAAATAATCGTGCCGCGCCTTGCGATTTTCCGCAACGGTGCGGTTCTCGCTTTTTTTATCCGCCATCCTGCATCTCCCTTCCTCGCTTCGGCCGAGCGATCTTCTTCGTTTCTCTTATTTTACCATACGGAGAGCGAAAAATCAAGACCATTTTCCGTGTGAGCGGGCTTTTCTGTAAAAGTTTGGGAGAAAATTATCGAAAAACTCTCGCCGCAAGCTCCAGCGCCTTGAGCTTCAGCCGGTATTTACCGCCGATCAGCGCTTCCTCTGCGTCGGAATAGGGGAGCGTCTCGCCGAGCGACATATTGAGGCACAACGGCGGAAACATCACGCACCACCAGTTTTTTCCCGCGCCGTCTCCGAGCGTGACGAGCAGGGAAGCGTATTGCCCCTCGGGGAAAACGGCGTCTGCGTATTCGCGCCGATCAAACCACTCGTCCGAAAGCGTTACCCGTGCGCCGTAGGAAAATCCCGCCTCCTTGAGCCAGAGGCTTGCATCGCGCTCCATAGCGGGCAAAAGCACGCGCATTTTCTCCTCTGCCTCCGTAATGTTTTTGGAATCGGAAAGCGCCGCGCCGTATTCGGTGAGCAGTCGGTCGCGTACATAAATTTTTACCTCCTGATCCTCTTCTTCATCCGAATTGGCCAGAATATGTAGCCGCACCGTGTCCTCGTAGATCCTTGCCTCCGCCTCCGTCGGAATGGCGGCCATCACCACGGCGGCCAGCAATAAAACCGCCGCCCCCTCGAGTATTCCTTTCATTTTTCTCTTCCTTTCGTAAAATCCGTGCTCCGAAAGCGGCCGCGCCGCATTTCTTTCCCTCATTCTATCCAATCGCGCGCATTGTTATACATTTTATACAAAAAAAATTGTGGCATTTATCAATGGAAATTTTGTGTTGAAAATGCTATAATATATGCGTATAATACTAAATTATCAAATCTAAGGAGAAAAGTATGAAAAACAGCAAAAAACTCCTCATCCTCGTTCTCTCTTTGGTTCTGCTGGTTGGCGTGTTCGCCACGGCGGTTTCCGCAGAGGGAAGCGAGAAGGCCTCCGTCACATATCCCGACGGAACTGTGGTAGAGTACGCCGTTGGCGAAACGATCGTTGCGCCCGAGGGCGAGACCTACGCAGGCAAGGGAAACACCCTTTATGTGGATGATGACGTTCCCGGTTGGATTTACACTCTTGAAGATCAGGAGCTTGCGGATCTGACGGTGACGGAAGCTATGGTGGGCAAGAATATTGTTGCCTCCGGCTTCAATAAGGTTTATCTCGGCATCGCTCTCGCCGAGGGCGAAACCACTTATTACTACGATGCTGAGACGGCAGGCGCAGGGCTGAAGAGCTTCTTCCTCGGCTCGGATAATGCTACGAGCGCCGTGCTTACGCTGTATGAAGACTTTTCGAGCGGTGTGGCCACGATCTATGGTAATAAGAACAAGACCTTTGCTATTGACCTGAACGGTCACCAGCTGAGCTTGACGGCTACGGGTAGCTTCGCTCTTGACATTTATGCAAACCACTTCTCGATCTATTCCTCTCAGCCCGGCGGTGTTCTTCGTGCGGAGAAGGCGACGACGCTTTTCCGTACCAACAACAACGATAAGTATACCGGCGGAAGAATCGACGGTACTCTTTGGATCGGCGAAAAAGAGGGCTATAAGGAGGGAACGGATCCCTCGTACGGTGCAAACCTTACGGTGTATTGCAACCAGCTGAATAATAGCCTTTACGGCAACGGTGCATATGTAAACGGTGGAACCTATATCCAGCTCGAAACCAGCACGGCGACGAACTTTATCCTGATGTCCCGTAAGTCGAGCAGCGAATACAGCTCCACTATGCAGAATATAAAGAATGCAACCTTCGTTGTTTGCACGGCGCTTGAGGCTGTGGTTCACTATCAGAGCAGCGCCGCCAGAACCTTCACGAATTGCACCTTTATCAATACGGCCGATGCTGTGGTTCCGATTTTTGTGGAGCTCGGAAAGGTGACGACATCATCGACGTCGAGTTCTTATTCCAAGACGCAGAATGCGACCTTCTCGGGATGCTCCTTCTACCGCGTATCTCCTATGCATGCGCACACCTATGATTTCAAGCATACGAATACGAAGACCAATGAGGTGCAGGAAGGTCAGATCACCTTCAAGGTGACCTACACCAACTGTATGTTCGGCGGAAATGCTCCGACGGCTCCCGCCGGTGCGGTTGTTGCGCACGGCACTCCCAAGACCGTGACGGCAAACGGCGCAAGCTACACGCTGGATATGACCTTTGCTACCGATGTGAGCACGGTTTACGGTATCAACTGGGCCGGTGCTTATACGGATTATTGGACGCTTGGCTCAACCCCCTTCTATGTGGATGGAGAGGTCTTCAATCATATCGAGGAGAAGGCAAACGGAACGGCGGTCTACTACGGTGATGCTTCCTTCGATCCCTCTGTTTTTGCTGTTGTTACCGAGGAGATGCTCGGCACGGTAAGCAATGCCGTTGCAAGCTATGCTGTAATTGAGCCCGTTGCGTTCAAGTGGACGAAGACGGACGGAACCGTTGAGTATGTTGCCCTGGAGGAGGGAATGACCAAGGCTGAAATCGGTCAGGCCTTCCATACTCTCTTCGATACGGTTGCATTCGCTTGCGAGATCAAGCTTTATGCCGATCTTGAGATCCCTGCCGCAATGGGCTGGGGCCCTCTCGGAAGAAGCGATAGCGCAGACGAGTATAAATCTCTTTCCAAGGGTAGCGTAACGCTTGACCTCAACGGTCATATCTTCTCTATCCCCGCGTTGACCCAGGGTGTCAACCTCTCGAACTCGAACTCGCTTGGCTCTTATGGCCACGCCTCCGAGGTTATCTTCGGCTTTGAGATTAACTCTGCCAATACCTTTACGCTGAAATCCTCCCTCGCAGGCGCGCAGATCCTGAACGCCTCCTCGCTGGCTCTCTTCGGTCTTGGTGAGGGCGCGGCCGCGAATATCGTGATCGATGGTGAAAATATCACCTACATCGGCGTTGGTTCTCTTTCCCATGCGCTTGAGACGAATAGCAGTTCCGTGAACTTCACCGTCAACGGCGGAACCTACGTGATCACGGGCAATAAGACGGCTATCTCCTATCTTGCAAACAATATTTCGATCAAGAATGCAACCATCGTTCTTCTCGGTGACGCGCCCACGGCTCTGTTCGGTGCACACTACTATAAGAACAACGCAAGCTTCAAGGTTGAAAACAGCACGATCTATTCCAAGAATAAGACGAAGCTTTTCGTCTTCCTGAACAACAACGGAGGCGTGCAGAGCGCACCTCGAAACGCCAGCGCAACCTACACGGTTGACTTCAAGGATTGCGCGCTGTCCGGTATCGACCTTGAGAATATTCATGCTTCGCTGGACGGTGTGACCTACGATGGCGTGATGAAGGCAGATAACGAGACAAACCTCAAGATCGCATACAATGGCACCCTCCCCGCGGACACCGTTCGCTATACCTATAAGGTTGCGGTTGTATACGGTGAAGAGAAGCTTGTCCTGACCTTTATCGGCAATGCCGCAGAGAGCGAGCTCCTTTACGTGGACTACGGTGCAGCTGCTGAGGGCGAGTATTATCTCCCCGGCTCCTTCTTCACTCCCGTCGAGGCTGAAACGCTTGCATCTCCCTATTATGAGCTTGAAAATAAGCTCTTCGTCGACATCGAGGGCTACCTTGGCGCAATGACAAATGCCTATGTTCCCGCCGATCTTGCGGGACAGACGCTGGTTGCCGCAGATTATATTAATTATGTAGAAAAGCCTCTGGCTTATGTCGTTCTTCTTGACGGTGCTCCCGTGGCACACGGATATCTTGCCTCCGCATCGATCGGTGCCGATCTGGCCGCCTCCGCCGCCTTGGCCGATGAGGGCTCTGTGATCGCTCTGTATGTGGATGTTGCGGTGGATACCGCGATTGCCAACGCCGCGGCTGTAACGCTGGATCTTCAGGGTCACCGCGTGCTCGTTTCCGCAGCCTTTGCTCCGAATGCATCTCTCGCTGTGAAGAACGGTGAGATCGTTGTGATCGCGAGCCTTGCATCTCTCTTCGACGGTGCGGCTTCTCTTGAGAACGTTGCCGTTTATAACCTCGCAGAAAAGACCGCTCTCACCTCCGCGACCGCGGCCGTGAAGAATGCAAAGATCTATAATCTCACCCTTGCAGGCGCAACGCTGGATGGAACCGTATTCTATACGGAAAGCGCAGATGCCTTTGCAAACGGTGTGGAAGGAAACCTCGTTTATAACAACAATCTCGAAAATCTCGCCGTTGGCGATGAGACCTATGAGATCGTCTTCACCCTTGCCGCAACGGACGATGCAGATAAGGTTGCCGTTGCCACCTTCAAGTATAAGGATGAAGTGAAGGGCGAAATTACTTACTATGCAGGCAGTATCCCCGGCTTCAAGCTCGTTGCGATCGAGGGTTACTACTACCTCTTCGAAACCGAGGATCCCATCCTTGCCTCCGCGGAGTTTGCTTGTGCATTCATTGCGGATTCCTCCAAGATCGCCGCTCGTATGTTCGTAACCGAGAAGCTGAATATGGTCTTCTATCTGCAAAAGCAGGAGGGACTTGAGAATCTGATGCTGAACGGTGTGCTGATCGATTTTGCTTCTCTTGCAATCGAAAATATCGAGGGCACGGATTATTACGTTCTCCCCTATGCATTCGTTAGCTTTGCAGATTCTCTGGATGCGCTGAATATTTCGGTAGATATCGTATTTGGCGATATGAGAGAAACGGTTTCTCTCGATGCGTCTCTTGTAGATTATGCGAAGGGCATTCTTGCAGATCCCGCCGCTGAGCAAGAGGATAAAACGCTGGTTTATGCGCTCCTCGTTTACGTGGATTCCGTTGCGAAATACTTCGGATATGAGCGCGAGACCGATCCCAAGGCTCTGATCAATGCATATGCCGAGTATCAGACGGCGTATGTAGCTCCCGCAGACGTTGAGCCCGTGCAGTCGGATTATATCCATGGCGCGCTCTTCATCGTGAAGGAAAAGGTGAGCCTGGCGCTTCGCGTGGATCCCGATTTCAAGGGCGTCACCAAGGTTTCCTATGCAGGAAAAGAAATTTCCTTCATCTATAAGGATATCCAAGAGATTGACGGTAAATCGTATCTGATCGTTCCCGATATCTCCTATGCCGAGCTGGCGAGCGATTTCGAGATCGAAGTCGAGCTCTACGGTGAGGTTGCCGAGTCCTTCACGTATTCCCTTGCAGCCTATACGCAGGCTATGACGGTACAGAATATGGGTTATGCTCCCGCGTATGCGAAGGCGCTCTATAACTTTGTAAATCTTGCTGCCGCCTATGCTAAGGCATAATCAGAAAAGGAGAGAAATATGAAGCTTAATAAAAAACTCCTCATTTTCGTTCTTTCCCTCTGCCTGCTCGTCGGTGTCTTTGCCCTTGCCGCTTTTGCGGCAGAGGGCGATGCCGCGGTTCTGACGATTCGTTATCAGGACGGCACCGTGCAGACCTATGAAGAGGGCGAAGAAATCGTCGCTCCCGCCGTTCCCAGAATCTTCCTCGTTTATGACGAGGAGGGACGTGCGTATAAGTACACCACCGAGCTTGGTGCAACGTGGCAGGGACTTCCCAGAGCCGCAACGGCCGAGCTTCTCGGAACGACGCTGGAATCCACCGTTGCAGGTACGCGCGATGAGCGTCAGGTATACTATGTAACCGAGGAAACGCTGGATGGCGTTACCACCGTGGTATACCATATGAACAACGATGTGCATAAGTACCTCAGCAATTCCAATGCGGGTGATAAGGGTGACGGCACCAATACCGGCGCGGCATCCTTTGCACAGATCTATCCCGAGGCAAATACGGCGTTCAAGTCCAGCCTGAAGATCATTCTTTATGCCGACGTTGAGGCCAGCTCCTTCGCAACGAAGATGTTCCTCGACTCCGCAAGAAGAAGCGCGATCGTTGCCAACCTTGACCTGAACGGTCACACGGTGATCAATAAGTCCTCGAGCTTTATGGATGTCACCGGTCTTTCCCTTCGTATCTATTCCTCCGTTCCCGGTGCGCATTGGTATCAGACGAGTGCTTCCGCAATCGCCCGTGCAAACGACGATGCGTATGTTTATCTCGGCGATACGAGCTCCGGCGGAAAGAATGCCGCAAACATCTCCTTCCATTGCAAGGCGATTTCCGCACAGCAATACGGTAGCGGTATGTATGTGTACGGCGGTAAGTTCTACCAGACCGGCAGCGGCGCATTCTTTGATTTCTCCCGTCGTATCAACGCGATCTGCAATGCAGAGTTTTATCTGACTGCGGGATCCACGATGTTTGCCGATTCCTATGGCTATGACGGAACTGTCGTTGCCAAGGGCTCCTCTTCTATCACAAACTGCAAATTCTATTCTCCCGAAGCCTCTGGGCTTGTTTCTGCTTCGAGCTCGTCTGCAAAGCCTGTCTTTGATAACTGCGTGTTTATCAATGTGAAGGTGGATAAGAATCAGGGCGCCGCAGTTTTGAACTTCAGATCCAATTGCGTTTCCTCGCTTGGCTCTGCAGATACCTATGGAAGCGAATCGCTTGTCTTTGCGAAGATCGCTCCCAAGGCGTATGAGGGAAGCCTCACCGCCGAGGATGGATCTCCCATTTCGGCAACGATCAACTTCGTGATGAAGGATGCAGGGGATACGCTTTGCATCACCACGGAGCAGGGAAGTGCCTATTATGCGCTCGGCGCTCCGTTCTCTTCTGATGCAGGTGACGGCGTGAAGATCGAAAACGGCAAGCTTTATTCCGTTCCCAAGTACGATCTCTCCGAGGTATACCAGATTGAAGACGGTGTTGTAACCGCAACCGGTAAGGTTACCGTGAAGCTGATCTATATGGTTGAGGATATCCCTGCCTTCTCTTACCGTGATACGGTAACGGGCAAGCTTTATGCGGCAGGCTACAATGTGGATTGCGGCGGTACTGCCGAGGGCGTTTTCGAGAAGTTCTATGAGATCTTTAGCGTGCCCGCTGCGGCATATGAGATCACGATGTATATGGATATGAACGTAACGAAGCTTCTTGCCTTCGGTAAGTTCGTTACATATCGTCCTCTCAACAGCAAAGGAGAGGCAGAAAACCGCGACTATTATAACTCTCTGCCTGCAGGCTCGATCACCTGGGACCTCAACGGTCACACGATCACGGTCGACAGCGCCTGCACCACGATGGATATGAATGCGTACAACGGCTCCGGTGTAAAGTGCGTGATCGGTCTTGAGAAGAGCTCCAATACGCTCACGATCAAATCCTCAAAGCCCGGCGCAAGATTCATCAATAATTCCTCCTCCGTTCTCTTCGGTGTTGCCGAGGCCGCAGGTGCCAAGATCTCGATTCTCGGCGAAAATCTCGTCGTTGAATCCAAGGGCGCGATTTATTACGGTAGCAACGCCGGAAACGGCGTAAAGCACTTCAGCATTGATGGCGGTCTTTATATCTATAACGGAACCTCTTATGCGATCGGCTTCTCCGGTAAGGGTGATTTCGTGAAGAATGCAACCGTTATCTGCACGCAGAAGGTTGCTAAGGTCTTCGGATACGATAAGTATAGAAACGAAGTTCTTACGATTGAAAACTGCATCCTGATTGCACAGGAAAATTCTCCTCTCTTTGGAGGAAATAGCTCGAACGGAAGCAATTTCAACGGCTCCTCCGCAACGGTTAAGGATTGTGTTCTGATTGGAATCGCACCCGTTTTGAAGCTCGTATCCACCGAGGAGGTTGCGGTTGTGTACGAGGGCGTGAATGCCTTCTCCACCGAGGAAAACCTTGCAGCTCTTTATGCAGAGGCTCCCGAGGGACTTGCAAAGTATCTCTTTGAGGTCGGCGTTCTGAATGCAGAGGGTGAGATCGAGGTTGTTTCCGTATATGGCTATGCCTCCGCAGATCAGATCCTCGCCGTTACCTATGCTTCGGATCTTGTGAAGTATTATATCGTTGGTAAGTATTTCGTTCCGATCGAAATGACCTCCGATTATTACACTGTGACCTTCGATCTCGCAAGCGGAAAGGCCAATATCCCCGTGGCTTGGGCAGGTGTTCCTGCAGAGGGAATCGTTGCCGAGGCAGGTGAGATCACGGCAACGCCCGCTGAGAATTTTGTTTCCATTATCTTCGCTCTTTATGATACCGAGACACAGGCTGTGGTTGCCTTCGAGACCGCAAATGCCGCCAATATCGGAATCGCACTTGCAGATGCGCTGAATAACGCCGCAAATGCGGGTACGCTCTATGTTTACGGTGATATCACCGTCGGCGCACTCTCCGTTGAGAAGGCTCTTGAGATCCTTCTTGGCGAATATTCGCTCACGCTGGGCGCATCTATGGCAGTTTCCGCACCTCTCACGGTGCAGGGCGGCGAGATCCTCACCGCAGCCAAAGCACCCTTCGCGCTCTCCGGCTCTGCCGCAGTTGTGCTGAACGGCACGTCCCTTTATCTCTCGGATGCCTCCGTGATCTTCGGCGGTAGCGAGGGTAGTGTGGCTCTCAACGATGTTGTGATCTTCAATCTTGGCGATGCAAGCCTTGTAAACGGCATTGCCGCAACTGTAAACGGCGCGAAGCTGATGGGTGTTTCCCTTGGCGCAACCGTAACGGTGGATGGCACCGTTCTCGGAACTGCGGGTACCTTTGCAGGATGCAGCTTTGCAAACGGCGTGATCAATGGCGTGAAGGTAAATAACTTCGTTGAAAGCGTTGAGGTTCTCGGAACCGTATATGCAATTGCATATGCAGAGGCCGCAACGGATGATGAAGCGCTCGTAGTCAATGTAACCTATCGCTATGACGGTGTAAACCGCGCAAGCGAGAAGTACTACTATGGCTCGATTGCAAGCTTCTATAGCCTCTTCGCTGAGGGCTACTACTTCTCCTATCAGGGTGTAGATATCCTGACGGAGGATGTGGTCGTTAACTGCCTGTTCACCGCAGATGCATCCAAGCTTCAGGCGAAGCTCGTTCTCGCCGATTCTCTTGCCTTCACCTTCTATCTTCAGGTTGAGGCAGATGGCGTTCTTGCAAACCTCAAGCTCGGCGGTGTTGCGATCGACTTCGCAGCTCTCGATATCGAGACGATTGGTGGCGTGCAGTACTACGTAATCCCCGTTTCCTTCGCTTCCTTCGCTGATGTGCTGGACGATATGGTTCTGACGGTGGATCTCGTAAATGCCGATACCTATATGACCATCACCGCAACGGCCGCTCTTGATGCATATTTTGCAGAGATCCTCGAAGCAGGCGATGCATCCGCCGCTGCTCGTGCATATGCCGTTATGGATTATGTCTGCACGCTGGCACAGTATTTCGATTATTCCTTCGGATACGGTGATGCGCGTGGCGTAAACCTTGGCCGTCTCTTTAATATGCTCGCAAATTACGAGGAGCTTAAGAGCGATGCCGCACTTCCCACCGCAAACGAGGCACTCTCCTCCGCTTATATCGAGAATGTCCTTCTCGTTGCAAAGGAGAAGATCACCTTCGCATTCCGCATCGCGGATGATTTCGAAGGAAAGATCCTTGTCAACGGTGTTGAGCAGGCTGTATCTCAGCCCTTCGCAGGCTTCGACCGTGATTACGTGCTCGCAGAGGTTGCATTGGCTGATCTCGATGAGGTGATCACCGTAACCGTGCAGAGCGAAGCAGGCGAAACGCTTGAAACCTTTAACTACACCTTGGCAGACTACGTTGCAGGTGTTGCCGTGCAGAACGAGGGCGTAACCGCCGCGTATGCAAAGGCACTCTGGAACCTTGCCGCCGCTCTCGGTTGATCCGAAAGCAAAAGCATAAAAACCCGGGCACCCGCTTTTGCAGGTGCTCGGGTTTTTATTGCAGAGAAAAGCAAAAAGCGTCGTTTTTCACCTCGTGAGGCGTACAA
>JAZTWU010000097.1:0-4891 GCA_045636085.1 Eubacteriales bacterium
TCGTGAACTGCGTCGCATAGCTCGAGGCATCCGTATAGTAAACGGTTTCCTCTCCCACCGTAACGGAGAAATAAGCACGGCTGTAGCCGCCCGCTATAACGGTTTTTCCAACCATAGCCTCCGTCACCGCCAGATTGGGAAGCACCTCGCCATCCAGCGTAAAGATCCAGCCCCTGCCGAGATCGGCATAAAGAAGGCCGTCCGCATAGAAGATTTTCTCCACGGTGAAGGGAGAAATTTCCGCTCCGAGATCGAAGGTCTCGGTGTATCCGTGAGGATAAACCACCGTCACGAAGCCAACGGCAGACTGAATCAGCGTGTGCGTGAGAGAATAGGCTCTGCCGAGGACGGTGATTCTCTGCGTTTCCGTCACGGAAAGGCCTGCGAAGCGTCCCTCCGTCGAATCCAGATCCTCCGTGGGAACCGAGCCCGAGAAGCCGAGGGCGCAGGAGGTGAAGCTTGCCGCATTTTTGCCGATCTCAACGACGGGCATAATGTCATAGAAGGAGCAACGGACGAAGCCGGGCGCCTTATTGTAGTTTGCCTTGTATTCAACGCCCTTATCGTTAAACGCCTTGGCGGCGCAAAGCGGCACGCTTCCCGCCGTGGAAATAAAGGTAGTGTCCGTGAAGGTAACCTTCGCTCCCGCCGTATAGAAGATGGGCGCCGTGGTCGCCTTCGTCACAACGAAGGTGACGTTTCTGACCGCCTTGATATGCGAGGAGCCGGATGCCAGTCTCGAAAGAAGGAAGAAATGAGTTGCCGTGCTCGCGGAGCTCTGCTCGAAGGTTCCGCCGAGCATATAAACGCCGGAGCCGTACATATCCTGGTTGACCCGTGCGCAATAAACCGTGAGGTTTTGGCCGTATCTTTGACCCGTTTCGGAATCCTCTCCGAGATAAAGGGTTCCGTTGATCTTGATCGCCTGCGCCGTGGTGGCCTGACTATACGCCGTCGATCCATAGGCGATGGCCGCGCCGTCAACCCACTTATAGTCGTCGTTATCCGAATAGAAGAGAGTTGCCTTCTCGGCGCGGATCACGCCGTTTTCACGGGAGGAATAGAGATAGAACTTCGCGATCTGCACGACGAAGGCCGTGCCGCTCGTTGTCATCGTGAGCGTGAAGCCGTTGAGGTCAAGATCATAGCGCGCATTCGCCTGCGAGGAATCCTCAAAGCGCTCAGCGATCATTTTCAGGTTGGAAACGGTGATATCCGACCAGAGCTTAAGCGTGGAATTCTTCTCCATCGCGGCGGCATAGCTCTTCAGCACGGAGGCCGCCGTGGAGGCATTCGTATGATAGGTGATACCGCTCGGGGTCTCGATCGTGAAGTAAACGGTATCATAGCCCGTGGCGGTGACGGTTTTGCCAACCATATCCGCCGTGACGGTCAGGCTCTTGAGCACCGTGCCGTCCAGAGAGAAGCTCCAGCCGGCGGCGGAGCGCTTATAAAGCCTTCCGTCCTTACCGATGAAGGTATCCGCATCCGTGAAGCCTGCAATCTCCTTGCCGGCGGCAAAAAACTTCTCGGTTCCGTCGGGATAAACGACGGTGCATCCCGCACCGGCAACAAACCGGATCGTATAGCCAAAGGTATAGGTGCGTCCCTGCACCGTGGCGTTTCTGCCCGCGAAGGAAACGAGATACGCCTCGTCCACGCCGCTATCAAGGTCTCCTGCCGGTGCGGCAGAGGAGAAGCCGAAGGCGCAGTCTGCAAAGTGGATGCTCACGCCCTCCAGAGAGCAGACGGGAACGATGTTATAAAAGTTGCAGCCGTCAAAGCCCGAGCCAACGCCGAGCGCAGAGGAGCTGAAGGCAAAAAGCGAGGTCGTCGCGCTTGCCATGCAGATAAAATTACATTCCTGCGCGGTGATCTCCGTATTTTCGCTGACACGGATCAGATCGGTTTTTTCATTCTGAAGAAGGAAGCTTGCATTCGAAAGCACCAGCTTCTCAAGCCCCTCCGTTTCCATCAGATAAAGAGCCGCACTCGACGTGCTCTGCTCGAAAACGCCGCCGAGAATATAAATGCTTCCGCCATCGGAGGGAGCGCAAACGCTGCGGCAGCTGACGGTGAGATTTCTCGCCGTGGCCACGTCGCCGATCAGAGCCGAGCCCGCCACCTTGACGGTGCTGCCCTTCGTGCTCTCATATTCCATCTCCGCGGTGCGAAGAAGCGAAAGTCCATCCGCAAGAATACGGCCGCCGGGCACGGAGGAATAGAGGAAGAACTGCGCCACGCGCACCTCAAAGGCCGCGCCTCTCGTTTCCTCAAAGGAGATCGAATGGCCGTTCAGATCCAGCAAATAGGAGGCGCTCTGCAGCGCCGAGCGCTCCGCGCCGTGCTTCGCCGTCACGCGGACGGGAGAAAGAAGTGCATCGGCATAAAGCGTGACGGTTGCGCCGTGATCCATCGCGCTGAGGTATATCGCAAGGTCCACGGAATAATTCTGCGCATTCGTATTGTAGGTGATCTTATCACCGACGCTAACGGTATAGAAGACGCGCTGATAGATATGATCCTCCGTCGCGGTGAAGCTCTTTCCGAGCATACCGATCGTGACCGTCTCGAAGGGAATCTCAGCACCCGTCTCGTCAAAGATACGGTAGCGCTCCTCTGCAAGAAGATAAAGCTTACCCGATGCATCCATATAGGTCCTTGCTTTGGTGATCGAGGAAAGCCCCGCGCCCAGCGGAAGCTCATAAACGCTTCCGTCCGCAAGCGTCACGGTCAGCACGTCGCCGAGAACCTCGGTCAGCACCTGATCAAACGTGCATTTATCATCATGCCGAACGTTGGCTCCGCTCTGCGTGCTGTAAAGGAAGTAAGCCGAGGTGGGAGAATAGAAATGGCAGTTTGTGATCGTCTTTTCTCCGTTGGCAACGCCTTTGCCGTTGATCGGCTCGGTGATGCCCAGAGCGGCTTCGGTTCCCTCATAAAGATAGAAGGTCGCATCCTTCATTTCGTAAATACGGCGGGAAACCTCGATAAAGGCCGCGGTCTTTGCCGTCTGGCGGTAGATACCGCCCCAGATATGAACGCCGCTGCCCCAGACATTGTATATGAGCGACTTACCCATAAAGGTGATGTTTTTTGCATATGCGCCGCCGTCGGCATTGTTGCCGAGACGAGCCGTTCCGTTATCGTTGGGGCGGAACATCTGCTTTGCATAGGGCATTGAGAAGACGGCACCCTCCACGGAGGAATAGATATGCAGATTCATGCCGAGGATTTCCAGATACTGCGCCTGCTCGATCGTCAGGCTGAAGCCGTTCAGATCCAGATATACGGGTCTGCCGGTTTCCTTATCTCCAAGATCCCAGTCGGCAGCAAAGGCACCGTAGATCTGATCCTCATAGAGCGTCACCGTCACCTTCTTGGTGGTCGAAAGGCGAAGCTCCTCAAAGGAATATGCGCCGACGTTGGTTCCGTCACCGCGATCACCGAGGTTATCCTCGCTGAAATAGATGTCAAGCGTGGTTTCCAGATGGTAAACGAGCACCGTTCCGGAGGCAGTCTCCTCCTTGGAGGTGAAGTAAACCTTTGCATAATCGTAGCCGTATGCAACGAGGCATTGGCCTGCCGCCGCGGCGGGAACGGTTTCAAATTCGATCTTTTCGCCGAGCAGGGTATATTTCCATCCGTCGCCGACGAGCTTATAGAGCCTGCGCCCATCCATCTTGGTTTCCGCCATCCGATAGTAAGCGATCCTCTCGCCCACCTCATAGGTATGGATCGTGCCGTCGGGATAAAGAACCTTGACGGGATCGTATTTTTCCACGCGGAGCGCGCACTCGATGCGGTAGGTCTCTCCAAGCACCGCAAGCTCCTTTGCCGTCACGGCGTCAAGGTATGCAGCGCTGACCGTTGCATCTATATCTCCCTCGGGGGCGGCAGAGGTGAAGCCGAAGCCCGAGTCCGTATAGGAAATGCGGCGGCCGCCGAAGAAAATTTCGGGAAGAATATCGAAGAAATCACAGCCTTCAAAGATCGGCGCCGTCGGCAAAACCGCATCGCCCTCGGCAAAGAGGGGCGCGATCCGGCCTGCGGCCGAGATAAAGCGGCAGTTTTTGAAGGTCACAGCCTCGGAGGCGCGGTAAAGCATCGCCGCCGTCTGCGCATTGCGGATCACGAGGGTTGCGTTTTCCACGCGGCGGATATGCGCCGTGTTTTCATTTTGTCTGGAAAGCAGAAGGAAATAGGGGGATGCGCTATTCTCGCTCTGCTCGAAGGTACCGCCGAGGATCTCCGCGCCAAGACCGTGCAGGTCTGCATTCACGCGGTTCGCCCTGAAGGTGACGTCCTCGCCCGTTTTGCAGATCGAAAGGAAGCCCTTGGCCACGGTGGAGGAAATTTCGGTATGCGCTCTGTATTCCGCCGTGTCTAAGCCGTAGGCCGCGCCGCCGATCCATTTATAATCGTCCTCTCCCGTGGAGAAGAGCGTGTGCCCGTCGGCAATCACAGCGGCCGAGGGCGCAGAGGAAATAAGCGAAAATCCGGGCATCAGAACGCGCATTGCGATTCCCTCACCCGTGAAGGTCACGGTGTGGCCATTGAGATCCAGCACCGCCGAGGCGGGTGCGCCGCTCTCTGCGCGCTTGCCTGCCACCGTGATGGGCGCAAGCGTCACGTCCGCATAGAGGCGGACAACGGCACCGTCCTCCAGAGAGGAAAGGCAGGCGGCAAGATCCGCGCCATAGCGCTCGGCATCCGCATAGCCAACCGTTTTTCCGCCAACCGTCACGGTGAAGAGCGCGGGAGCATATACGCCCGTCACCTCGGCCTCCGCCGTTTTTCCTGCCATATCTGCCGTCACGATCGCGGAGGAAAGAAGCGCGCCGTCAATATACGCCTTGTGCGTTTCGGAGGTCTTCACATAAGTGATTCC
>JAZTWU010000098.1:0-3987 GCA_045636085.1 Eubacteriales bacterium
TTGGCTTCGATTTCATTGCTATCAACGATCACGGGAGCGAATGCATAGCCGAAGATGCCGTCCACAACCGCATTCGCATGCGTTGCT
Organism: Eubacteriales bacterium; assembly: GCA_045636085.1. Lineage (GTDB taxonomy): Bacteria > Bacillota > Clostridia > Oscillospirales > CAG-272 > UBA1740. The sequence continues at coordinate 88 of JAZTWU010000098.1, forward strand.
TCCGAGTTAAGCGCCCAATACTCATCAAGACCGAAGCCCCACTTGACAAGACCAACGGCATCCGCTGCAAGAACCTTCGCGGTGAAGGTATACTCCTTACCTGCGATCGTCTTAACAACCGTCTCGCCCGTGTATGCCACAACGCCGTTTACAAGTGCCGTTGCCGTGGAAACATTGAAGTTACAATCCTCATAGGTGATTTTTGCATTCAGATTCACAGCGATATTATAGAAATTGCTGTTCTTCACCTTGAATGCGTTCCCCACACTCGTTCCGGAGAAGAGATTGATCTTGGAATCCGAAACAAAGGAGAGATTGGAAAATACCTGATCACTATTGCCTGCAAAGTTGAATACGCCTTTATAGAATACAGAAGCTACATTATGAAGAATGAAGGTTGCATTGTCGCACTCATACAGTCTTCCGTTTTCCATATTGATGAAGTAATTCACCGTCTTTTCGGAATTCTGAATATAGGTTCCGCCAAGGATATACATTCCGCTACCATAGATGGAATGATCATTCAGCTTATTGCATTCAACGGTGAAATTCTGACCGTTTCCTGTTGCACCGAAAGATCTTTCGCCAAGATAAACGGTGGCGCCGTCATTGACCATCATAAGAGAGGTCGCCGACTCATCCAACAGAACGATCTTACCGTTTTCGGCAGAGGAATAGAAGATATACTGGCCGCGATGGAACTGAAGTACCTGCTGAGGAGCTGCGGCCGCATTGATCTTGAAGGACCAAGTGTAGCCATTCAGATTGTAACGGTACTGAGCATTGCTTGTTCCGCTCGTGGAAATGGTTTCTGCCGACTCAGTGCGCATATCGGCATAGAATGTCAATTCAAGGCTCTTCTCTCCGGGAGACTTAATAGCGGCAAGCAAAACAGCATTTGCCACATCGAGATCGCCGTAATAATAGTTGACCACGCCGTCAATCTTCACCGTGAAATAAAGAGGATAGCTTTCTTCAGAGGTGAGAGCGATCACGACAGTTTTTCCTGCATTGCCGGAAGCACAAACATCGGTAATGGGGGTATTCTCTACCGTGATCAACCAGGAGGGATTCGGACAATAATACCAAACGCCATCCAGCTTTTGCATTTCTCTGCCCTCGAGGCTATCATTCCAAATAAACTTCGAGCCGATGAGCCAGATCTCCTTACTTGCTTCCACCTTGTTTTCCACGGTTACGAAAGCATTCGAGGCGGTTGCAAAATAGCCGATCAGCTTATAATCATTACCGTCTACGGTCTTGGAGGTGTATGCGGCCGTTGTTCCCTCGGGAGCGGTCGCGTGCATCACGGAGAGGTATTCCGGCTTAGAGACGAGGTTTGTGCCGGTATAGGTGATCGGAATCGTTTGGTTTGCTACGGTTGCACTGCCGGAATAGCTCGTGACGGAGGCCATCGGCTTCACGCCAACCAAAACGCAATCCTTCAGCGTGAGCGCGGAGGAAGCGAAGCTGGAGTTATAAGAGCTTTCGAGACCGAAAAGATTTTCTGCATTCAAAGAAATGAATGTGCAATTCTGAAGCGTGAGCACTTCTTTTCTATATCTATCCAGCGTGAAGAAGGTGGAAACATCCTTCGTGCAAATGATCGTTGCATTCTTCACAACATCGTTCGTTCCCGAAAAATGCATTGCGCGGCTTACGCCGGTATAGATATAGGTTCCGCCGTCGATCTCCAGGTGCTTCAAGCCGCCCGTGGGGTTCTGGCCAAAATAAATGATACCTTCGGATTCCACGGTGATATTCGCGCCGTCGATAGCGAACGTAGCACGGCAAGCCTCGGCAACGCCGAAGAGGTATGCAGAGGATTCATTGATAAACTTACCGCCCGTCTTCGTGGACTTGACCGTCAGCCTTTTGCCTTGGATAGCTTCATTGCTACCCTCAAGACCGAAGATACAATTGAAGACGCCGCCGCTATTGGCTGCATTGAGGTTGATAAAGCCGGTTGCTTCCTTAACGACGGTGACGGTGGTGCCATTGATATCCAGCGTGATCGAACCTTTCAGCAAGGAATTATAATAGTCGCGGTTTGCGCTTTCGATCTTATTGCCATCCTTATCGAGCACAAAGGCGCCGTCTTTATCCTTCTTATACTCGCGGTACTCAATAAGCTCACCAAAGGCGATTCCCTTATTGACCTTCATATCCTTATACATCGTGATCTCATAGCCGGTCTTGGGATTATTGAAGAGCTCAAAGAACTTCTCAAAAACGCCCTCGGCCGTTTCGCCGCATTCGATTTTATAGCCTACGGCATAGAGAACGGAGGTCGCTGTATCAAGATAGGTGAAGGCGATTGCATCCTCGGTATTATAAGCAAGAGGAATCTCTGCCACGCCCACGCTTACGACCTTGCCCTCGGAAAGCGCGGTAACCTTGGCGATATCATAATATGAATTGTAGGAATATTTATCGTTTTCTTTATCGATATCCCAGAAGCCCTCGGCGGACTTCATCGCGGGAGAGGAGCCGATCTTCCAATATTCTTCGCCTTCATATTTTTCGAAGGAAAGCTTCAGCGCCTCGGTTGCAGGATCGGAGATCAGAACGCCATCCAGCACATAGGTGACGTCGTTTGCTTTGATTTCCTTCACGTCAGTGCCGTGCGCAAGATACTTTGCTCCCGCCTCCGTGCTATCCAGATCCTCTACGCCAAAGGCAGAGGAGGTGCCGAAGCGGCATGCGCTGTCGTAAGAGAAGGTGTACGTGATCGTTCCCGTTTGAACTGCGCTGGTTTTCGTATTCTTATGCGTATAATTATAAGACGTGCTGAATACAGGCTTTACGTCATAGAAGGAACAGCCAACAAAGCTTGCATTCTTCGTTATACTACTTGTCGAATAATTGCCTTCACTGCTGGTGTTCTTATCGCTTTGGAACACATTGAGCGCAACGGTGCCTGCCGTATTGATAAAGGTGCAGTTCGTGAAGGTTCTTGCCACGTTGCTCTGATAATAGAGGGGCTTCGTGGTTGCCTTCGTGAGAACGAAGGTTGCGTTCTTCACATTCTGCACCTGAGAGCCATACTGCGTGCCGGAACGGCTCATCAGAAGGAAATAGGTTGCCGAACTATTTGCGGACTGCACGAAGGTACCGCCCGAGATTGTCAACGTAGTTCCGTACATATCGGGGTTGATCTGCTTACAATACACGGTAAGGTTGTTGGCATATGCGGAACCGCTCGTGCTCGATTCGCCCAAAATGAGCGTTCCGTAAACCTTGGACGAGGAGGATCCATTGTAACTACCGGAATCGTCGTTCGTGCGAACAAACTGCGTTTCCGCACTCGCATCGATCACACCGCCGGGCTGCGAGGAATAAATATAGGTGCTGGAGGAGGTGATATCCATACCAAGTCCACCGCCCGTGATGGTCAGCTTGTTACCGTTCAGGTTCAGATTATAGTTGCCGCCCGCTCCCTTGGTCGTCACCTTCGCCATCGAGATATCTGCATAAAGCGTCATCGTGGCGCCGCCTCTATCCATCCAGGCAAGATATGCATTCAAATCCTTGCCTGCCGTGGAGGAATTGGTATAATAGGTGGTTTTGCCGCTTGCGGTTACAACGGTGAAATAAACCTTCACGGGGGTAGCCGTTTCGGTCAGCGCGGCGTTCAGATCATCGCCAACATCAAGGATCGGGGCAGGATCATATACGTGATGGAGCGTTTTTCCTTCAATAATATCGTACGGAAGGAAGGATTCCTTGAATTTAAGAAGGCTCTTGATATATGCCTCTGCCTTTTCCTTTGTGGGAGAATAATAGGAATCCGTCGTTCCGTCAAGCCAGGTCACCGTCTTATAGGTGATGGGGTTATTGAAGGTGCAGCCGGTTGCAGAGTCCGCCGTTACACTTCCCTGGCCGCCACCGTTCACCGTG
>JAZTWU010000099.1:0-27707 GCA_045636085.1 Eubacteriales bacterium
CGTGATCTTTGCAATTATGTTTGCAATCTTTGCGATCCTCGTGGCGACCTCGAAATACGTTTCTCTCGGCTCCGTGACGGCGGCGATCACCTACCCGCTTCTGGTTTACGGCTTCTTTGGCATGCTGCAATTGACAACGCCGCCCACCATTCTTCTCGTCACCATTCTGATTGCCGTGATCATCGTTTTTGCGCACAAGGAAAACCTCAAGCGCATCTCCAACCGCACCGAGCGCCAGCTCTCCTTTAAGAAGAAGGAAAAAGAGCCGACCGATGAAAACTGATTTTTTATGGCTTGCGGCAGAGGTCTTTGATAAGGGACTTCTGAAGCGCCTGGTTTTCTCCAAGCCCACGGGCGGGGATTATACCCGCGTTTGCGGACGCATCGCGAAAACCGCAAAAGGCTTCGTTCTTGCGCTGGAATATTCTCATATTTCGACGACTGTTTCGCACAAGAATCTCACCCTCGGAGAGCTTGAGGGTGCGCTTTTTCCGCTTTTTGACAGCTTTATGCAGGTGAATCTGCATACGGCGATCGGCGATGCGGAATACAAGCGCAAAAAAAGCGGCGAGCAAATCCTTCTCGGCGCGGCGAAGCTGAAAAACAAGCTGAAGGATACAGCACCCGTGACGGCCGAGGTGGCCATTGAGGCGCTGGACAGAAGAAAGAATTATCTCGCACACGCGGAGGATGCCTATCTTTATACGCTGGGCATCAGCGATAAAAACGGCCGCGTGCACGACAAAATGCAGGGAAAATTCCGCCAGATCCACCGTTTTCTTGAAAATGTGGAGGCAATCTATTCCTATCTCCCGGAAAAGGGCACGCTGAGGGTTTACGACCTTTGCTGTGGAAAGAGCTATCTGAGCTTTGCGCTTTATCACTACCTCACCGAGAAAAAGGGACGGGATGTGGATATGCTCTGCGTTGACCTCAAGCACGACGTGATCGATTACTGCGAAAAAACCGCAGGACAGATCGGATTTTCGGGAATGCGCTTTCTTTGCGAGGACATTCGCCGCCTTCAGCCCGAGGGCGAGGTGCATCTCGTTGTTTCCCTGCACGCCTGCGATATCGCTACCGATATCGTTTTGGAGACGGCGGCAAGAATTCGCGCTCGCGCGGTGCTTTCCACGCCCTGCTGTCAGAAATATCTTTACGACCGCATTGAACAAAGTCGGCTTGCCTTTGCGACCGAGCACGGACATCTGCGCCGCAAGCTCTGCGACGTTTTGACCGACGGACTCCGCGCGCTCTTCCTCGAAAAGGAGGGCTATCGCGTGCAGGTCTGCGAGCTGACCGATCCGCAGGACACGCCGAAAAACACGCTTTTGCGCGCCGTTTTGCTTCACGGAAAAAGCGAGAAGGCCGAGGCGGAATACCGCGCGGCGCTCACCTTTTTGCTTGGTGACAAAGCGGACAACTATCTGAAGGAGCTACGGCTATAAGAGGCTTTATGAAGGAAATGAGCATTACGAGCTCTGCGGCGCAAACCGAGGCACTCGGGGCGGCGCTCGCCGAGCATTTGATGAAAAATGCAAAAAGCGGCGCGCTGATCGCTATGGAGGGCGAAATGGGGGTTGGAAAAACCGCCTTCGTTCGCGGCTTTGCATCGGCGCTCGGCTTCAAGGGCACGAAAAGCCCGACCTACACCGTTGTGAACGAATACCCTACGAATCCCCCGATCTTTCACTTCGATATGTATCGCATTGAAAGCGACGAGGATCTTTACGCGATCGGATTTGAGGACTATCTTGCAAGAGAGGGATTCCTTTTTCTTGAATGGTCAGAAAATGTGAGAGAGGCTCTCCCCGATCCGCATATCACGCTTCGCATCGAGCGAACCGACGAGGAAAGCGGCCGCCGCATTTCCATTCTCGGACTCGACGAGGCCTTGAGGTGAATTTTTATGATCTTAGCATTTGAAAGCACGGCCAAGGTGGCCTCCGTTGCCCTGATGAAGGGCGGACGGGTGCTTTGCGAATATTCCGTGGATGCGGGACTGACGCAGAGCGAGCTGCTTTTGCCGATGGCGGAGCATTGCCTTGCCTCCGTGCACAAGGATTTTTCAGACCTTTCGGCGCTGGCCTGCACCGTTGGCCCCGGCTCCTTTACCGGCGTTCGCATCGGGGTTTCCACCGTGAAGGGCATTGCCTTTGGAAAAAATCTGCCCTGCATCGGCGTTTCCACGCTGGAATCGCTTGCACAGAACCTGAAGGGGCTCACGGGCATCTTTGCCGCCGTGATGGATGCACGGCGCGCACAGGTCTATAACGCGCTCTTCCTCTCGGACGGCGAAACGATCACGCGCCTCACACCCGACAGAGCGATCTCGCTCGATCAGCTGGCCGAGGAGCTTGCCGCTTATAAGGAAAAGGAGATCTACCTCGTTGGCGACGGATATGAGGTTGCGATGCGGTATCTTGCAGACAAGGCGCTCCCACTTTGCGTGACCCCCGCTGCGCTTCGCGCACAACGCGCCGATTCCTGCGCCGCAGTTGCCGAGCGGATGCTTTCGCAGGGGCTTGCCGTGAGCGATCGCGCACTCTCCCCTACATATCTTCGCCTGCCGCAGGCCGAAAGAGAAAGACTTGAAAAAGAAAAGACATAAAAATAATCAAATTTAAATACATTTTTGCTAAGGAAGGTTAACATTATGCTTAGAAAAAACATTTTTATCGGCGCAGACGGCGCAGGATTTGCACTCAAGGAAGAGGTGAAGAAGCACCTCGTTGAACTCGGCTATGTGGTGAACGACTGCGGCACAGATTCCGATGCATCCTGCCATTATCCGCACTTTGCACGCCACGTGTGCCTCAATCTTCAGCGCCAGCCCAAGGATAGCTGCTTCGGCATTCTGATCTGCGGCACGGGCATTGGTATGTCTATGTGCGCAAACAAGATGAACGGCATTCGTGCGGCTCTTTGCTCCGGCACCTATTCGGCAAAAATGACGCGCGTTCACAACGATGCCAACGTGCTCTGCCTTGGCGCGCGTGTGATCGGCTCCTGCCTTGCGATGGAGATCGTTGACGCCTTCCTCGAGGGCGAATTCGAGGGCGGCAGACATCAGGACCGCCTGGATCTTATGAAGAAGATCGAGGCCTCTCAGAAGGACTAAATAACGAAAAAAACAAAACAGAGGCGGTGCAAAAGGCGCCGCCTTTCTTTAAGGACGGTTATCAAAATGAAAAGACTTCCCTCTCTTTCGGTGAATCTTTCCGCTATTGAAAAAAACGCCTCCGTGATCTGCTCGCTCTGCGCGAAAAACGGAATTTCGGTTGCTGGTGTTATCAAATTCTCGGACGGTGACACTTTGGTTGCAAAGGCCTATGCCAAGGGCGGATGCAAGCAGATCGCAGTTTCGCGCGCGATGCATCTTGCCGCGATCAAGCAGGCACTCCCCGAGACCGAAACGCTTCTTACGCGCACGCCGCCCCGCTGTGATCTTATGGATACGGCACGCTACGCCGATCTTTCCCTGCATTCCGATAAGGATATTCTCATAAATCTTGATGCTTGCGCCAAGGAAGCCGGCACGCGCCCCGGTATCATTCTGATGCTCGACGTTGGCGACCTGCGCGAGGGCGTTGACTCCATCGAGGAGCTTGTCGCGCTTGCCGCCTTTGTGGAAGGCTCTCTTCCCCATCTCCGCGTGCGCGGCGTTGGCACGAATCTTGCCTGCCTGAACGGCGTTCTCCCCTCGGAGGAGAATCTCAACTTCCTTCTTGAGGGTGCGCACGCTGTGGAAAAGGCGATCGGCCGACCGCTGGACTTCATTTCGGGCGGAAGCTCGATCAATATGCTTCTGATGCAGGGGGGCATCTGCCGTATGCCAAAGGGGATCAACCATCTGCGCATTGGCGGCATCATCGCAAACCCCATCAATATGCGCATCAATCGCGGCGTTTCCTTTGAGGGAATGCGCGAGGATTCCGTGCGCCTTTCGGCCGAGATCGTTGAAATCCACGAAAAGGATTCCGCGCCGAAAAACAGCTCTGCGAAAAACTGGGCGGGCGAAATCATCAAGACCGAGGATAAGGGGCGCCGCCTGCGCGCGATCCTCGCAATCGGCGAGCAGGACATCGGTAGCCACAATTATCTGATTCCCTTAGAGGCGGGCGTTGAGATCGTTGGCGGCTCGAGTGACCACACGATCGTTGACCTCTCGGAGGCTAAGAAAAAATATCGTGCAGGAGATGTGCTCACCTTCAGCGTCAAATACGCCGCGATGCTTTTCTCCTTCACGGGAAGACACGTGGAGATTTTGTATACCTACGACAATTAATACTATGCGATTTTCTTTTAATAAAGGAACGGCGGGAGCCTTGACTCCCGCCGTTTTTTTACTTTGTCTGAATAATTTTTATACCGTGGATTCCCGAAAAGCTTGCTTTATAGATGAAATTCGAAAGCGTGGAGGTGACGCACAGGGTAAGCTCGTTTTCTCCCTTCCTTGCAAAATCGGAAAGAGAAAATTCATAGGGCGCGCAGAATTTTTTGCCTACGCTTTTTCCGTTTACGAGCACCTCGACGGTATCCTTCGTTTCCACCGAAAGCAGGAGATCTCCCTCACCGCCGTAGGCGAATGACGTTTTATACTCTCCGTCTCCGCCAAAGCAAAGATAGCCTTTTTCATTCCAAGGACCGAAGCCTCCCTCTGCGCTCCGCTTTGTCAGCACAAGATCCGAGAAAACACGGAAATCACCGCGAAGAACGGCGGCAGGCAAGGAAAACGGGCGATCGTAATCGGGATAGGTGCATATGCAGACAAGACGGTTTTTCCCCACCCTTACGAGTGAGGCGATATCGAAGAGCGCATTTTTGCAATGCCAGATGCGCTCCCTGCCGCTCGCTTGCAAGCGGCGGCCGTTTAAGTAATACGCAACCTCCATATTTCCGTCCGAGACGACGGAAAGGCTTTTAGGAATAAAATCCAAGGTGAAATCACAGATGCACGCGGCCGTTTCCCCGCGCTTCGGGGTTCTTCTGTCCACGGGCGTCCATCCGAAATAATCTCGTTTTCCCTTTTCGGGAAGATAATCGCTTCCGAGGCCGCGGCAAAGCACGCTGTTTTCCTCATTTGCCTCCTTTGCGATCTCGCAAACGGCAACGGGATCCTCCGCAAGATGCGCTAAAATCACACGCGCGGCAAGTGCGCCTCGCAGATGTCGCATCTCGGGATGCGCATAGTTTTCGCCCAAGGCACGGAAGGTGACGGGGGCGATGGGAAGCTCCTTTTCCTCACGCGCGGGTGCTTCCTTGGCCGTGCTTTTTCTTCCGAGCGCAACGATTGCGCCCTCATACGGCGAAAGGGTGAAGGAAAAAGCATCCCCATCGCGGCAAAGCACCTTTTCCCCTCCGTCAAGGATACCGTACAGAGCGGCATCCGCGGTACCGATAAGGCGCCCCTTAACCTCTGTTGGCTCTGCGTTGTCGTTTACCACAAGAGCGTAATATCCACCGTCCGCATCCCTGCGGAAGGCGGAAAGAACGCCATCCTTCGGCATAAGAGCGATCGGATAGCCCGCCACTTCTCCGAGGGCCGAGCGGAGCGCTTCGGTGAACGCCCCCATCGGTGCGCTCTGATACCCATCAAAGGGCTGGCCGTGCGCCCAGGCCGGATAGTTTTCGCCCTCGATCTCGTACGCGCGGCATTCCACCGAGACGAGCGAGGGGATTTCTGCCTCCGAAATTTTCGCGCCGATCACCTTGAGAGGCTTGGAATTGAAGCCGATAAGCCTTCCGCCCCCCTCGGCGAAGGCATTGATTTTTTCGAAGGTCTTTTGCTTCAGATATTCGGTTTCGGGTAGGATAAGGGTGTCGTAGTATCTTCCGTCGATCCAAAGCCTTCCGCCCTCCACCTGCGCCTCCTCAATCACCTGCTCAAACCCCATTTCAAAGGGGATCTGGAGCGAAAGAAGAGAATTGACGGCGCCATACAGCGTCATATTGATCGGATGATCCCATTCCCCGATAAAGGTGCGCCCGTGGATCAGGGTGCGCGCCGTCGTCATCGGATAGAAGAGCAGAAGATGCGCATCGTATTCGGTTTTTGCAACGAAGGACTGGAGCGCCTCCGTATATTTTGAAAGCGCGCCATAGTGCTTAAAGAGCGGATTCTGGAAATTATTCGTCATTGCCTGCGCGTTGGCGGCAAGAGAAAAATCGTATCTTGCGCCCATATACTGCACGAAGTTGACACCAAGCACGGCAAGCTTATGGATCGCGCGCTTCATATCCGCCAGCGTAATCTCCCAGCCGCTGATCGTGAAGGTTTCGCAGAGGGTGCGCTCCTTATGCAAAAAATGCGCGGCGGAGGAAACGAGCTTTGGCGTGATCGCAAAGGTGTAATCCTTCAAGCGGAAATAGGTGAGGATCGAATCGATTCCGGGCATATCAAAGCGCTTATAGAATTCATACATATCTCCCGATCGGTAGACCTGCGAGAGGATACTCTCCTCACCGTCGATATGCCCCGTGGCGATCAGGCCGTTTCTTTGGCACCAAGCCTGCGTTTTTCCCGCGAAGCCCTCCATCATCATAGCGGCAACGGCCTCCCAATAATCAACGAGAAGCATTTTATCCTCGCCGCCAAAGAGATCGCAGAGGCGCGGACGAATATCATAGCCCTTCAGAGCCATAAAGCGCTCGGCAAAGCGGCGGGACCAAGGAAGGGTTTTGAAGTCCTCATCTCCCCACTCGTGAAAATCAAAATAGGTGATAACCTCGTCACAGAAAACGCCCTTCACGCATCCGCCGAAATCCTCTCCGATCTCGGCCTTGTATTTTTCGTGCGTGGAATCAATAAAGGCCTCCACCGCCTCGGGATCGAGGGTATCGAGATACCCCTCCTCGTCCGCCTCCACGACGGGAGAATTTTTCAGCGCGGCGATCTTGCCAAGATCCCATTTGGAAACGAAAAGCTCAATTTTTTCGGCGGCATCGGTTTCATTTTTGAAGAGAACAAAATCCCCCTCCACAAGGGGAGAAAAGGCTTCGCTGTTTTTCGTTGCAAGCAAAAGCTCCGTATGAAATCTTTCCCGCTCGGGCATTGCAATACGCGCGCTCTCCCCTGCACCGACGAGCTGCTCAATGCGCAGAATGCAGCTGCCGTGCGCCCAAGGTGCCCTCTTAAAAACCTGCCCTGCGGCAACGCCTGAGGACCAATTGTATTCATCGTATATCCAATAGCGCATTCCGAGACGCTTCGCCTCGTTGCGCGCGTGGCGCACCATACGGAAAAACTGCGGCCCGAGATAATCCCCGAGCGTTCCCGTGGAGGGATGGATGAAGAAATCCCGCATTCCCTGCGCGTGAAAGCCCTCGAGCTGGCGCGTCATTTCCTGCTCGTCTATTTCCCCCGAAGTGAACCACATCACGGCAGGCGCATAGCCCTCGCTCGGATTTTTCAGAAGCTTTTTTAGATCCATTTTTCTTTCCTTTCCTTTGGCAGGCGCTTGCCTGCGCTTATCCCTCCCCCTCAGAAACGATACGAAGATCCGCACCGAGGCGAGAAAATTTTTCCACGATATTTTCATACCCGCGAAGAATGCAGCCAACGCCCTCCACCTCGCTTTTTCCGCGCACCGAAAGTGCCGCAAGCAAAATGGCCGCGCCGCCCCGAAGATCCTCCATGGCGACGGAGGCGGAATGCAGTCTTGACGGGAATATATATGCCATTGCGCCGCTTTTCATATAGGAAAGCCCCATAGCCTCCAGCGCGCGCAGATACCCGAAGCGGCCGGGAAAGATGCCCTCCGTGACCGCGCCACCGCAGAAAAGGGCGCTTGATACGGCGGTTTGCGGCTGAAGGTCAGTTGGAAACTGCGGATACGGCGCGGTTTTCACAACCAGCGGCGCAGTGAGCTTTCCCGAAACGGTGATTCCCTTTTCGCTTCGCTTTACCTGTGCGCCTCCCTCGGAAAGCACCGCAAGAAAGCTTGAAAGATGCGCCGCGTCGCATCCCTCAACCGTTACGGCACCACCCGTGCAAAGCCCTGCAAGCAGATAGGTGCCGCCCTCGATCATATCGCCGCAAACGGCAATACGGCCGCCGCGCAAATTCCCCCCTTCCACCACCAAGGCGCTCCCCAGAGAGGAAATACGCGCCCCCATAGAGCGCAGAAGGGCGATCAGATTTTCTACGTGCGGCTCTCGCGCCGCATTTTCTATCACGGTTTTCCCCTTGGCACAGCTGGCCATCAAAAGCGCATTCACCGTTGCCCCAACGGAAACCTTATCAAAGGGGATCACGGCGCCGCGAAGCCCCATCGGAGCAAGCAAAAGCTCGCCCTCACGATCTGCGCCGAGGCATTCGGCCGCATACAAATGCATATCGATCGGGCGAGGAGAAAAATTGCATCCGCCGAAATCCTGCAAATAGGCGCGCCCGAAGCGCCCCAGCATCGCTCCCATCAGATAGGTGGATGCGCGAAGTGAGCGCACAAGGTGCGGCGGCGGCAAAATCGGCCGCATATCTCTCGTGCAGATCTCCACCGTTGCGCCCTCGCGGCGAACATCCGCCCCCATCGCCGAAAGAAGCGAAAGACTTATTTCAACATCCCGAATCACGGGAACATTCTCTATTTTGCAGACCGAATCCGTCAAAACCGTTGCAAAAATCAAGGGCAAGGCGGCATTCTTCGATCCACTGACACAAACCCTGCCGCAAAGCGGCCGCCCACCCGATACGATCATTTTCTCCATAGCATTCTCCGATGATAGATGAGATGATTTTCTTCTATCATCCTATTCGATCGGCGGGGCTATGGTGAATTTACGGAATCTGCGCAAAGCACCTTTTCAAGGATTTTTTTGCAAGGCAAGGCAAAGCGAGCGCGAAGCCCGATGGCATAGATACCTATGCCGAACGCGACAAGTCGATGCTTTAACGCCGTGTTTTTTCGAAGAATCCTTTTCAAGGAGGAGAAATTTTGCAAGACAAGGCAAAGCGAGCGCGAAGTCCGATGGCATAGATACCTATGCCGAGGACGACAAGTCGATGCTTTAACGCCGCATTGCGAAATTTATCCCCTTGAAAAATGGGCAACCGCCAGCTCGACAACCAACCCATAGCTTATGATGCCCGGAGTACCGTTCATTTCAAGGTAGGCATTATTGACGGTTGTTGAAACCTCGCCGAGGATGTGATCCTGATAGGGCTCGGAAAACTCTCTATATGCCTTCAGCTCCCCTTTGATGCGGGGATCGAGGCTCTTATAAAAATCGGTATAGGAATCGGGATCGGCGCGATAATAGGCCGAGAGGATATATTCGAGAAGATTGAAGAGGCCGCTATAACGGATATAGTCGTTTTCCGAATAGGTGCAGACGAGGGCGGCGACGAAATTGGCCTCATTTTCTCTTGCGATGCCGCGCTGATGGGCAAACTCGTGCGCCGTTGTGAAGGGCGTGTTGTAATCAGGATAGGTTGTATTCACATTGGCCTCGCCCGTGAAGAAGGTATACATTCCCGTGATGCCCGCATAGGTCATCCATTCGCGCAAAATGACGGTTTTTGCCCTTGCATAAAAATTATGCGCGATCGGATAATCGGCAAGAAACGCATCGTATGCCTTTATGATTTCATCCCCCGTTTCCTTCAGAGAGAGAGGATTTTCCGAGGCGCCGCTTTCAGCGAAGCTGATACGGTCAAGCACCTGCTCAAGCTCCGAAAGAAGATGCTCCGCCGTTTCCACTATTTCCTCTTTTTCGATATTCTCCGTGGAAAGATGCATTTGCTCTTCCAACGTTGGCGCGTGGTAGCCCGGGGCAAGGGTGAGCATATAAAGCGGATACAGCGGCAAGAGGATCGAAAGGACGATCAGAAAAAAGCGAATGCGGCGCCGACGGGTGCTACCGTAGCGGATCGAGAGGATCACCGCAAGGATCACAAGGAGCGGTATGGAAAAGATCAGCATTTCCGCGACGGAAAAGGAGACGGGCACGGTGAGCGTGCCGAGGACGAGGCGGAATATATGCGCCACCGATTGATTGATGAAGCCCGCGAAGACGGCAAAGCGGCGGTACAAAAACGAAAACAATACGCCAATGAGGAAAAATCCGAGGCTGAAATAAAAGATCAGGGGCACAGCTCTTTTTTCTTTACTCATATATTTTCCTCCGTATTCTTTGCATTATTTTTGCGCGATATTTTATTTAATTATACATCACTTTGGCGCGGGTGTCAAGTTTTTAGGCGAGTGGCGCCGGTATGGGAGCGAGTTTTTTTGCTTTTCTCCGAACAAACAAAATCAGAGCAAGACTCCCTTGGCGCGGAAATCTCGCTCTGATTTTTATGCTTTGATTTTTTCCTTCTCCGGCTCGAACTCCAAAACATTTTCCGGAAGAGACCCATCTGCCGAGAGGTTTCTTGATATTTCTCCCAAGCGATTGCAACGGTCGCACAAATACTGCGCCTGCGCCTCGCGCGAGGGATGGAGGCGAGAAAGCTCGCTATAAAGAATGGGGCGATCCACGAGGTGCGCCTGATTTTCTTTATTATAATAGGTGACGAAAACGGGGATATCCATTCCGCGTTTTTTACAGAATTCCAAAAGCAGGACAAAGCCTTCGTGGAAGCCCTCGAGGACGGGAAGATATCCCTTATCCGAGACCTCGGGGAAAATAACGACATTCGTTCCCTCCGAAAGCGCCTCCAGAGAGCGGCGCAGGGTATGCGCCAAGCGCGCATCCTTATAGGTGGAGATCAGATTCAGTCCCTTATAAAAGATCCAGGTCAGCGGCGAGGCAAGCAGACAAAACATCCGCGCACCGAAAAGATTCCAGCCGCGCTTTTCGTGATAAAAGACCTCGCTTTGATATTTATACATTTCGCGAAGACTTCCGTTCATCTCCGAAGCGCCCCAAAAGCGCGTTGGCTCCTCCAAAAAGAGCTCAAAGGAAAGCGGCCCTGCCGTTCCCTCGTGATTGGAAAGGATCACGGCACCGCGCGAAATTTTTTCACCGAGATAAAGAAAGCGGCTCTTTTTCTTCGTTGCCTTCAAGAGCCCCGCATAAACTTTAAACCAAGGCTTGCGATTCGGATTCATAGGAATCTCCTCCGTTTTTTTCTGACATTTATCGATCCTATGCTCCTATTTTAGCAAACGAATATAAACCGAAACGAAACTGAAGGCATTTTTATAAAAAAGAAGCCGACCGAAAAAACGCATTTTCAGCGACTTTTCCGATCGGTTTCCCTCTCCCCTCAGGGGATATTATCTTATTTTTCCTCAAGAAGCGGAATGCACTTTGCAAGCATACGCATTACGTGGAAGGGTCCCTTATAGGTATGACCCTTGCAGGGCGGCTCCGTGGGCTTTCCGTCACGGCGGAGATAGCCAAACCATTCGCCGTTTTCCTTATCCGAGAAATGCTCAAAGGCATATGCAACCGTTTTCTCAAAGATCTCTGCATAGATCTCCTTGCCCGTGGCGCGATAGAACATCAGCGAGGCAATCACGGTTTCGTTATGCGGCCACCAGAGCTTCATATCGTGCTCATACGCCTCAACGGGCTTTCCGAGAACATCCTTGAAATAGAGGATGCCGCCATATTCCTTATCCCAGCCGCGCTCAAAGGCCTCAAGGAAGATCTTTTCCGCAAAGGCGACGATCTCCTTATCCCCTCTCTTCAAGCCCTCCTCGAGAATGAACCAGCTGCATTCGATATCGTGGCCGGGGTTGATCACGCGCGTGGTTGCGGAATCAAAGAGGAAGCTTCCGTCTGCACCGATACACTCAAACATCGCGCCAAGCTCCTCATTATGAAAGCCCTTGATATCCTCGATCAGGCCGCTGATCACATCGGTATAATACGCTTCCCTCTTCACATCGGCATCGCGCATAATCGAGGTTACATTCAGGATGATCATCGGGCAGGCAAGCGATTTCGTATCTCTCGTTTCGGCATAGCCCTTGGGCGTGATCTTAAAGGGATCCTTCGATCCATCGCGGTACATATCCAGAACGAAGTCATAATACTTCACGGCCTCGGCAAGATACTTCTCGTCCTTCGTTGCCATATAATACTCGGCATTTGCGATGATATAGAAGGTTTCGCTGAACCAATATCTTCTTTTGCGAAGGGGACGGCCGTCTGCCGTTACGGTGAAATACATTCTTCCGTCTGTGGGATCGATGCAATGCGCCTTGGCAAAATCGATACAGCTCTTGGCAAATTTCAGATATGCGGGATCCTTCTCAATGTTATTATAGAGATAGGAGAACATCCATCCGCAACGCCCCTGCATCCAGACGCTCTTATCCTCGGAATAGATCTCGCCGAAGCGATCGAGGCAAGTGGTGACACCGCCGTTTTTCTCATCCTGACCATACTTCAGCCAGAACGGAATGCAGGAATCCATCAGTTCGGAGCGGAAAAGCTCGTAATATTTTTTCAGTTGCATATTGCTACCCTCTTTTTCTTTACTTTGCAATTATTTTACCACAGTTTTTCTCTGATTGCAAGGGATTTTCCGGAGAAAAGAATTTTTTATATTTTATGGAAGAAGAACCTCAAAAACCGTGCGCTCTCCCTCTCTCAAACAACGAACGCATCCGCCGTGAAGCGAGACAACGCGCGAAACGATGGAAAGGCCAAGGCCATTTCCCTTCTTGATGCCCACCTTATCGGACTGATAGAATTTCGAGAAGATTTTCTCGCGCTCCTCCTCGGGGATCGCAACGCCCTCGTTTTCGATGCGGACGGCCACACCCTCTCCTCTTTTTTTCAGGGAAACGCCGAGCGTTGCCCCCGCGGGAGAATATTTGATCGCATTGTCAAGGAGATTAAGCCAGATATGCCTTAAAAGATCCTCAGCGGCAAAGAGATTTACCTCCTCAAGATCGATGGAAAGCGAAAGCTCCTTATCCGTCCAGCTTTTTTCGAGGAACAAAAGGCAGGTGCGAAGCTGCTCGGCAAGATTGAATTCCGAAACATCGCGCAGAATGCTCTGGGAATCGAGTCTGGACATATGAAGCACATTCGTCGTTAAAAGCGAAAGGTGCCTCAGCTCCTCCTCAATAATCTCGAGGTATTCCTTCTGCTTTTTTGGCGGAAGAGATTTATTCTTCATCAGGCCGACGAGCCCCTGCATAGAGACGAGGGGCGTTTTGAATTCGTGCGAAAAATTATTGATAAAATCGGAGCGCAGGATCTCCACCTTTTCAAGCTCGCCCGCAAGCGCATTGAAGGACTGATAGGCGCGGTGATAGATTCCCTCTCTTTCCTCAAGGCGCGTTTCATATTTTCCCGCGCGAAGGCGCGACATTCCGGAAAGAAGCTCACCAAAGGGGCGAAGAACAAAGCGGCTCACACCTAAAGACAGCAGCGTTCCCAAAACAACGCTGACACCGCCGACGAGAAGCGCCGTTTCGATAAAGGAAAGATTCTGATCCTTGGCGATGCCGAAGCGGAACATCAGATATTCCAGCACCACCGAAACGCCCTGCGAGAACACCAGAGTGGCAAAGGAAAAGAGGATGAAGAGCGCATTCGTCTGGCGGCGGGTTTTACGCTCCTCTTTGATTCTTCGACTTTCTTTCATACGCACTTCACCGCCTTGTAGCCGAGGCCGCGCACATTTTCGATGCGGAATTCCTCCCACCCCTCAAAGCGCTTGCGCAAACGGCCGATATGTACCGTGACGGTTTCCCATCCCGTTTCGCAATCCACGCCCCAGATCTCATCCATCAATTGGATTTTCGTGAAGATCTTATTCGGGTGCGAAAGAAGCTTATAAAGGAGGAGAAATTCCTTCTGCGGAAGGAGAATGCTCTCCTCGCCGCGCGTGACGGTGAAGCTATCGTAATCCACCGTGACCGCACCGAGCTGAATGCGCTTTCCCTCTGCAAGCTTCGCTCTGTGAAGAAGTGCGCGCAGGCGCAGGACAAGCTCCTCGGGATCGATGGGCTTGGACATATAATCGTCGATCCCCGCGATAAAGCCGCGCTTGCGATCCTCAGGCAGCTGCTTTGCGGAGATCATAAGGATCAAAAGCTCCTTATTGCATTCTCGCATTGCCTCCGTGAAGGCATAGCCATCCATTTTCGGCATCATAATATCCACCACAACGAGATCGATATATTCACGATCCATTACAGCAAGCGCTTCCTCGCCGTTTTGCGCCGTGAAAACCTCATAGCCCTCCAGCATCAGGGCCTCTTTGATGAAAAAGCGGGTGTTTTTATCGTCATCCACTACAAGAATACGAAACATTTTTTCCCTTTCCTGCAAAGCACGGCTTGCATTTCATTTTTTTCATTTTAGCATATTTTTCCTGAAAAATCAACACTACTATTTACATCAGCGGCGCAAAAATGTGCAAAAAGCCTTCAAAAATCCGAGAAAACAGTCCGCGGTGGCAGTCCTCTATGCGGATCCTTCGGCTTTTTTTCAAGATACTCTCAAAATCCGAAAGAAGCGATGCGCCGATCCGCTCGGAATAAAGCACGGCACCGCATTCAAAATGATATCTGAGGCTACGGTAATCAAAATTCGCCGTGCCCACCACGCAGGTACGCCCATCTGCCACGAGGTTTTTCGAATGGATGAAGCCGGGCAGATATTCATACACCTTCACGCCGCCCGCAATCAGCACTCCGTAATACGAGCGAGTGACCGTATGCACGAGGCAACTGTCTCCCCGATGCGGCGTTACGACACAAACCTCCGTGCCGCTCTTTGCGGCTCGGATCAGCGCGCGAACGATCTCCTCGCTGACGATGAAATACGGCGTTGTGATATAAAGTCTCTCCTTAGCGGAGGCGATGAGCGAAAGATAGATCTCCTCGCTGACTGGATTCTCGTCCAGCGGGCTATCCGCATAGGGCTGAACGAATTCGCCCTCCGAAAAAACAGATACGGGCGAAGGGGACGGCGCGGCGACCTCTCCTTTTCGGCACAGCGAAAAATTTTGCATAAAGATCTCGGCAAAGGCGGCAGCCCCCTCGCCGCGCAGGCGCACGGCGGCATCCTTCCAATGCCCGAGAACATTTTTTTGATTGATATATTCATCGGCAATATTCGCGCCGCCCGTGAAAGCGACAGCCCCGTCGATCACCGTGATCTTGCGGTGGTCTCTGTGATTATGCAAGGAATTCAGCCACGGGTGGAAGGGATTGAATACCGCGCACTCGATTCCCGCGCGCTTCAACGTCTCGGAGAAACTCACGGGAAGGCGAAGAAAGCAACCGACATCGTCATACATCACGCGCACCTTCACACCCTCGGCGGCCTTACGCGCGAGAAGGCGATACAGGGTTTCCCACATTACGCCGTCCTCAATAATGAAATATTCAAGGTAGACGAAGTGCTTTGCCTCGGCGATCGCCTCTGAAAGAGCGGAAAAAAATCCCTCGCCCGTGGGAAGATAGGTGATCTCCGTATTACCGTATACGGGATAGCGATGCGCCTTTTCGAGATAACGCATCAGGCGCACCTGCTCGGGAAATGCGCGCTCGGCCACCAAGGCCGCGCCCGAAGCGGAACCGTGCCCCACTCTCTCCTCTGCCAAGAGACGGCGCGAGGGCGGCTCAAAATGGAGCGTTGTATAAAGCAAGCCCCCGAAGACGGGAAATGCAAGACAGAGCACCACCCAAGGCAGGACGGCAACACGGCTTCTTTGCCGCATCAGAATGTAGACGATGACGAGCGCCGTGAATACAAGCATTCCGACCGCCACCCAAGGCGTTTTTGCAAGAGAGGCAAACAAAAAAACAAAGGTGACAAGCTGAAAAAGCATCATCAGACAAACAACGGCGCGGCGATAAAACAGCATTCTGCGACCGCGCTTTTTTTCGGCCGTTTTCTTATCCTTCATCTAAAATCCCCCTTTTTCATTTTCATTTTAGCAAGCAACTCTAAACTGAATATAAACCGAGAAAAAAATATTTCAACATAGCGATTGACTTCAAGACGCTTTTTTGATACAATGGTTTTATCAAAAGGTTACTTTTCTTAATCTCATAGTTAGGAAAAGATATTTATTTTTTGAAAAATACACAGTATAATAGAGATAATCCAATTTATTTTAGGAGACAGGCATTATGAAAACATTTCAGAAGGATAAGCTTTCCGTTAAAATTTTTGAAAACCGCGACCTGATGGGTGCGGCCGCCGCCAAGGATTGCGCAGAGGTGATCCGCGCGCTCCTCAAGACGAAAAAGGAGATCAATATGATCTTCGCCGCCGCTCCCTCGCAAAACGATATGCTTGCACATCTTTGCGGGGAGGAGGGCATCGACTGGGGAAGGATCAACGCCTTCCATATGGACGAATACATCGGCCTTTGCCCCACCGCACCGCAGTGCTTCTCCAACTTCTTAAAGGAGCACATTTTCGACCTGAAGCCCTTCGGCTCCGTGAACCTCATCAATGCGGGCGCTGAAAAGGACGAGGAGATCGCGCGCTATGCCGCACTTCTCAAGACGCATCCGATCGATATCGTTTGTATGGGCATCGGCGAGAACGGACACATCGCCTTCAACGATCCGCACGTGGCGGATTTCAACGATCCTTATCTCGTGAAGGCCGTTTCGCTCGACGAAAAGTGCAGACAGCAGCAGGTGAACGACGGCTGCTTCAAGACGATTGACGAGGTTCCGAAGTACGCAATGACGCTGACCGTTCCTATGCTGATGAGCGCGACCTACAAATTCTGCGTTGTTCCCGCTCCCACGAAGGCCTGGGCCGTGAACGAGACGGTGAACGCCGAGATCAGCGAAAAGTGCCCCGCCACCGTGATGCGCCAAAACGACAACTGCATCCTTTACTGCGACAGCGACAGCGCCGCGCTTCTGAAATAAGGTGACGGCAATGCGCTTAGGAGTTATTACCGACGAGGTTTCGCAGGATTTCGAGGTAGCCCTCGATTTTGCAAAGACCTACGGACTTAATTGCGTTGAGCTTCGCTCCGCTTACGAAAAGGGCCCCTTCGATTACACGAGGGAGGACATTCTCAACATCAAGGCACTTTCCGACCGCTACGGCATCCCCGTTGCGGCGATCTCCTCCCCGATGTTCAAATGCGAATACTCGGAGGAAAACATTCGTGCACACACGGAAAAATTTCTTCGCCTGCTGGGCTATGCCGATATTCTCGGTGCAAAAAAGATACGTTGCTTCGATTTCCTGAAAAACGACGCGCTGACCCCCGAGATGATACGCGAGGCTTATAAGGAGGCGCTTGCCGCCGCCGAGGCGCACGGCATCACGATTCTGATCGAATCCGAGCCGACCACCAACTGCCAATGCTGTGCCGATATTGCAAGACTCGTGCGCACCGTTGCGCATCCGAATTTTCTTGCGCTTTACGATCCAGGCAACAATATTTACGCAACCGATGAGATCCCCTTCCCCGACGGCTATCTTGCAATCGCAGATATTCTCGGACACATCCACATCAAGGATGCAAGAAAGGAAAACGGACAGGTGATCGCCACGGCCGTTGGCGAGGGTGCCGTTGACTACAAGGGGATTTTCAAAACGCTGAAGAAGATCGGCTACGAGGGAGATATTATGCTGGAAACGCATTACCGCCCCTCCACCGCCATTGACGAGGCAACGCTCAAAAACCCCAAGGGCTCCGCGATTTCCGACGGAGGCTATGCGCCCAGCTGTCTTTGTATGGAAAATCTGCAGGCGCTTCTTAAAAACTAAAACGAAAAGAGGACGAAAAAATGATCAAGATTGCAATTCTCGGAATTGAAAACAGCCACGCCTGGAGCTTTGCCTCCGCCTTTGCTCCCCTTGACGGAAAGAAGATATTCCCCGACTTTGAGCTGATCGGCTTCTACGGCGAGGAGGGACGCGAGGACACCGCACGCGGCAAGGAAAAGCTTGCAGAGGTTTGCACCTGCACGCGCTATGCCAAGCACTACGACGACTTCCTTGGCGAGGCGGATGCCATTATGGTGACGGCGCGCCACGGCGATAACCATCTGAAATATGCAAAAAAATATCTGGAGGCGGGCATTCCCGTTTGGCTTGACAAGCCCATCACGGCATCCCTTGAGGACTTCTGCGAGGTTGCAAGACTCGTGAAGGAGCACGGCAGCATCGTTACGGGCGGCTCTGCACTCTACTATGCGCCCGGCATCGTGCAGGCAAGAGAATTCGTTCAGGAAAATCCCGATTTCTGCATCGGCGGTGCTGTGAGCGCGCCCGTGAATATGGTGAACGACTACGGTGATTTCTGGTTCTATTCTCAGCATCTTGCGGAGATGGTGCTCTCCGTTTTCGGCACGGATGTGAAATCCGTGACTGCCGTGAAGAACGAGGAAAGTGTCAGCGCGATCTACCGCTACGAGGGCTTCACCGTGAACGCCTTCTACGGCGGCAACTACTCCGTTACGGTTTACGGCAGAGATATGAAGACCTTTGCGCCCGAAATTGATATGAGCGCCACCAAATACATTCACGAGCTTACCCCCTTCGTGGATGCCATTCACACGGGCAAAATCGACAGAACGCTGGATTTTCTGAAATATCCCGTGGCCTTGATCGATGCGACCATCCGCTCCTTCACCGAGGAAAAGGAAATCGAAATCACCGTTCCCGAAATCTGACCTTTGAGGTATTGAAATGATTTACGCTATCAAAAACGGAAAAATCATCCTTGAGGATGCGATCCTTGAGGGATACACGCTCTATTTTGAGGGTGAAAAGATCCTCGCCGTCACCAAGGACGAAATGAAGGCTGACGAGGTGATCGATGCGAAGGGAAAATTCGTTTCCCCCGGCTTCGTTGACACGCACACCCACGGGGCGGCAGGCTTCGACTTTCTGGACGGAACGGAGGAGGCCTACCTCACCGCAACCGCCTTTCAGGCAAAGTACGGCGCGACCACCGTGCTCCCCACCATCACCTCCGCAAATTACGAGGATATCAAACGCTCAATTGAGGCTTACGAGCGCGTGAAGGACTCCAAGACGCACGGCGCACATATGCCCGGCGTTCATCTGGAGGGCCCTTACTTTGCGGCCTCACAGGCAGGCGCACAGGATCCGCGCCATCTGCGCGTTTTTGATCCCGAGGAATACGAAAAGATCCTTTCGCTTTCCGATCGCATTCTCCGCTGGACCGCCGCACCCGAGCTTGCGGGCGGCGAGGCCTTTGCCAAGGCTCTGAAGGCTTACGGCTCTATTCCCTGCATCGGCCACAGCGATGCGGAGGATCAGGAGGTGCGCGATGCTTTTGATTGGGGCTTCACGCATATCACGCACTTCTATTCGGGATGCAGTATGGTGCACAGAAAGAATGCTTACCGCTATACGGGCATCGTGGAGGAGGGCTATCTCAACGACGGTATGACCGTTGAGATCATTGCGGACGGATGCCATCTGCCCGCCTCGCTTCTCAAGCTGATCTGCAAGGTGAAGGGCACGGACAATGTTTGCCTCGTGACCGACTCGATCCGCGCGGCAGGTATGCCCGAGGGTCCCTCCATCATCGGAAGCGCAGAAAACGGAATGGCAATCATTATCGAGGACGGCGTCGCCAAGCTTCCCGACCGCACCGCCTTTGCAGGCAGCGTTGCCACGACAGACCGCCTCGTGCGCAATATGGTGCACTTAGCGGAGGTTTCTCTTCCCGAGGCCGTGAAAATGGCGGCAAAGGTGCCTGCGCGCCTCTTTGGGCTTGACGGCATCGGCGAGCTGAAGGCGGGATACGATGCGGATATTCTGATCTTTGACGAGGATATCAACATCGAAAAGACCTTCGTGAAGGGCAACTGCGTTTACAGCAAAGCATAAAGAAAAGGGGTGCTTGCCTTTTGGCCTTGCGCCCCTTTTGATTTCAAAGACGGAGAAGCAAAATGATTTACAGAGCACCCGAATACACAAAAAAATTCAAGTGCATTGCGGATAAATGCCACGACAGCTGCTGTATCGGCTGGGAGATCGGCGTTGACGAAAATTCCCTCAAAAAATACGCCTCCCTCGGCGGCGCGCTCGGCGAGGACATAAGAACAAGCCTCACGCAGGACGGCTGCTTTCGCCTTTGCGAGGACGGGCGGTGCCCGCATCTTCTGCAAAACGGGCTTTGCCGCCTGATCTGCGAGGCGGGAGATGCGCTTCTGTGCGAGATCTGCCGCGAGCACCCGCGCTATTATAATACGGTGGGCGCGCTTTGCGAATGGGGGCTTTCCCTCGCCTGCGAGAGCGCGGCAGAGCTGATCCTTGCAGAAAATGCCCTCCCTTGCGCCCTTTATGAATACGAGGAGAAGGGCGAAAACGAGGAGTGCGACGAGGCACTTCTTTCGCTTCTTCTGATGCAAAGAGAGCAGATGCTCTCCTTTATATCCGACGAAGGGATCGACATTGAAACGCTTCTTTTCTCGCTTGAAAAATGGGCGGATGCCCTGCAAAATCATATAGATAATGCAGATATATGCAATCATTCATTTGCATTTTCCGACTTTTCCCGTGCAAACGGCGCATTTTTGAATGCAGAAAGATTGGATCAATACAAGGCGCTGATCCTTTCGCTTGAGGTGCTTGACGAAAAATGGAAGAAAAGATGCGAAAAAATCACACTTACCGCGATACCCGAAGAAAGAGCGCCGCTTTTGCGCCGACTTCTCGCTTATTTTCTCTACCGCTATATGATTTATGCCACATACGACGGCGATCCTGCGGGGCGGATCGGCCTCTCGATCTTCTGCGCCGTTTGGATCACGCTTCTTTGCGAGAGCGAGGGGCTTTTCGGCGCTTCTGCCGTTTCGGCGGCCAAGGATTTTTCCAAGGAGGTGGAATGCAGTGAGGACAATCTCTGCGCCGTGCAGGACGCATTTTCCGCCTTCGGTTAAAATGGAAATTTATAGGAATAATTTTGGCGCTTTCGCTATTTACAAATCGTGCACCTTGATGTATAATGATACTGTAAATCTATCTTTTGAGAGGTAACCCAACCTATGTGCAATATAGCAGGATATATCGGCAAAAAGAGAGCTGCCCCCATTCTGATCGACCTTCTGCGCCGACAGGAATATTACGACGGTAGCGCGGGTACGGGAATTGCCACCGTGCACAACGGCATTCTCCACTCCGTCAAGGTGGTTGGCGACGTGGAAACCCTGATCCGCACGACGGATGCGCTGAATTTTCCCGGCACGATCGGCATCGGTCACTCCCGCCCCGGCGGAAACGAGGTATCGCATATGCATCCCTTCACGGACTTCGATAAATCTCTCGCGCTGGTCGCAAACGGAACCTTCCAGACGACGAATACCGAGGAATACAAGGAAATCACACACCGCTTTATGAACGCGCACTTTGCCGCAGGAAGAATCCCCGACAGCGCTCTGCCCGATAACGATCCGAATGCACTCTTCGGACTTCCCGACGGCTCTTACTACCACGGAACGGAATCTTATGCGATCCGCGTTGGCGATTTTATGAAGGAGGGTGCCTCTATTTGCGAGGCGATGGCCAAGGCCTTCACGGAGCGGCCCAACGGCATCGTTTCCATTGCGCTCTCGAAAAACGAGCCTGACAAGATCGCGATTGCGAAAATGGATCGCCCGATGAGCGTTGGATTGATTGGCGATGAGACCTACATTGCGACGACGCAATTTGCCTTCCCCGAGGATCTTCGCTTCGACACCGTGGTGCGCACCCCCGAATGCGCGGTTTGCGCCGCGACGGCGGGCGAGCTGACCGTGACGAGGCATCGCATTAAAAATATGGGCATGGAGGCCATCACGGCGGATATTTATAAGAAGGCCTACGATCTGACCGAGGCTTATCTCAAGGGGCAGAAGGATTCGCCGAAAAACCTCTGGGATCTCGAAAAAATGTACGAGACCGAATGGCGCCACATCTGGAAGGAGATCAACTCCGACTGTGTTTTCTATAAGCCCGATAAGCTTTTCAAGCCCTATGCGGAGCTTTCGTATATGGTGCTCTACGGTATGCACACGGAGGGCAAGCTTCGCCGAGTGCTCGGCACGCGCGCAAACGGAAAATACAAGATGTATCACTTCTATCTCGACTGATTCTCTCCTAAAAAAAGAAAAAACACCGTTGCTTTTCCCTAAAAAAGGAGCTTCGGTGTTTTTTTATATGCTTTTATAGAGCTTGCGAACCGTCCTTCTCCGCCTCGAGACGGGCAATAACGGTTTCAAAATAATGCTTCGGGGAAATTCCCGTGATGCACTTGAAGGTGCGAGAAAAATAATGAAGCGAGCTGTATCCGACGAGATCCGCCACCTCCGTGGCCGTATACTTCTGCGTTCGGAGCAAACGCTTGGCCTCCTTGATCTTCAAGGCGTTGATGTATTCCAGCACGGTTTTTCCGTGCTCACTCTTGAAATCGCGGCAAAGCGTCGTTTTATTCGTTGCAAAGAGGAAGCAGAGGCTATCAAGCGTGATACGCTCGGTGAAATGCTCGTTGATATACTGCGTGATATGCGAAACCACGGTGTTTCCGCTATCGCTCACATCGAGGAAGGAGCCCTCCTCCTTCTTTCGACGGATCAGAGAGATCAGAAGCTCCTCGATATGATTTTTCAGAAGCTGATCGGCACCGAAGGGATAAAACTCGCGTTTTTTCATATCCACGGTGTTCGGCATATCGTACGGCGGCATATAGACGGACATTCCATCCTTCAGAATCTCGGAAAGCAAGCGCTTTTCCTTCTGCGAAAGCGCCGTGGGCGTTTCGGAAAAGGTGGAAAGCAGGGGGCAATCGCAGGAAAAGCCAATGATGATCACGCCGGGCGCAAGACCGCCGCTGCAAGAGAGGCTATGCATCTCTCCTGCGCGATGGATCAGCATATGCCCATCCGTGAGAATTCCCGAAAAGCCCTCGCTCTCTATAAGGAGC
Source organism: Eubacteriales bacterium (assembly GCA_045636085.1). Classification (GTDB taxonomy): domain Bacteria; phylum Bacillota; class Clostridia; order Oscillospirales; family CAG-272; genus UBA1740. The sequence goes on from JAZTWU010000099.1 coordinate 22,835, forward strand.
GCTCCCTTATCGATATAGACGAGCTCGCAGAAATTATGCGCGTCCGAATGGGTTTTATATTGATCGGTGAATTCAAAATAATGAATATTCGCAATCCGCGTGACGGAAACGGCGATTTCAAAATCCTTCTGAATATACTGCACCGTTATACTCCCTTTCTTTGTTTTATACCATTTTAAAGCTCGTGATAGGCTTTCTTCACGGCATCGTATGCGAGCTTCGGCTTGCGGTATTCGCTGAAGATTCCCTTATTATTGAAGCCGCGTGCACGGTTAAGATTTTTAAACGAGGTGCGCGCATCTGCAAAGTGCCAGATATAGCATCCTGCAAATTTCTCATCCGAGAAGAAGAGGCGAATGCAGTAATCGAGCAATTTTGCCTGATAATTCTCCGACCAGATCTCCGTATCAAAATCGCGCTTGCCATAGATGGCGGCGGCACCGAATTCGCTCATAATCATCGGGCGCGCGGGCAAGCCCTGCGCTTCGATGTGTGCGTGAAGCTCCTTGACATAATCCGCCGTTCCTTCAAGATCATAGCGATACCAGCCGTGGTAATCGTTGATACAGTAAAGATCCGTATAGGCAAGACAGATATCCTCGAGGGGATAGCAGGTTGCATAGGTGATCAGGCGGTTGCCACCCTTCTCTTTCAGGAAGGCATAGAGCTTTTTCGTGAGCGAAAGCGTTGCCTCTGCGCTGACGGGCATTTCATTATGCATACCGAAGATGAGGATCGAGGGGTGGTTATAATAATAATGCACCATATCCCGCATCATTTCCTCGCCGCGCTTAACAACGGTGGGATCCGCTACCGTCTCGGGCGCAAATCCGATGCCCCAGAAGGGAATCTCCGACCAGAAGGACATTCCGCGCTCGTCACAAAGATCAAGAAACGGACGGGCATTCGGATAGTGCGAGCCGCGAATGGAATTGACCCCCATATCCTCCATAAGCTCAAGATCCCGCCCCATCATAGCCTCAGGGAAGGCGAAGCCGAGATCAGGATGCTCCTCGTGACGGTTTACGCCCTTGATCATAAAGGGCTTGCCGTTGAGATACATTTTATATCCGATCGCCTCGATTTTACGGAAACCGACACGGTCGATCAGATCGTCCTTCTCCGTTTCGGTTCTCAGCTCATAAAGCTCGGGAGCGCCAAGATCCCAAAGGCGGATATTCTCCACCCTTACGCTCTCGGTGGTATAAGTATGGCGCTCGCCTGCCTCAAGGCAAACGGGGAGCGAAAGAAGCTCTTCACCGCCAAGAAAAATAGCGGCACTCTCCGTGCGCTTTTCGGATGAGGCATTGAAAAGCTCGATCTCAAAGCACACCTTAGCCTCCGAAAGATCCTCGGAAAGCTCGTAATGCATATGGTTTTTCATTACGCAGACGCCCTCGAGGTATTCAAGGGTGACGGAGCGCGTGATGCCACCGTGATGATACCAGTCCACAACCGCCTGCGGAATGGAATATGCATCGAAGCGGTTATCCACGGACACAACAAGCGTATGCTCCCCCGCGCTTTCGATCGGGAGAATGAATTCAAACTCGCAAAATCCGCCGTAGTGCTTGCCGATCAGCGCTCCGTCAAGATAAACGGCGCAATCGGTCATCACCGCGCCGAAATGCAGACGGACGGTTCCCTTCTCGATATAGACGGTGCGCCCATACCAGCAAACGCCCTCATAGCCAAGCAGATCGGGGGTTGCGGCGAAAACGGAGGGGACGAAGCGGCGCTCCGCGCTTGCGGGAAGTCCCTTTTCATAGCCGAGAGCAATTCCCTGCTCCTCGGGATCGCAAACGAATTGCCAAAGCCCATCCAGGGAGAGGATGCGGCGCTTACGGTGCTCTGTGATAAATCTTTTCATTTTTTATTCTCCTGATTTCAATGTGTAGACGCTGTCTCAAAAAAATTATACTGCGACGGCCAAAGGATCGCAAGTCTCTTTTTGACCAAAAATATCGTTGCTTCGACGGATTGCCTTAAAGAAGCGCGTCCAGCGCCTCCACATCCTCCATCCGCGTGGCAAAGCTTGTTGCAAAGCGGACGACGGAGCGACTCTCGTCGTACTTTTCCCAAAAATCGTATTTCACCTGCTCCGAGAGGCTTTTGAGCCTTTCATTTTCTATGATCACGAAGGTTTGATTTGTGGGCGAATCGATAAAGAAGGAATATCCGTGCGCGCGGAAGATCTCGCGCAGACGGCGTGCCGTCCGAATGCCGTTTTCTCCGAGACGGTAATAAAGTCCGTCCGTAAAAAGCGTATCAAACTGGATTCCGAGCACGCGCCCCTTGGCAAGAAGGGCGCCGTTTTGCTTGATGCGGGTGAAAAAATGCTTCGGCTCGCCGTTCGGGAAAACGACGGCCTCTCCCATCAGCGCACCCACCTTCGTTCCGCCGATATAAAAGGCATCGGTGAGGGCGGCGATATCGGGAAGCGAAAGATCGGATTCGGGCGCGGCCAGCGCGTAGCCGAGGCGCGCACCGTCAAGATACAGGGGGATTTTATATTCGCGGCAGACGGCGGCCAGCGCGGAAAGCTCCTCTTTATTATAGAGCGTTCCGTACTCCGTCGGATGCGAGATATAGACCATTCCGGGGAAGACCATATGCGCATAGGTCGGATCCTCGTAAAAGGCCTTGATATAGGCCTTCACTGCGGCGGCCGAAAGCTTTCCGTCCTTGTGCGGCAGAGGCAGAACCTTATGTCCCGAATGCTCGATCGCTCCCGCCTCGTGCACAGCGATATGACCGCTTACGGCGCAGATCACGCCCTCATACGGCGCAAGGAGCGAATCAATCACGATCTTATTCGTCTGCGTTCCGCCGACGAGAAAATGCACGGCGGCATCGGGGCAAGCGCTGGCGGCACGGATCTTCTCCTTAGCCGATAAGCAAAAGGAATCAAAGCCGTATCCGCTCTCGGGCTCTCTATTCGTTTCAAGAAGGCGGCGCAGGATTTCCTCGCAGGCCCCCTCGCTGTAATCATTGACAAAATGAAGCATACAGCCTCCGTTTTCTATAAAGAATCGTTTGTTTCGGATGCAGAAAAAAGTACAAGAAAATTCGCCCATAGGCAAAGCTCAGCTTATCCCTCGGGCGATTCTTTCTTTTTCGATCTGCAGAGCGCTCGCTTTGCTATATCAGATGATATAGATAATTGCGGCGGCAACCATACCAAGCGCCAGAACGGCGGCCATAGCCAGCGCGAAGATTCTGACAACCATAGACTGATTCTTTTTCATATAAGATTTCCTTCCGTTTCTGATTTCTCTTTATTTTCTTTTCCGTTTTTCTGTGCCTGACGGCTCTCGTAAAGCTTGGAAAGCTGAGAGGTGATATCCTTCCCGCTTCCGCGCATACGGGGCGGCAGAATATTGTTGACGCGGGAAAGTCCCTTGGCAACGCTATCCATCGGATCGTTGGCAAGCACGACGGGAACCTCAAGGATGCGCTCAATCATACGGTCAAGCCCGTAAAGGAGAGCGCCACCGCCCGAAAGAACAATGCCGTTTTCAAAAATCGCCTCAACGAATTCGAGAGGAATTTTCTTGACGATATCCGCGATCGCGAACAAAAGACGGGAGAGCGGCTGATCAAAAACGCCGACGACATCCTCCGTCGTCAGATTCATTGAAATGCGGTTTCCCGTGAGCGAAAGCGTTCCCTCTATATCAATCGACTCGGAGGGCTTGCCCTGCCAGACGGCACCGAGACGCTCCTTGATTGCCTTGGCAACCGAGAGCGAAACCGTTACGTCTCCCTGATCGGCGATATAATCCTTCACGGCGCGGTCAAAATCCTCGCCGCCGATCGCCGCCGTATTTTCAAGGAGGATCTCCCCCTTATGAAGCACCATAATTTCCGTGGCACTCGCACCGACATTCACGGAGATCACCGAAAGCGAGGGCGAATACCCCGCTCCGATCAAGGCCGCCATTGCGCGGCGCACGCCAAAGCTTTCCAGAGCACCGCCTTCCGACAGCATTTCATAAAGCTCCTTCTCTTGCTTCGGAAGGATCGAAGAGGGCAGGCCAAGCGTGACACGGATCTTTTCGGCGGGGAGCACGGCGCTGATCGAATTTTTGATGACCGAGGCGGTCATTTCTCTGGAATACAGAAGTCCGTTTTTAAAGGGACGGACGAGAACGCCGCCCTCCGAGGCCTTTTCCGTTGCCTCCGTGCCGAGTGAAAGGAGATCGCCGGTATTTTTATCCATCAAGGCGACGGATGGCTCCCGATAAATACCCGCAGAGGCATCCGAAAGCGTGATACTCGCATAACCGAGATCCAAGCCGATCTTCGTCAACATACCGTTCTCCCTTCTTTAAAATTTTTGTCGTTTCTATTATTATACACGATAAAATAAACAATTGCAAGAGCTTTTTTAATATTTGCGCAAGATCGGAATCGGATCATTCAAAATCCGACCTCGGCTCCTCTCGCATTCTTTCCGCAAGCGTCGTATAGCGAAGAACGCGGCGATCGTTTCGCACCATCTGCTCCACAACGGAAACACATCCGACCAAAATCACCATCGTTCTTGCGCGCGTGATCGCCGTATAGAGCAGATTTCTCGTCATCAGCATCGGCGCACAGAAAAAGACGGGGATGATCACGACGGAATATTCACTTCCCTGACTTTTATGCACCGTGATGGCATAGGCAAGATCGAGCTGCTCCAAAATTTCGAAGGGATAATCCGCCAGCCGATCGTCAAAGCGGATCAGCATCCGCTCCTCCGCAGGAATGATACGCTCGATCACGCCGATATCTCCGTTGAAGATACCAAACCCGCTAAGACCGTTTTTCTCCCACTCTATGTCGTAATTGTTGACGACCTGCATTACTCGGTCGCCCTCGCGGAATA
>JAZTWU010000100.1:0-26742 GCA_045636085.1 Eubacteriales bacterium
CTCCGTCCGAAGGCCACCTCGGGCACGGGGCGGTAGCAATGCCAGGAGAGAAAGTCGAGCGGTACGTGCCTTCCGTCCTTTGTCAGATGCTGAAAGAAGGCCTCCAGCCAAGGCTCTCTGTATGCAGATGCAGGGCCGCCGATCTTCAGGTGCGGAAAACGGGCCTTCAGATGCGTGGCAACAATTTCGTAAAACTCGTAAAACTGCTGTGCCGTGCCGCCCCAGGTGCGCTTGGACGGTGCATCCTCGGGGTCAAGATCCGGCTCGTTCCAGATCTCCCAGTATTCTATATCGTAGGCAAAGCCGTTTGCCCAGCCCTCGGTATAGTGCATAATGATATGCTCGCAGATCTCTGCCCATTTCCTAAAATCCTTCGGGGGCAGAGTGTTGTATTTTTTCACCTCGTGCTCGATCTTGGTTCCGAGTCTGTAAAAAACGCGCGAGCCGTTTTCGTGCAGTCGCTTCATATAGTTGTCCGTGATAGGAAAATCATAGGACGCGGGATCGTTTGCATCGGCATCAAAATTGGGGAATATGGCGTGCACATCCACGGTGTGCTCGCCGCCGTAGCCTGCATAAAAGGACGAGTCATGCGTGCGCACATACGGAATGCCTGCCTCTTGCCAAAGCGCAAAGCCATTCGTCGCCTGTCCGCCAAAGCCAACGCCCTTGCGCGGGCCGTTGTTCGTTGCGTGCATCGGCTTGATTTTGCCGCAGCTTTTTTCAAAATCTACGGATAAAGTATTTCTCATATTCCCAACCTCCGTTTTTATGATAGCATCATTATATCATATAGAATGGCTTTTTTCAAGGAAAAGAAAAAAATAAAATCGGGGAGATGCCGCGTGGGCATCTCCCCGAAGGAGCGTTATGCTTTATGTTATCAGATGCTCTGCAGCTTCATAGGCTTGCAAAGCTCTTCAAGCTCGGCAAGGCTCTTCATACCGCTCACGGCATCTGCCGCGGAAAGCGCGCCAACGGCCGCCTTGGGTGCGATGGCGAGGATCTCCTCGTCGCTCTTGCCAAGGTAAATGCCGAGCAGTGCACCTGCGCAGAAGGCGTCGCCTGCACCCGTCGTTCCCTTGATGAAGCCTGCCGGCAGCTCGTAGGAGGGAAGGGTGGTATAAGTGCCGTCCTTGGAGAGGCAAACCGAAAGCGCGGGCATATGAATGATCACGCGCTCGCCGATGCCGTAGCTCATAATTTTCTCTGCGATGGCCTTGAGGTTCTCCTTTTCGGGCTCGATGCCTGCGATCTTACCGGCCTCGGATTCGTTGATGATCACGTTGTCGGTGTATTTCAGGCAGGGGATAACGAGCTTATAGCGATCGGAGTTTTCGCTCACGAGGTCGATCGAGGTCTTGATGCCAAGGCTCTTTGCCTTTTCAAGGATCTTCTCGCCGTCGCCGCCATCCACCTTGTCGAGAAGGAGGAAATAGCCGAGGTGGAGAAGGTCAGCCTTGAAATTCTCGAAGCTGATATCCGCAAGGCCGAAGTCGGCGCTTGCACCGGGATAGGTAAAGAAGGTTCTCTGTCCGCCAACGATGCTCATAACCTCGGTAAAGCTCGTGCGATCCTCGCGGCTGACGCGGATACCTGCGGTATCGATCGAGCGCGCGTGAAGCTCGTCGAGAAGGAAGACCTTTTCGTCGTCCTGTCCAACCTTGCCGATGGCATAGATTTCCGTCTCGGGGGAGAGCGTCTTGAGATCGATTGCCACATTCGGAACGCAACCGCCAACCGCGCGCTTGAGGCCGCGGATCTGGGTCAGCTCGCCAACCGAGGGGTAAGCGGCGATCTCATTGATTTTATCAACCAGGATGCTTCCTGCAACTGCGATTCCTGCCATATCAGTTCACGTCAGGGCAGAGAGGTCCTGCCAGCTCCTCAAGGAAGAAGAGCTTACCGGGGATGGTGGGGATGAAGGAGGAGGTGATGAATCTGGTGGGCTTGTAGCGAAGCGTCATCCAGAAGCTCATACCCTGCCACTGCATACCGCGGTTGAAGCAGCCGTCAGCACCGCCGATTGCGTAGTCAGCCTGGAACATAAGGCCGGGGCCCATCGTGTTGGCACGGCAAGGAACCATACTGGTGCGGCTTCTGAAGGAGGTAAGAGCGTTCTGCTCGATCGTCAGGGGATGAAGCTTAGCGGCGATTCTGTAAGGCTGCTTGAGCCACTCCTCGTCAGAGGTGAACTCAGAGCCGAACTGGGGCTCCCAGAATGCGATGTGGCACATACGGCCGATACCGTAAACAAGAACGAGCTTTGCGCCCTCCTTCTTGAGAGCGGCGATCTTCTCGGGATAGGTGGGAAGGTTTGCCTTGGTTGCGAAGTTTCTGTGATCCTTCGGAACGGTCAGCTCGCCAAGGGGATTGTAGAATGCATTCTCCATAGCGCTCTGGAAGGAAGCCTCGCCGGTGATGGTGTTGCCCTCTGCATCAGCCCACTCGTCCATATTGAAGCACCATACGTTCTTGCAGGAAACGTTCCACTCTTTAAGGAAGTAAACGGCCCACTTATACATACCCATAGGACCAACGGGGAGGATGAAGGCCAGCTTCTGGCCTCTCTCGTTTGCCTTCTTGATCTCGTTTGCGATCTCGTGGCCCATCTTAACGTTGAATTCGTCAAGGCTCTCGCACTTCACGGGAGAGAAATCCTTGTTCCAGAAATCCTGTCTGTCAAGCACCTCGGAGGGATCGTGAGAGCAGCAAGCATCGATCTTTTCAAAGTCCCATCCTTCGGGATAGAAGCCCTCGAGAAGGCTGCCTTTAACGGTAGAATTGAAATCCATAATAAAGTCTCCTTTATATCAAAATTTTTTAAATGATTTTTTGGGATTACTGCTCAGCGTACATCTTGTCGCAAAGTGCCTGAATGTGAACGGCTCTCTTTGCATACTTGTAGTTGGGCTTTCCTGCCTTCACGTGCTTGCAGAAGTCTGCGAGCTGCTTGGTGTAGATATTCTTGCCGGAGGCGCGGAACTTCTTGGGCTTAATGATGGCGTGCTCCTGCATAGCGTCGTAGTCGCCCTGCGGTGCATAGAGATATGCCATCGTTCCAACGTCGTCCTGTGCAAGGGTGTTGTTGCAGATCATATAGCCCTTCGTGCCGTAGATCTCAAGCTTTGCAACGGATACATCGTCGGGAATGTTGAAGTTCACATCGATATGGCCGAGCGTGCCGCTCTTGGTCTTGAAGATAATAACGGCGCTGTCCTCAACCTCGTAGCTGAAGGTCTGGGTGTTCATAAAGGACTTAACATCAACGATCTCCTCGTCAAGGATGTATTCAGCAAGCTCAAGGCAATGAACGCCGAGATCCATCAGCGCACCGCCGCCGCCGAGAGCCTTCACCTGGCGCCAAGCACCGGGAATATCGGGATACCAGCAGGAGAACTGCATACGAACGTTGTTAACCTTGCCCACCTTATCCTTCTTGATAAAGCTGCGTGCCTTCTGGTGGAGGCTGTGATATTTCATCATATAGCCAACGCTGAGCTGCTTGCCTGCCTTCTTGAAGGCGTCAAGGATCTCTGCGCTCTCTGCCTCGGTTCTTGCAATGGGCTTCTCAATCAGAACGTTTCTGTCGTACTTGAGAGCGAGCATTGCCTGCTCGTGGTGGCAGAATACGGGAGTTGCGATGTAAACTGCGTCGCAAGCAACCTCCTTCAGCATCTGCTCTGCATCGGTGTAATAGGGAACACCGTACTTCTCGCCAACGGCCTTTGCCGCAGCCTCAACCTTGTCCATTACGGCGCAAAGCTGGTTTTCCTCGTCGGCCACGAGGGCGGGAATGGTTCTTCTGTCGGCAATGCCTGCCGCACCGATAACGCACCATTTCATTTTCATGGTCAGTACCTCACTTATGTAATTTATATATTAAATTTGAAATAAACGCTTAAGAAATCAGGGAAGAAGACGCTCGGTCGTGCCCTTCAGATAAGCCTTGCAAACGGTGAAGCCCTCTGCATAGTCCGCGCCGCACTGATAGCCGCGGTAGCGGGAGCAGGTGCGCACCATATCCGCAAAATCGATATGATCGTGCTCTCTCATCCATTCGAGCTGGCTCTTATGGCATTCCAGCATATCAATCTTCTTGTCGATAAAGTCGGAAACATCCACGTAAAGCTCGGGCTGGAAGTTCACGCCTGCCAGCGTATCCATATAATAAATGGGAGTCAGCTTGGAGGCGGGCAGATCCTTCTCGGTCTTATAGCGGGGCACAGAGGCGGAAAAGCTTGCATCGAAAACGAGCTTGGAAACCGCCGTGTGGTCGGGCATATAGTCATCGGGATTGTGGGTGATGATCAGGTCAGGCTGTGCATAGCGGATCACGTCCACGAGCTTATCTCTGGTTGCCTTGTCGTCCGCATAAATGCGAAGGTCGTTGCAACCGCCCCAGAGCACCTCGATGCCTGCAAGCGCGCCTGCCGCCTTGGCCTCGCCCTTGCGGATCTCTCCGAGCTCCTCGGGGGGGATGATCACGTGTCCGAGATCACCGTTGGAAACGTGGCAAACGAAGACCTTGTCGCCGCGAGCGGCGCATTTTGCGAGCGTGCCGGAGCAAGCGATCTCGATATCGTCGGGATGCGCGCCGATAGCCAAAATTCTCATAATTGATTCCTCCGTAAATATTTTTCGATAAAGAAAAAATATAATATGACAATTTAATTATAACATTCGCACGAAAAAAAAACAATGCCTGATTGTCCACGAAAAAGAGTAAAAAAGTCTACTTGACTTTTTGGCTCTCTTATGTTATACTCTCCATATATGAAAAAATATTTTTATCACAAGATCGAAAACCTTCTTTTGGTGAATAAGATCGTCACCTTGCATCGCTTTTCCTTCGATAAAAGCTTCTCCTCGCGCGGCGAATCCCATAATTTCTGGGAGATCGTTTATGCCGCGAAGGAGAGCCTTGCCTGCACGGCAGACGGCAGGGAAATCCTCTTGGAGGAGGGGGAGGCCCTCTTTCATAAGCCCAACGAGCACCATACCCTCGCGGCCAACGGCCGAAAGGATCCCGAGGTGCTGGTCGTCTCCTTCGAATGCAAATCGGAGGCAATGCGCTTCTTTGAAGAAAAAAAGCTACGCCCGGACGAAAGATGCCGCCGCCTGCTTCTCTCCGTTTTTGAGGAGGGAGAGAGAACCTTCGATATGGCGGAGAGCGATCCCGATCGCCAGCGAATGGAGCTTCTCTCTGCGCCAACGCTCGGCGGAGAACAGCTGATCAAAAACTATCTCGAGCTTTTTCTGATCAGCCTGATGCGCTCACTCACCGAAACCGAGCAGGGAAACCCCGTCTTTCTCGAAAAAAGCGAGCTGCAAAGCCGCCTTGTTTCGCATATTCTCCGTATGATGGACGAAAACCTCTCGGGTGCTCTGCGCGTGGAGGATATCGCAAGGCAAACGAATTACAGCCGTGCCTATATCTTCCGCGAATTCAAGCGCGCCACGGGGAAGAGCATAATCGCCTATTATAATGAAAGAAGGATCCGCCGCGCCGCAGAGCTTCTGTGCACCACGGCGCTTTCCGTGCGCGAAATCGCGGAGCAGCTCGGCTTTGATACGCCGAATTATTTCTCCAAAAGCTTCAAGCGGATTATGGGGGTGACGCCCCTCGTATGCAAAAGGCAAAATGCACGCACGCACCCGAAGAAAATGGCGAAGAAAATAGAAAACGGCTATTGACAAGCGCTGTTTTATTGTGTATAATTATGATTGTAGAAATATAGGTAGAGGTATGCCACGATGAAAGAGATCCGCCTTCTCGGCAAAAAAATCGATCTTGAAAATTCCCCCCTGCTTTTGTCGTATCAGCCCGATGAAAACTTCGAAAAAGTTTTTCGCCGTCTGCGCGGAAAATGGTCGGTGGAAAACGGTTGGCTGATCGGTGAGGAAACCGGCAACTTCGGCGGTATTCTTCTCACGCACGAATTCTATGAAAAGGACGTAATGATCAGCTTCACGATGGCCTCCGTCCTTCCCGCAACGAGAGATCTCAATGCGCTCTTCTGCGCCAGAGTGGATGAGGAAAATGAGTATCTCGGCGATTCCTATGTCTGCGGGCTGAACGGCTGGTATGAGCATAAGAGCGGCATCGAGCGCAATCCTCAGCCCGGCTTGAATGCGACGACGGCGCTGTATCACTACGAGCCCGGCAAGGAGATCCATATGATCGCAGGTGCGATTGGCGGCCATTGCTTTATGGTGGTGGACGGCGAGCTTATCAGCGAGCTTTATGATCCGAATCCGCTGGTCGGCGGGCACGTTGGCTTCTCTCCGTATTGCACGAAGCTGCGCATCAAGGATATCGAGGTGCGCGAAATCAAATGGGAAAAGTTCCCGCAGGTATACGAGCTTGAATTTTAACAATTGTTTACATTTTAAGCTGTTTGCTATGTAAAATACAAAATTTTCTACTAAGGAGAATGAAAAATGGGTAAGACCACTGACTTCCGGTATAACACCGGCGCAACCAAGGTGCCGTGGGCTGCAGTAGGCGAGAACTACAACGCCGAGGACCTTATGGAGGTAATTCGCTTCCTGATGCAGGGCGAGGGCAAGGAATACGAGGATGCCATCGAAGCTGTTTGGAAGCAGGTGCAGAAGCTTGATGCTGTTGCAACCCCTCCCGGCAAGCTCTCTCTTGCTAAGAACGTTGAGGCTGCCGAGGCTGCTTCCAACGAATATCTGAAGACGGATAGCTCCACCTTCGTTACCAACGCAACCGCAGGCTTCGAGATTGCATATAAGTATGCAAACCTCAAGGAGGGTGACGAGGTTATCGTTCCCGCCATCACCTTCGTTGCAACGATGGCATATCCCCTTTCCATCGGCTGCAAGCTCGTGTTTGCAGACGTGGATCCCCACACTTTGAATATGGATCCCGCAGACGTAGCGAAGAAGATCACTCCCAAGACGAAGATGATCGTTCCCGTTCACCTTGCAGGTTATCCCGTAGATATGGATCCCATTATGGAGCTTGCAAAGAAGCACGATATCGTCGTTCTTGAGGACGCGGCTCACGCATTCGGTGCAATGTATAAGGGCAAGATGATCGGTACGATCGGTGATTTTGCTTCCTTCTCCTTCCACGAGGTTAAGAATATCACCTCCTTCGGCGAGGGCGGTATCGTAACCACCACCATTCCCGGCTACGATGGCGAGCTGAAGCGTGCGCGCTTCCTTGGTCTCGACTTCTCCTGCCCCATCAAGGATTGGCTCTATAACATCACTCCCATTAAGGGCAAGTACGGTCCCTTCGTTGCTTCCAATAACTCCTCCACCACCGAGATCCAGGGCCTTGGTCTTGCTCGTCAGATCGCAAGAAACGAGAAGATCATTGCTGAGCGTCGCGCCGCTGCTGAGTACCTCAATAAGAGACTCGCTGCTTGCGATGCAATCATTCCCTGCAAGCTTGATGATGAGATCGTGAAGCCCACCTATCATATGTACCTGCTTCAGATCGACCCTGCGAAGGCAGGCGGCGATATCCAGCAGCTGAAGAAGAAGCTCGAAGAGAAGGGTGTTACCAACATTCCTCACTTCGGTCCTCTCTATCGCTTCAACGTGGTTCACACGATTCTTGGCATCGATCCCGATGAGGTTGCAAAGACCTGCCCTGTTTGCGAGGAGGTATTCTATAAGCGCTTCACGCACCTTCCTCTCTACGGCCTTGATGAAGAGCAGCTGATCTATATGGCAGACGCTATTCTTGAGGCTGTTGCAGAAATGCAGGCAGGCAAGTAATTTCGTTTTTTGAAGCCCAACGGCTGGAAAATCCCGCAAGGGGAGCAAGAATTTGCTCTTCCTTGGCGGGATTTTTCTTTATAAAACCGGATCGAAAAACGAAAAATAAGTAAAGTTATATTTGCATTTTAAATAGAAAAAACGGATTTTTTGATTTTTGGATCAAAAGCTTTTGGTGGATTTTGTGAAAGAAAAAGTTTTGAATATTTGCGAGAAAGAAGCGTGGCGGGGCCGTGCTTCTTTCTCTTTTTTTGGCAAGCGAAAAAATATTTGTTAAAATTTCAAGAAAGGTGTTTACAAAATTAGTACTTTGTAGTAAAATATAGGGGATAAAATATTTTGGGGAGAAATGCTTATGAAACGCGTTTTGATTAAAATTTCCGGTGAAGCATTGCAGCCGAAGCAGGATGCCGCAGGGTGCGGCAAGGAGCTTTATAGCCATCCCTTCGTAAACGGCGTCGCAGAAGCGCTCGGCGCATCCGTGAAGCTTGGCGTGCAGGTTGCCGTCGTCGTTGGCGCGGGCAACATCTGGCGCGGCCGTCAGGGCGAGGATATGGATCGCACCACGGCGGACCGTATGGGTATGCTTGCCACCGTCATCAATTCTTTTTGCCTTAAGGATGCAATCATCCGCGCAGGCTATGAGGCTGTGGTGATGACGGCGATTCCTATGGTGCCCTTTGCCGAGACTTATGATGCGGAGATCGCCAAGCGCTATCTTAGTGCGGGTAAGATCGTTATCTTCGGTGCGGGACTTGGAATGCCCTTCGTTTCCACCGATACGGCCGGCGCCGTTCGTGCCGCAGAGATCGAGGCCGATGCAATGCTGATGGCGAAGAATGTGGATTATATCTATACCGCCGATCCCAGAAAGGATCCGACGGCGCAGAAGCTCACGGAGGTTTCCTGCTCTTATATGCTGGAGAAGGGACTTGGCGCCATCGATGCAACCGCCGCCGCCTTCTGCCGCTCCGTTCGCCTGCCCGTGCAGATCTTCGGACTTGAGAAGCCCGAGGATATTTATGCCGCCGTGAAGGGTGAAAAGCCCGGCACGGTCGTAATTCCCGAGTAAAACAAAAACAGATACATAAAAGGAGAATCCAAAATGAAATTTGACGTTAAGCCCTATGAAGAGAAAATGAAGAAGAGCATTGCCTCTTATTCCGAGAATCTTTCCACGATCCGTGCAGGTCGTGCAAATCCCGATGTCCTCAAGAAGGTAACCGTGGATTATTACGGCTCGCCCACCGCGATCTCCTCCATCGCAGAGGTGAAGGTGACCGATGCGAGAACCATCACCATCACCGCTTGGGATAAGACTGCGATGAAGGGCATTGAGAAGGCGATCCTCACCTCCGATATCGGCATCAACCCCCAGAATGACGGCGGTTGCATCCGCCTGACCTTCCCGCCCACGACCGAGGAGCGCCGCAAGGAGCTTTCCAAGCAGGTTGCCAAGATGGGCGAGGATGCCAAGGTTGCCCTGCGCAATATCCGCAGAGATGCCAACGATAAGATCAAGGCAATGAAGAAGAATAGCGAGCTGACCGAGGATGAGGCAAAGGCAGGCGATAAGAGCGTGCAGGATCTCACGGATAAGTTCGTGAAGGATGTGGACGCTGTGACGGCGGCCAAGACCAAAGAGGTTATGGAGATCTGATAAAGCTCCAAAAAGGAGAGGCTATGCTTTTTAGGAAAAAAACTCTGCCGAATACCGAGGGGAGACTGGATTCCGTCGGTATCATTATGGACGGAAACGGCCGTTGGGCGAAGCGCCGCGGCCTTCCCCGTCTTGCGGGACACGCCGCAGGCGCGGCGCGCGTCGAGGAGGTTTTGACGACGCTGCGCGAGCTTGGGATCCATCACGTCACCCTTTATGCGTTTTCCACGGAAAACTGGAAGCGCCCTAAGGAGGAGGTGGACGGGATTATGGAGCTCGTCTATAAATACCTCACCGAGGTCGTGCACGATAAGATTATCAACGACGGGCATTTCTGCGTTCGTTTTGCGGGGGATATCTCGATTCTTCCCGAAAAGCTGAGAAAGAAATGCGAGGAAATTGAGGCGCTCGGAGCAAACCGCGAATATATCTGCTATGTGGCTCTGAACTACGGCGGCAGAGACGAGATCGTGCGCGCGGCCAACCGCGCGATTGCCGAGGGCGTGACGGCGCTGGATGAAAAAACGATTTCCCGCTACCTTTATACGGCGGATTCCCCCGATCCAGATCTTCTGATCCGCACGGGCGGCGATATGCGCATTTCCAATTTTCTTTTGTGGCAATGTGCCTATTCCGAGTTTTATTTCACGAAAACGCTTTGGCCTGATTTTGACCGCGACGCGGTGATCGAGGCCGTGGAGGGCTTTCTTTCGAGAAAGCGCCGCTTTGGCGGTCTGAATAAGGAAGACAAATAAAATCTATCCTTCGTAAGGCGAAAATCCGAAATTGATGATTTGAGAAAGAAGAAGGCAATGAAGGTTCGAATTCTGACGGGACTCTGTATGGCTGCGGTAATGATTCCCGTTCTGCTGTTTTCGCAGTATATCGTTTATCCGATATTTTTGTCGGCACTTTGCCTGATGGCAACCTTCGAGATGCTGAAGGTTTTTAAAAAGGAAAGGCGCCCTGAGATCGCGATCCCTTCCTTTTTGCTTGCGCTGGCATTCCCGATGATCCCGTATTTTTCCCTGCGCTCCGAAAAACCGCAGGGCGGCTTCGTTCTGATGGTGCTTTGCATCTTCATCTATATGATGTACCTGTTTTCCATCTGCGTTGCGCATAAGGGAAGAATGCTTCTCGTGGAGGTTTTTTCCACCTTCACGACGGTTACATATATCCTCGTCGGCTTTTCCGCGCTCAGCATCATTCGCTATCTCCCCTTTGGAGAATATCAGTTTTTGCTTGCATTTTTCACGGCGTGGGGATGCGATATCTTCGCCTATTTCGTCGGCACCTTCATCGGAAAGCATAAGCTTATCGTGGAGGTCAGCCCGAAGAAAACCGTGGAGGGCGCGATCGGCGGCGTGATCTGTACCTTTGCCATTATTATGCTCTACGGATTTTTGATCGATCGCTTCACGAGCGCGCAGACGAATTATATTGCGCTGGCGGCGCTCGGCCTCGCGCTTCCCGTGGTTTCGCAGATCGGAGATCTCTTTGCCTCTCTTATCAAAAGAGAAGCGGGGATCAAGGATTACAGCAAGCTTTTCCCCGGGCATGGCGGCGTGATGGATCGCTTTGATTCGATCATTGCCGTGAGCGTTGCAACGCTGATCATCACGATGATTTTGCCTGCGTTTCATTAAAAAACGAAAGGATTTTCTTTATGAAGAAAACCGTGGCGGTTCTGGGCGCCACAGGCTCCGTCGGAGAGCAGGCTCTCTCGGTTGCCGAGGCGCGCGGATACCGCGTTGACTATATGAGTGCGGGGAAGAATGCCGGCCGAGCCGAGCAGCTTGCCCGCCGCTTTTGTCCTTCCCGTATTGCGATGGCAGACGAGACCGCCGCAAGGGATCTTGCCGTCCGCCTTGCGGATACAAAGATCCGCGTTCTTTCGGGTGCGGAAGGAATTTTAGAGGGTATTGCCGAGTCTGAGTTTGATACGGCGGTAAACGCCATTCTCGGCCAGAGCGGTCTTGCCCCCTCGCTTGCCGTGCTGGATCGCGGAAAGCGGCTGGCACTTGCCAATAAGGAAAGCCTTGTGATCGGCGGCTCTCTCGTTACGGAGCGCGCGCGGGAGCGGGGCGCGGAGCTTTTGCCCGTTGATAGCGAGCATTGCGCCATCTTCCAATGCCTGAAGGCGGGGAGAAGAGAAGAGGTCAAGCGCCTGCTTCTCACCGCTTCGGGTGGCCCCTTTTTCGGATATAGCCGCGAAATGCTCCGTGAGGTAACGCTTGCGAAGACCCTCGCGCACCCCACTTGGAAAATGGGCGCGAAGATCACCGTGGATAGCGCAACGCTGATGAATAAGGGCTTCGAGCTGATCGAGGCCGTGCATCTGTTTGGCGTTTCGCCCGAGGCGGTGCAGGTCGTCGTGCACAGAGAAAGTATAATTCATTCCGCTGTGGAATATATTGATAACACCGTGATTGCGGAAATGAGCGTGCCGGATATGCGCGCCTGCGTGCAATACGCGGTGGATTATCCCGATAGAGAAATTGCGGTCTGCGAGCCGCTGGATCTTTTCAAGGTCGGAAGCCTCAGCTTTTTTGCGCCGGATGAAGAAACCTTTTCGCTCCTGCCCCTTGCGCGCAAGGCGGTTTCGATGGGGGGCGGTATGGGCGCCGTCCTCAATGCGGCAGACGAGGTGGCCGTTGCGGCCTTCCTTGCGGGAAAGCTCCCCTTCTTCCGCATAGCCGAGGTTGTGGAGAAGACCTTCCTCTCTCTGGAGAGCGCCGTATCGGCAAAAACGCTCTCTGCGCTGGAGGAATGCGATCTTGCCGCAAGAGAAAAGGCGAAATCTCTGGTCGCAGGATAAATGCCGTGCGAAAAAGAGAAGCAAAACCGATCCCTTGGGAATTTTGTCGCTTTTTGTAAACATTAGTTAGGAGAAAAACACTTGGGAACCTTCACAACGATTCTGATCGCCGTTCTGGTGTTCGGACTATTGATCCTGATTCACGAGTTTGGTCATTATATTTTTGCTCGTATCTTCCGTGTCACCATTCACGAGTTTTCCATCGGTATGGGACCGAAGCTCATTTGGTATGATTCGAAGAAAACGGGCATCCGCTATACGGTTGCGGCGCTCCCCTTGGGCGGCTTCGTTTCTATGGCGGGTGAGGATGGGGAGAGCAATGACCCCAATTCCTTTGATAAAAAGCCTGCGTATCAGCGCTTTGTGATCACCGCCGCAGGCGCTGTGATCAATATTCTCGCAGGCGTTCTTGCAATGCTGATCCTTTGCTCGCTTTCTGCGGGAGAGGGAAAAACGCCGCTGGGCAGCACGGTGGTCTACGATTTTGTTGAAAGCGAGCAGCTTTCGCATTCCTCGAAGGAATACGGCCTCCTTGAGGGGGATAGGATCCTTGAGGTAAACGGCAAGCGCGTCACGATTCTCGACGAGCTTAGCTATGAAATTATGCGAAACGGCGATAAGCCGATCGATCTTTTGGTGGAGCGCACGGTGGAGGGGGAGACGAAGCAGATTTCCCTCTATGATGTGGTATTTCCTACCGCCGTGGAGCAGGAGCAGGTCTTCGGACAGATGGATTTCCGCGTTGTGGGAATCAAGCAGGATTTCGGCTCGGTGATCACGCACGGCCTTCGCAAATCCGTGCTTATCGTCCGTATGTGCTGGGAATCCATTTTCGATCTGATCACGGGGCGGTATACCCTCGCGGCGGTTTCAGGCCCTGTGGGGATCTCCTCTGCGATTGGGGATGCGGCCAAGGCGGGGCTTTCCTCGCTTCTTTATATCACGGCGCTGATCAGCATCAATCTCGGCGTGATGAATCTTCTACCGCTCCCTGCTTTGGACGGAGGCCGTCTGCTTTGCATTCTCATCGAGATGATTACGCGTAAAAAGCTCCCTGCCCGCGTGGAGGGAATGATCCACGGCATCGGACTTATGCTTTTGCTCGGTCTTTCGGTGATCATTTTGTTTAAGGATATTTTTCAGCTTCTCGGCTAAGGAAGCAAAAGGAAAGGAGCCGCTATGGAAAATTCGGCAGAGCGCAGAGAATCGCTTGTGATCCGCGTCGGCCATATTCCGATCGGAGGAAAAAATCCCATTCCCATCCAGTCGATGGCGAATACCGATCCGCACGATCTTTTGGCAACCCTCGCGCAGGCGCGTGCCTTAGAGGAGGCGGGATGCCGCATCCTGCGGTTGACCGTGCCGGATGTCCCTGCGGCGCAAGCGCTTCGCGCTCTGAAGGCGGAGGGCATCTCGATGCCCCTCGTTGCGGATATTCATTTTGACTACCGTCTGGCCCTTGCGGCCATCGAGGCGGGAGCGGACAAGATCCGCATCAACCCCGGCAAT
Organism: Eubacteriales bacterium; assembly: GCA_045636085.1. GTDB lineage: Bacteria > Bacillota > Clostridia > Oscillospirales > CAG-272 > UBA1740. Next base: position 13,746 of record JAZTWU010000100.1, read on the forward strand.
ATCGGAGATAAGGCGCGCGTGCGCGCCGTGGTGGATGCCTGCCGCGAGCGGGATATTCCCATCCGCATCGGTGTCAATTCGGGGTCGCTTGAAAAGCATATCTATGAAAAATACGGCGCTCCCACGGCTGAGGCCTTGGCAGAAAGCGCCCTCTATCACGCCGCGTTTCTTGAGGAGCTGGATTATCGCAATATTGCGATCTCGGTGAAGGCCTCCGATGTGAAAACGATGATCGCCGCCAACCGTATCCTCGCAGAGAAAACCGATTATCCTCTGCACCTCGGCGTGACCGAGGCGGGCGGCGGAAGTCGCGCACTTGTGAAGAGCGCCGTCGGTATCGGTGCGCTTCTTGCACTCGGTATCGGAGACACGGTGCGCGTCTCTCTCACGGAGGATCCCGTGGAGGAGATCGAGGCGGCAAGAACCATTCTTTCCTCGCTCGGCCTCTCGGATGCCCCGGGAATGGATATCGTTTCCTGCCCGACCTGCGGCAGAACCAAAATCGATCTGATCGCCCTCTGCCGCGCCTTTGAGGCGCGTGCCCGCGAGGAGGGCCTGCTCTCCAAAAATATCAAGGTCGCCTTGATGGGGTGCGTGGTCAACGGCCCGGGCGAGGCGAGAGAGGCGGATATCGGCATTGCGGGCGGAAGGGGCGAGGCTCTGCTCTTCAAGAAGGGCGAGATCCTCAGAAAAATCCCCGAGGATGCCGTGATCGAGGTACTGATCGAAGAAATACGGAATATGTAAAAAAGCGCCCGCAGGGCGCATAAAGGATAAAAGGAATGGAAAAAGGCTTTTTTGAGGTATTCTCAAGGTATAGCCCCGCCCCCGAAAAGCAGGCGGCGCTGAGAGATGCGAGGGTAACAACCCTGCGCTACGATAAGGAAAACGGCCGCATCGAGGTGGAGATCGCCTTAGATCAATGGATCGATGCGGAGATGATATACGAGGTTGCGGATGAATGCTGTGCTTTATACGGTGCGGCCTCCTTCCGCATTTTTCCGCATTTCCCGCCCTGCCTTTTTGATCTTTCCCGTATGGCCGAGATCGCAACCGAGGCCGCAATGAGCGGCGCGGTCACGCACGGCTTTTTCCATAACGCAACCTATGACGATAACGGCGAAACCGTGGAGATCGGCATTCCGTTTTTTGAGAACGGCGTCAATTTTGTGAAGAAGGCGGATACGGAGAGCATCCTTTCCCGCATTCTTGAGAGCCGATACGGCGTTCGCCGCCGCTTCGTGATCTCCTCCTCCGAGAGCGCCGCACAGGCGGCCGAGATCGCCCGTGAGCAGAGCCGCCAAAGAATCCTTGAGGAGGTCGAGCGGCAGAATATCGTGCAGGCGCGTGCCCAGCGTGAGCAGATGGAGAGGGATAGAGAGGCCGCCGCGCGCGCGGCCGATCCGCACTATGATTTTGATAAAAAGGCCGGCATTTCCGCCGCCATCGGCGTTGCGGAAACGCTGGGTGAAACGCGCTTCCGTATGGGAACGACCACCTTTGAATGCGAGGGCGCAGAGGCGCTCTTCGGCGACCCCTTCGAGATCTCGGAGCCAACCCCCATTGCAGAGGCAGAGGGGGCAAAAAGCGGCGCAACGATCTTCCTTGGCCTTGCCTTTGAGGTAACGGTGAAGGAAAGCCGAAACGGAGACCGCGCCAATGTCTCCATCGGTATTTCGGACGGCGCCGGCGGCATTTACATAAAGAAGAGCTTCACCGTCGAGGAGGCCAAATTCGCCAAGGGAATGGAGAAGGGACTGAAGGGCGGCCCGATTCCCGTTGCGGTGATGGGGCGCGTGATGGTGGATAAATTCGATGGGGAGCTGATCGTCAGCCCCAAGGCCATTATGAAGGTCAAAACCGTCCTTCGAACCGACGATGCGCCCGAAAAGCGCGTGGAGCTGCATCTGCATTCCAATATGTCGCAGATGGATGCGATTATGACGCCTGCGGAGATCGTCAATACCGCCATTCGCTGGGGGCATAAGGCCGTCGCCGTCACGGATCACGGAAACGTGCAGGCCTTCCCCGAAATGCTGATCGCCGTGGAAAAGGCAAAGCCCGAGAATTTCAAGGTGCTTTACGGCATCGAGGGCTATTTCGTCAACGATACCGCAAGATGCGTCTTCGGTGAGCGCTATCCCGAGTTTGACGAGGAGATGGTGGTTTTCGATATCGAGACCACGGGACTTTCCAACCGCACCTGCCGCATCATTGAGATCGGTGCCGTGCGCATCCGCGCGGGCGAGGTCGTGGACGAAATGGATATTTTCGTTGATCCCGAATGTCCGATTCCCGAGGAGATCACGCGCCTGACCTCGATCACGGATGAAATGGTGAAGGGTGCGCCGAAGGAGCGAGAGGCCATTGAGCAGTTCCTTGCTTTCGCAGGAGACAGCCTTCTGATCGCACATAACGCAAATTTCGATATCGGCTTTATCCGCGTGGCCGCGGAGCGCTGTGAGATCCCCTTCACGAATACCTTCCTTGATACGGTTGGTCTTTCGAAGTATGTCAACCCCGAGCTGAAAAACCATAAGCTCGATACCATAGCAAAGTATTATAGCTTGGAGGACTTCCATCACCACCGTGCCTCGGACGATGCGAGAATCCTTGCGCACATCTTCTTCGTGATGCAAAAGCGCCTTGCGGAGGAGGGAATTGATAACTTCCAAAGAATGATGGAGGCGATGAGCGAGCGCACCGATCCGAAAAAGCTCCCGACGCACCATATCATCATTTTCGCCAAGAATAAGGAAGGTCTTAAAAACCTCTATAAGCTCGTCTCCTTCGGCTATCTGGATTATTTCAAGCGTTTTCCGCGTATGCCGAAATCCGTGATCGAGCAATACCGAGACGGACTTCTGATCGGCTCTGCCTGCGAGGCGGGTGAGCTTTACCACGCGATTTTGGATGGCAGAAGCACGGCGGAAATCGAGGAGATCGCCTCGTTTTACGATTATCTGGAGATTCAGCCGCTCTGCAATAACCGCTTCCTGATCGCGGACGGCAAGGTGAAGGACGAGGAGGCGCTGAAGGACATCAACCGCCAGATCGTCGAGCTTGGCAAAAAGCTTTCGAAGCCCGTCTGCGCCACCTGCGATGCGCACTTTATGAATAAGGAGGACGAGCTTTACAGAAAGATCCTCCTTGCGGGCCAGAAGTTTGCCGATGCCGATAAGGATACGGGCATCTATCTGCGCACGACGAATGAAATGCTTGAGGAATTTGCATATCTTGGCGAGGAGGTGGCGCGCGAGGTCGTCATCGAAAACCCCAATAAGATCGCCGATATGTTCGATAATATCCGTCCCATTCCCGAGGGGCGTTATGAGCCCGATCTTCCCGGAGCAAAGGAGGATCTGGTAAACTCTTGTTGGCAAAGAGCAAAGGATTGGTATGGCGATCCCGTGCCGGAGCTGGTTTCCAAGCGCCTTTCAAGAGAGCTTGATTCCATTATCAAAAACGGATTTGCGGTGCTTTATATGATCGCCGTTAAGCTCGTTGCCTATTCCGAAAGCCTCGGCTATCAGGTGGGCTCGCGCGGATCGGTCGGCTCGTCCTTCGTTGCCACGATGTCGGGCATCTCCGAGGTAAACCCCCTGCCGCCGCATTACCGTTGCCCGAAGTGCAAGTATACGGAATTTTTCACGGACGGAACGATCGGCTCGGGCTTTGACCTTCCCGATGCCAAATGCCCGCAATGCGGAACGGATCTGATTATGGACGGCCACGATATTCCCTTCGAGACCTTCCTTGGCTTCTATGGCGATAAGTCGCCCGATATCGACCTGAACTTCTCGGGCGACGTGCAGGGTCGCGTGCATAAATACACGGAGGAGCTCTTCGGCTCGGGACAGGTGTTCCGCGCGGGAACGATCGGAACGCTTGCGGATAAAACGGCGTGGGGCTATATCAATAAGTATCTGGAGGAGCGCCGCACGAAGATCCCCAAGGCGCAGATCGGCTATATGGTAACGCAGATGGTCGGCATCAAGCGCACCACGGGCCAGCACCCCGGCGGTATCATCGTCGTTCCGCAGGAATACGATATTTACGATTTCTCGCCCGTTCAGCATCCCGCAGACGATCCGAATTCCGATATCATCACCACGCACTTCCAGTTCTCCTATCTGCACGATACGATCCTGAAGCTGGACGAGCTGGGACACGATATGCCTACGAAATATAAGATGCTCGAAAAATATACGAACACCAGCGTTCTCGATGTGAAGATGAACGATAAGAGTGTTTACGAGCTCTTTAACAGCACCGCACCCCTCGGCATCACGCCCGAGGATCTCGGCGGATGCCAGCTTGGAACCTACGGTATTCCCGAGATGGGAACGCGCTTCATTCAGCAGGTGCTTTTGGATGCAAAGCCCAAGACCTTTGCCGACCTTCTGCAGATCTCCGGACTCACGCACGGAACGGACGTATGGCTCGGAAACGCGCAGGATCTGATCAAGGCGGGCACCTGCACCATTTCCGAGGTTGTTGGAACGCGCGACGGCATTATGCTCTATCTTCTGCGCCACGGGCTCGAGGATTCGATGTCCTTCAAGATCATGGAGGACGTGCGTAAGGGCAAGGGTCTCAAGCCCGAATACGAGGCGGCGATGCGTGAGCACGACGTGCCCGATTGGTATATCGCATCCTGCAAAAAGATCAAATATATGTTCCCGAAGGCGCACGCCGCCGCCTACGTTATGTCGGCGATCCGACTTTGCTGGTATAAGATCTATTATCCGATGGAATTTTATGCGGCCTTCCTCACCGTTGCCCCCGGCGGCTTTGATGCCGAGGTTGTCGGCGGTGGACTCAAGAAGGTAAACGAGACCATCAAGGAGCTTGAGGAGAAGGGGCAGGAGGCAACGCAGAAGGATAACGAAATGCTGACAACCCTTCAGCTCGTGCGCGAGGCGCTTGCGCGCGGTGTGCAGTTCCTCAGCGTGGATCTTCGCCGCTCGGATGCAACGGCATTCCTGCCCGAAAACGGAAAGATCCGTATGCCCTTCAATTCCTTGCCCGGCCTTGGAGACACGGCCGCAGATAAGATCATTGAGGCAAGAGAAAAGTTTGAGATCTATTCCGTCGAGGATCTTCGCCGTCGCACGGGTATCTCAAAAACCGTTGTTGAAATCCTTCGCAGAAACCGCGTGCTTGATGGCCTATCCGAAACCAATCAGTTCTCTTTATTCTGATAAAATGTAAAGAATCGTTTAGAATTTGTCGGATAAGAAGAGAATAAGTATCACCGCGGCGCAGAGAGGATCTCCTTCCTTGGATAATAGAAGGAGCAGAAATATCCCGATGAGAAGAAAATCCTCCGTGCTTGAAAAGAGCGAGGTGAAAAGGGAATCCTCCCCCGGGTGCATCCTCTGCAAAAAGGGAATTTTTGAAAGCAGATGGGAAAGCGGGCCGCTTCTTTCGCTTGGCCCCTTAGGCTTTTCGCAGGGGCTACCGTGCGCCGGCGGCACCTCTCCCTCGTCCTCAAAGGCAACGCCGCAGTAGCCGCTCGGCAATGTGCGCATATCCTCTGCTTCGCAGGTGCTTTTCTCATAGCTTCTGGCGTACATAGCTACCCCCTTCCGATCAGATCAAAAAGATCGGTCATTCCGATCAGCGTATCGAGCGTTTTTCCTCGTTTTTCGGAGATATAAGGACGAAGCGCCGAGAGAAGTCGGGTTCGCTTCTCCCGCTTTTTCGCGCTTGCCTGCAAGGCCGCCACGGGGATGTCGGTCGTTTCGGGCGAGGCTTCCTGGCCTTGCTGTGCTTTTTCTGCTGATTCCTCGGCAGGCGCTTCGGCATCCTGCCGTGCAAGAGCCTCAATCTGTCGTATCAAATCGGGGTTTTGCATTATAAGGCTTACCATTCTTGAAAGATCCGGGCCCTGCCCGTTTGCCGTGCTCATTTTGCGTTGTATTTTTTCTTATAGGCGGCGTAATAGCGCATAGCATCCATCATCCCGAAGCCTCCCTCCGCCGAGAGAAGCGCACGCAAGCGCTCAAGATCCTCGTGCGAAGGCGAGGCCTGCGGAAGCTTCAGCCCCTTTGCCTCTGCCATTTTTCGGATCTCGGTCATCAGCTCTGCATCCGAGAGGGAAGAGAGCCTTTTCAATTTTTCTTGATCGAGTTTCATCTCAAAACCTCCGTTCGGTATTTACTACCTTCATTCTATGAAAGGGGCTTCGATTTCGTTAAAGAAAGAAACAGTTATGCTGAAATGTCTGATTTTTTCGGATAGCCACGGCGCCGGTCTGCACCGTATGCGGCGCGTGATCGATGCGCATCCCGATGCAGAGGTCGTCTTCTTTTTGGGCGACGGACTTGCGGAGGCGGAAGCGCTTGCCTCGGAATATGTGCAAAAAATGTTTTATCTTGTGCGTGGCAACTGCGATTTTGCGCCGCTTTCCCAAGTGGAACAAACCGATGCCGTCACCCTCGAGGGGGTTCGTATCGTTTTCACGCACGGCCATATGTACGATGCCAAATTTTCCTATCACGGCCTCGCGGCGCTGGCCGCCGCGCACGGTGCAAGGATCTGCCTTTTCGGGCACACGCATTCGCCCACGGAGCAATATCGGAGCGAGGCGGATCCGCCCTGCACGCTCTTCAATCCGGGGAGCATCGGTCGGCCGCTGATCGGTCGACCCACCTATGGACTTCTAACGGTTTGTGATGGACAGTATCTGCTGTCGCACGGTGAAGCCGAATTTTGATTTTTTCAGAAAGGGAATATCTATGAAAATCGAAGAAATTGATAAGAATTTTCTCCCGCCCACACTTCCCGAGGGCGTGGAGCTTGAGTACCGAAGCGTCAGGGAGGCGCCCTTTCGCGTTTGGGGCTTGATCTACGAAGGAAATTCCTTCCGCCGTCTTCCCGCCGAGGTTGCAAAGGCAACGAATAGCGGCGTCGAGTTTCTGCACGCGCATTCGGCAGGCGGAAGAGTTACCTTCCGCACCAATTCCCGCTATATTGCCATCAGCGTGAAGGTGCATAGCGTGGCGCGCTTTTCGCATTTCCCGACCTGCGGCGCCTCCGGCTTTGATCTGTATGTGGGAACGGGATATGCAGGAAGCTATCTGCCGCCTTATGCGGTAGAAAACGGCTATGGCCGTATGTTTTCCTTTGATACAGCCGAGGAGCGGGAGATCACGATTAACTGCCCGCTGTATACGGCTGTGGAATCCTTGCATATCGGCCTTGAAAAGGGCGCAAGCCTTTCCTCCTACAATCCTTACCGTGATATACCGCCGATCGTGTATTACGGCTCGTCCATCACGCAGGGCGGATGTGCCTCCCGTCCCGGAAACGCTTATCAGGCAAAGATTACGCGCGAGCTTTTGGTGGATCATATCAACCTCGGCTTTTCGGGAAGCGCCAGAGGCGAGGATGCTATGGCGGAATATATCGCATCCCTTCCGATGAGCGTGTTCGTGATGGATTACGATCATAATGCGCCGTCCGTCAAGCACCTGGAGGAAACGCACGAGCGCTTCTATAAGATCATCCGCGAGAAAAATCCCGATCTTCCCATCGTTTTCGTCTCAGCACCCGATTTCTTTAAGCCGCTCAGCCCCGATTATCGCTCCAAGCAGCTTCGCCGCGCCACGGTTATGAAAACCTATGTGAAAAACCGTGCCGAGGATAAAAACCTTTATTTTGTGGACGGCGCGTCCTTCTATCAGTCCACCGATCGTGATTTCTGCACCGTGGATAATTGCCATCCCAACGATCTTGGCTTCTATTATATGGCATTGGGTATGCTGCCTACGATTCGGAAGATTCTCAAGATTTAAAAGGAGGGAAGAAAAATGAAAATCGAAGATGTAGATAAGAATTTTATGCCGCAGGGAATTCCCGAAGGCGTGGAAATGGAATATTTTGATGTAAGAGAAGCGCCCTTCAAGGTATGGGGCGTTATGTACGAAGAGGATTCCTTCTGCCGTATGCCCGAGGCTGTGGCACAGGCGGTCAGCCGCGGCGTGTGCGCCCTGCACGAGCATTGCGCGGGCGGAAGAGTCACCTTTGAAACCGATTCGAAGGTCGTGGCGATCGTTTGCCGCGTTCGCTCGATTGGAAAAATGCCGCATTTCACAACCATTGGAAGCGCAGGCTTCGATATGTATAAGGAGGATAGCTTTATTTGCAGCTTCTTCCCGCCGTACGATTATAATGAGGGATACGGCGCGTGCTATAACTTCGCTTGCTCCTGCGAAAAGAAGCTCACCATCAATTTCCCGCTTTATACGGCGGTGGAATCGCTCTTGATCGGTATCGAAAAGGGTGCAAGCCTGAAGGCCTACAATCCGTACCGTGATCTGCCTCCGATCGTGTATTACGGCTCGTCCATCACGCAGGGCGGATGCGCCTCCCGCCCCGGCAATGCCTATCAGGCGTTGATCTCTCGCGCGCTTTCGGTGGATCATATCAACCTCGGATTTTCCGGAAACGCAAGGGGCGAAGAGGTGATGGCGGAATATATCGCCTCGCTTCCGATGAGCGTATTCGTGATGGATTACGATTATAACGCGCCGAGCGTTCAGCACCTGCGCGCAACGCACGAGCGCTTCTATAAGATCATCCGCGAGAAAAATCCCGATCTCCCGATCGTCATCGCCTCCGCGCCGACGCTTTGGCAGAGAGGAACGCCCGCGATGTACGAGCGCCGCACGGTCGTGATGGAAACCTATCTGAATAACTGCGCAGAGGATAAAAACCTCTATTTCGTAGACGGACTTTCCTTCTATCAGAGCACCGATTCGGATTATTGCACGGTGGATGGATGCCATCCGAACGATATGGGCTTCTATCATATGGCCAAGGGCTTCCTTCCAACGCTGGAAAAGATCTTGAAATAAAATTCCATATAAAAAAAGGAGATCCCGATGCCCAGGATCTCCTTTTTTGTTTTTTTGCTCTCGTTTTTTATTCGGTTATGCCTGAATGCGCTAGCCCGTTAGGAGTGATAGATCGGCTCGCTCGGGCCCTTCACGATGATCGGCTCCTTCGCGCGCAGGCGCACGACGAAGGTCTTGCCCTCGGGCATAGCGATCTGTCCTGCGGCGCCGAAGCCCTCAATAAATCCCTCCTCGTCCAAAAGCGAAACGGTCTTATAGGTGAAGTTTGGGATCGTGAAGTCTCTGAAATCGTGCACGCTCTTTCCGTCCGCGCCGATCAGGTCAACGCGCACCGAGATAGCCCCCCAGGTGGAATTCACGATGGTGAAGCTTGCGTTTTCCGCCGTGATATCCGCGAAAAACCAATCCCTTGCGCCGATGCTTCGCTCGCCAAGTGCAAGATCGCGCAGAAGAAGCGCGCGGCCGTTTTCTCTGGGCTGATAGGGAAGCGTGAGCACAACGTTGCCTCTGCCGCCGGGATAGCAGTCCTTGAGATTCATATCGCGAAGAAGGAAAATGTTGGAATCGCGCGAGCCCTTCTGGTGCGTGGCGATCGTGTTGAAAACGTATTCGTCCTCGCAGGGGATCAGGCAGGTTTCGGGATCTATCAAGCGGTAGCAATCGATCTCTCCGCCGTCAAACATATGGTGCGGCGCTTGCAGAATATCGGATTTGAGATACGCGCCGAAGCGCTCGGAAAGGCGGGAGGTCGGAAGCATACAGTCGCCCGTGATCAGGAGCGCTTGTCCCATATAAAGCAGCTTCATAACGAGAGAAAGCGCGTTGATGTTTTTCATCGCGGGGGTCATCGTATCGTCGGGGGAGGAGAGCACCTCAAAGCGCGCGCCCTCGATTTCGAAGACCTCGCCCGTGTGCGCACGGTAAACGCAGGCACCGCTTTTTTTCACGGCCTCCTCGAAGCGCGCAAGATGCGGCCCTTCCTTTTCCGCGCCCTGCACCTGCGCATTGGTTGCATCGGAATCGAAGAAATTGTAAATAAATCTTTGCACGGTGAATTGGTTTTCGTATTTTTTCGAGAAGGCAAGGTAGGCGCGATAGTGATCGATGTGCGGATGCGTCATAATCCAAGCCGCGACCGTGATCGTCTCCGTCACGCATTGTTTTTTAAGAAGCGCCATCAGTCGCTCGGCATCGCCGTGAATCTCCCAGCCTCCGTCGAAAATGATGAAGCGCCCGTCAGAAAGGCGCAAAACGAGAGAAAGTCCGTAGTCGATGAGATCCACCATTGTGAAAAGCGGCTTGCAGACCGCCTTGCCCGTAGTGTCGAAAATTCCGTTGAGAGACGCACGTGGCTCGTGAACGGCCGTGACCTTGCTCATATGCGGATAATGGGCGAAGATTTTCGTTTCCTCTCCCTTTTTGAAAAAGGAGAAGGTATTGCCGCCGAGAAGATTTTTCGTTTCGAAGGAGAAGCCCTCGGCCTCTGCTTCCTTTATAAGCGCCGCGGCCTCTTCGCAGCTGACCTGCTCATAGGAGCGCAAAAGTGTGCCGCCGCCCTCGTAAACCTCGTATGCCTGTTTCATAGAATCGTTCACCTCGCGCAAAGTTTGTTGCGTATATTATAGCACACGCCCTCGCCTTTGTCAAACCCTACTTTTGTTTGAACAAAAACCATTTTCAGAAAAATATCCTTGTTTTTTAGGAAATTGTGGAAATTTTTCTTTTTTTGTGCTACAATGAAAGAAAAAAGAAAAAGTGAGGTTTTTTTATGAAAAAGCTTCGTATCGGCGTTGTTGGCCTTGGCCACCGCGGTCGCGGAATGTTCCGCCTGGCTTGCGATAAATTTGATTTTGCGATCCCTGCCGCAGCGTGCGATCTTTTCCCGCATAATTTTTATGAGAAGCAGTGGCGCTGTGATAAATCCATTGCCGAGGCATACCCCGATTGCGTCTTCTATGAGAGCTATGACGAGATGCTTGAAAAGGCGGATCTCGATGCTGTGATCGTTGAAACCGGCGCGGATGTGCACGCTGATTTTTGCATCAAGGCCTTGGAGAAGAATATCAATGTAATGACGGATATCCCCGTTGTTGCCTCTCTCGATGAGGCGGACCGTCTCTGGAAGGCCGCACAGAAATCGGCGGCAATGATCTCCGTCGGCGCCAATCCGAATGAGCAGAAGTTCACGGTGATGCTCCGCGAATTTTATAAAAACGGCTATCTCGGAGAGCCCTACTGTATGGAGGCCGAATACATCCATTGGTCGCGCCCGGGAAGTGAATCGAGCATCAAGCTGAATGAAAACGGCAATTGGCGCAAGCTTCTTTGCCCGATCCGCTATTGCACGCATTCGCTCGGCCCGCTTCTCACGGTCCTGAAGGAGGATCTGCGCTACGTCTGCTGTATGGGCACGGGGCAACACGGCCCGGCAGAGGAATACGATCCTGCTGTCAGAAAGGACGATATGTCCTGCGCGCAGTTTCAGACGGAGAGCGGCGTTGTCGTCCGCCTTCTGCGCAACGGCCGTTGCCGCGCCAATATCGGCCATCATAACTATCGCGTTTTCGGCACGGAGGGTTATATGGAGCGCATAGAGCGCAATGAAAAGCCCGTAATTCGATATAATTCCGAAAAGGATAATCCCGAGCTTTTGGAGATCGGCGGAGAATTTATGCCGCCCGCCTATGCGGATAATCCCGATGCCGAGGGGCACGGCGGTATGGACTATGCGCTGGTGGATCATTTCCTCAAGGCGCTTCTGAATGGCGAAAGCGCACCGATCTCTCTGCGCGAGGGCCTTGCTATGACGCTTCCCGGCATTTATGCCGAGGAATCCTCCAAGCGCGGCGGCGCATTGGTGAAAATGTATTATCCTTGGGATAAGGAATGGAAAACCACCTTTGACTGATAAAAAATCGCCGAAAAGGGCGAAAAAGAGAAGCGGGGCGCCTCGAGCGCTCCGCTTCTTTCTATATGTTAATAATTTTATAATATTTAGTAAAAGGTATTGACATCTTTGTGAGGCAGATATATAATAAATTGTCATTATATTTATTTACTCTCCGAGCCATTATACGAAGGAGGTCTGAAGAAATGACCAAAAAGAAATCTGTCAAGCAGGCTTTGATTGCCAGTGTGCTGTTGCTGTGCATGTGCGTTTCGATGCTTGTGGGCACAACCTTTGCGTGGTTTACGGATTCCGTATCCTCGAGCGCAAATAAGATCGTTGCGGGCTCGCTCGAGATCGATCTTGAGGTGCTGGATAAGAAAACCGGCATCTGGTATTCCGTGAAGGAAAGCGCCGACCCCATTTTCAACTACGATAAGTGGGAGCCCGGTTATATTGATGCAAAAATCCTTAAAGTGGAAAATGAGGGAACGCTCGCGCTGAAATGGAAGGCGAGAATCCTTTCTCAGAAGGCTCTCGGCATTCTTGCGGATGTCATTGACGTATATGTATTGCCGAGCGAAACCGAGCTCGCATACACGGGCCGTGATCTCACGGGGTATACCCGCGTGGGAACGCTTGCGGAGTTTGTCAGCGGTATTGAGACCACCACCTGGGGCTATCTCGATGCCGAGGAAACTGCATATCTCGGCATTGCGCTGAAGATGCAGACCTCTGCGGGCAATAAATATATGGGTCAGTCTATTGGCGGCACCTTTGATATTCAGATCCTTGCGGCACAGCTGACTGCCGAGGAGGATAGCTTCGGCGATGATTACGATGCAGATGCTATTTATCCGAACTTCTCTATGTCCGTGGATCGCGATGATGTGGATCCCACCGAGGAGATCGTTCTTGCCTCTCCCGGCGAAAATTCCACGGGTGTGATCCTGCCCGGCTCGTTCTTCAATTCGCTTCCGAGCAATGTTGAATCGCTTTCCCTGCGCCATTCCGATCCCGTTTTTGATGCGGTGAATCAGACGATCCATTTTGATTTCATCGACCTGATCGATCAGGATGGAAACGTAGTGGATCTCTCGCAGAACACCGAGGATATCGAGGTCGTTCTTCCCAAGCAGAATGTATTTGCTCCCGGTAGCTATGTTCTGATCTATCACGATGGCGAGATTATCGCCACCGCGAGAGTAAATCAGGACACCACGATTTCTTATACGGCGAAGCATTT
>JAZTWU010000101.1:0-15942 GCA_045636085.1 Eubacteriales bacterium
CACCCTCGGTAAGAAGGGCGACCTTGCTGCTTACCGTGCAGCTCTTGCTTACATTACGAAGGAAGACGTTGCAAAGAAGGTATTCAGCGTTATCGCTCCCTCCTATGCAGGTTTGAATGGCGGATACACGCAGGTTTTGAAGATGGGTCCCCGTCGTGGTGACGGTGCTGAAATGGCCATCGTTAAGCTTGTTGCCGCTCCCGCACAGGAAGAGGCTGCAGCAGAGGAGAAGTAATTCTTCTATCGGATGCGATCGCATCCCTATGCAGAAATCCTTTATATAGAAAAAGCCGCGGCATCCCCGCCTTTTGGGGAAGTGCCGTGGCTTTTTTTCCTTTCGAAGGCCGTAGGGGGCTTGACAGAAGAGGGGCGCTGTGCTATAATTTGAATAGCTTTATAAGACGGTCAAAGGAAAGGATTTTTGTTATGCTTGATCTTTCGAAGCACCCTTATTTCACGGAATATACCGATAAAAAAAGCGGGATCAAAAGCTATGTGCTGACCGAGAAGGTTGCCCCTCTTCAGCGCCAGTTTTATTTTGCCCAGCCCTCGGTCACGGCGGATGGCAAGTATCTTTGGTTTCTTTGCTTCAATCCCCCCGCAAGATATATGACGCTCGGCGTTCTTTCCCTTGATCCCGAGAAGCCCTTCATCCGTAGCTTCCCCTATGCCGCGCCCCAGGGCGGAAATCCCTGCGTAACCCCGGAGGGTGACGGCGTGTATTTCGGTGTTGGAAACAGCGTTTTCAAGCTGGATATTGAGGGCAATCTCACGAAGCTGATCACCGTTGGCCCCGAGATCACGCACGCGCGCCCCATAGAGCGCCTTTTCACGCACGCAAGCGTCAGCGCGGACGGAAAGTATATCGCAATGGATATGAAGATTGCCGGCCGTATTTATATGAGCATCGGAAATCTTAAAACCGGCGAGATCAAGCTTCTCAATAAATTCGGCAGAGAATATAACCACGCAATGTTTTCTCCCGTGGACCCAACCCTCATTTTGCTGGATCAGGAATGCTGGAGAGACCGCGACAGCGGCGAATATTTCCCGATCGATAACCGTATGTGGCTCATCAATACCGATGCCACGATGTTCCGCCCTGTGATACCCGGAATGTTCTATGGGCGCGACGGCACCGAAATGGCGCACGATTATTTCAGCGGTGACGGATATCTTTGCTGGTCGGATTATTTCCACGGCGCGTATGAATGCAATATCGAAACGGGTGAGCCGCTTCTCGTTTGGAAGCGCCCCATCATTCATAGCCATTGCACGAAAAACAGAAGTGCTTTCGTTGGTGATTACACGCCCTACGATTGGAAAACCAAGGGCTGTGGCGTTGTGCTTTACGATCGCGAAACCGATAAGGAGATCGAAATTTTCTCGGATATGCCCTATCCCGAGATCTGGGCGGATCGCTATTATCACGTGGATCCGCATCCGCAGTTCTGCTTTGAGGATCGCCTGATCGTGAGCGAGGTCACGGTGCCGGACGGTGAATGCGCCATCGCGATCACACCCGTGGAGGATGCGCTTAAAATATGCCGTGAAAAGGGCGAAAAGGTGATCCCTCGTTTTGATGTTTCGGACGGGGAATCGGGATGGAAAAAAGAGCTGAAATCCTTTTCGTTTTAAAAAATAAAAAAGAAAAAGACGGGATGAAAAATTCCGTCTTTTTTCTGTATTGTAAATAAATATTGTCAAACAGAGCGAAAAATCACTCAATAATCACTTCATCAAACTCACCTTGCTCTGCAAGCCTATGCGGATAAATACGGCCGATTTTCGATTTGTCACAGATGAAAACGCGGCGCTTTGCATTCTTCATCATCTGCCTTTTGATGTGCACGAATTCAACGTTGGATTCGGTCAAAGCCCCCTCCTCGGATAGTCCGCGGCAGGAAACGAAAGCAATATCTGCATTGAAATCGCCAATGAATTGCACGGCGTATGCCCCTGTATAGGAGACTGAAAGAGAAGAGAATTCTCCGCCCGTGCAGAAGTTGCGGATGCCGCATTCTCCGAGCGCGATCGAGGTGGCGGGGCTGTTTGTCACAACCGTGAGATCGTGAAAGCGCGCAAGATGCGGAACAAGATGCGCCGCCGTGGAGGATCCGTCAAGAAAGATCACCGTTCCGTCGCGCACGAGCTCAGATGCGCGCCGTGCGATCTCGCTTTTGGCTCTTGTGTTTTTTGCGTTACGGATCACCAGCGGCTCGTCCTTTTGCTCGGTTTCGCAGAGAACCGCGCCGCCGAAGGTGCGGCGCACAAGCCCCTCCTGCTCCAGCGCCGTGAGGTCGCGGCGCACTGTGGATTCGCTCGTGAAAAGCTTTGCGGCAATGGCGGAAACCCGCATACTTTTTTCTTTCTTCAACAGGGCAAGAAGCTCCTGCTGGCGCTCGGAATAAAACATAATTTCTTTTCGTCCTTTGAGCTTGCTCATTTTTGCGCGAATGTGATTAAATTCGCTTGCTTTGTAAAGATATTATGGAAAAACTGTCAAAAGAATCACCAACTCTTGACAAAGTCTGATTATTTTGTTATCCTTTAGATAGTGATATTTTAGCATATTACGCGCAAAAAGTCAATAAATAAGGAGTGTGGATATGAAATATTATCTGGCAATCGATATAGGTGCATCCTCCGGCCGCCACATCGTTGGTTACCGTGGCGATGACGGCAAGCTTGTCACCGAGGAGATCTACCGCTTTCCGAACGGAATGATCAAGGAGGGCGGCCATCTCGTTTGGGATACCGAGGCTCTGCTTGCAAGCATTCTGGAGGGAATCAAGGCATGCTTTGCGCGCTTTGGAAGCATCGAAAGCCTTTCGATCGATACCTGGGGCGTGGACTATGTGCTTCTTAAGGGTGACGAGCCCGTGAAGCCTACCTATGCATACCGTGACGACCGTACGGCGCCCGCCATCGAGGCCGTGCATAAAATCCTGCCCTTTGAGAAGCTTTTTGAAAAAACGGGCATTCAGTTCCAGCCCTTCAATACGGTGTATCAGCTGTATGACGATCTTTGCCGCGGCCGCCTCGAGGGCGTCACGGATTTCCTTATGATGCCCGAGTATCTGATGTATCGCCTGACGGGCGTGAAGAAAAAGGAATACACCAACGCCACCACGATGGGTATGGTGAACGCCGCCGCCCGCGCCTTTGATATGGACATCGTGCGCACGCTCGGACTTCCCGAGCATCTCTTCGTTTCGCTCTCTGCACCGGGAACGCTCCTCGGCGCGCTGAAGCCCGAATACGCGGCCTATGTTGGCGGAAATACCAAGGTGCGCCTTTGTGCCACGCACGATACGGCAAGCGCCGTGGAGGGCATTCCTATGGAGGGCAACGCGCCCTATGTTTCCTCGGGCACTTGGTCGATCCTCGGAATCAAATCCTCCGTACCGCATACGGATGCGATCAGCCGCGAAAGAAGCTATTCCAATGAGGGCGGCGTTGGCTACATCCGTTATCAGACGAACATTATGGGCCTTTGGATCGTGCAGTCTTTGCGCAACGAGCTTTGCCCCGAGACCTCCTTTGGCGAGATCGCGGAGAATGCAAGCCGCTCGGATTTTGAAGGCATCTTCGATGTAAACGATCCGCGCTTTATGGCGCCCGATTCGATGAAGGCGGCCATTGATTCCGCTTTCGCCGCAGGCGAAGGACCCAAGACCGTGGCGGACTATTTTGCGGCGGCTTATAAGAGCCTTGCCGACGGATATCGCGTGGCCATTGAGAATCTTGAGGCCTGCGCAGGCGAGAAATTCGATAGCCTTTATATCGTTGGCGGCGGCGCAAAGAACGCTTACCTCAACGAGCTGACCGAAAAGGCCATCGGTCGCAAGGTGCTTGCATTCCCGATCGAGGCAACCGCGATCGGAAACCTCCGCGTGCAGATGCGCGAGGATGGCATTTTCTTCACCCTTTGATAAAAACACGGTACGATAAGAAAGATAAAGGAAGGATTCGTTATGACAAATTACGAGTACGCAAAACAGATCTATGCGGCTTACGGCGTGGATACCGAAGCGGCATTGAAAAAGCTTGCCGAGATTCCGGTCTCCATCCATTGCTGGCAGGGAGACGACGTCGTTGGCTTTGACGGCGCGGGAGCCGCCTCCGGCGGAATTCAGACCACGGGAAATTATCCCGGCCGCGCCCGAACGCCCGACGAGCTGATGGCGGATATCAAGCTTGCTTTTGCGCAGGTTCCCGGAAAGAAGAGACTCAATCTTCACGCCTGCTATGCCTTTCTCGGGGAAGAGAAGGGAAAGGTGGATAGAGATGCCTATCGCCCCGAGCACTTTGCACCTTGGGTAAAATTTGCGAAGGAAAACGGAATCGACGGCATTGATTTCAACCCCACCTGCTTCTCGCATCCGATGGTGAAAAACGGACTGACGCTCTCCTCCCCCGATAAGGAGGTCAGAGACTTCTGGATCCGCCATTGCATTGCTTGCCTTCGCATCACGGAATATCTGGCGAAGGAGATGGGCAAGCCCGCTCTTATGAATATCTGGATTCCCGATGGCTTTAAGGACGTTCCTGCTGACCGCCTGACCCCGAGACTTCGTCTGAAGGATTCTCTCGATCAGATCCTCGCGGCGGGCTATGATAAGAGTCTCGTCGTTGTGGCTGTGGAGAGCAAGGTCTTTGGTATCGGAGTGGAGAGCTGCACCGTCGGAAACAATGAGTTTTATCAGAACTATGCCGCAAAGAACGATATCTGCTGCCTGCTCGATAACGGACATTATCATCCAACGGAGTGCGTGAGCGATAAGATCCCCGCTCTGCTTGCCTTCTATGATAAGGTGGCCCTTCACGTGACGCGCGGTGTGCGCTGGGATAGCGACCACGTGGTAACGCTTGAGGATGAGCTCAAGGAGATCGCAAAGGAGATCGTCAGAGCGGATGCAACGGAGAAGGTTCTGATCGGCCTCGATTATTTCGATGCATCGATCAACCGCCTCGCCGCTTGGGCAACCGGTGCAAGAAATATGCAGAAGGCGCTTCTGTATGCGCTTCTTTGCCCCCATAAGATGCTCGCCGAGCTTCAGGATAAGGCGGATTTCACGAAGCTTCTCGTGATGCAGGAGGAGATCAAAACCCTTCCTCTCGGTGCTGTTTGGAGCGAATATCTCGCGCGCCAGGGCGTGGCCGATTTTGGTTGGGTGGATGCCATTCTTGCCTACGAAAACGAAGTTCTTGTAAATAGAAATTGACAAAAAACTAAAAAAACATATAAAACGGAGGAAAAACAAAATGCTTAAGGTCGGTTTTATTGGTCTTGGAATGGGTAGAGCCCATATGAAGGGCGCCGCCGCACATCCCGATGCAAAGGTCGTTGCTTGCTGCGATATAAACGAGGAGCGCAGAAAGAATAAGGACGGCGTGGATGTTGCAGAGGAATTCGAGGGTGCTAAGTTCTATACCGATTATAAGGAAATGATTGCAAATGAGGAGCTGGATGCCGTTGTTATCGCATCTCCCGACCAGCTGCACAAGGAAATGTGCGAATACTGCCTGAATGCAGGTCTGCACGTTCTCTGCGAAAAGCCCCTGGCACTCACCGAGGAGGATTGCCTCGCGATCGTTGCCGCCGCAGAGAAGTCCGATAAGAAGTTTATGGTTGGCCAGATCTGCCGCTATACGCCCGGCTTCGTTGGTGCAAAGAAGCTGATCGACGAAGGCAGAATCGGCGATCTCACCTTTGTTGAGTCCGAGTATGCGCACGACTACGATCATATGTTCAAGGCGCACGCGGGCAAGGAATATTGGAGAAACGATCCGCTTCGCAACGGCGTTGTTGGCGGCGGATGCCACGCAATCGACCTGCTTCGCTGGATCGCAGGCGACATCGAGGAGGTTTGCGGTATTTCCAATAAGAAGACTCTGGAATACCTTCCTTATGACGATACCCACGTAGCAATTATGAAGATCAAGGGCGGCATCATCGGTAAGGTGTTCGTTTCCATCTCCTGCAAGCGTAACT
Organism: Eubacteriales bacterium; assembly: GCA_045636085.1. Taxonomy (GTDB): domain Bacteria; phylum Bacillota; class Clostridia; order Oscillospirales; family CAG-272; genus UBA1740. The sequence continues at coordinate 5,999 of JAZTWU010000101.1, forward strand.
ACACGATGCGCTCCGTATTCTACGGCACGAAGGGCACCATCATCACGGACAATACCTCCGATCATTTCACGCTCTTCTATACCGACGAGGAGGGCAAGCTTCAGACCGAGAGCGTTCCCGTGGACATCAATAACCACAATGCAACCGGTGAGTTTGCAGACTTCTATAAGACCATTGCAGAGGATCTTCCCGTAAGCACGCCCGCTATCGAGGGTTGCAAGACGGTACAGGCGGCTCTTGCAATTGTAAAGAGTGCCGACCTTGGCGGCGTTCCCGTGAAGCTCTAATTTTTAAGCGGCATCTTTTGGTGAAAAGCATCGGTGCGCTCCTCGCCGTACCCGCGTACGGCTTCGTCGCGAGGCGGTGCTTTTCATCCAAAATCTGCTCGCTTAAAATGGCAGACGGCACCACGTATATAGCACGGCATCTTTTGGTGAAAAGCATCGGTGCGCTCCTCACCGTACCCGCGTACAGTCTTGTCGCAAAACGGTACTTTTCATCCAAAACCTGTTCGCTTAAAATAGCAGAAGGACAATTAAAAAAATATTTAGGAGAAATAAAATGCTTAAGAACGCAAAATTTTTGCAGGACTTCGTTGATACTGCCGCCAATATGTACCGTCTCGGCTGGGACGAGAGAAACGGCGGAAACATTTCTATGCTGATCGATGAGGCAGAGGCTGCCCCCTATCTGGATCTGAACAAGGTGATCCGCAATATCCCTCTTGGCTTTGATGCCAAGGCTCTGGCAGGGAAGTATTTCCTTGTGACGGGAACCGGCAAGTATTTCAAGAATATGCAGAAGGATCCCGAGACGAACCTCGGCTTCTTCCGCGTGAGTGCAGACGGTCAGGATGCAGAGCTCCTTTGGGGCTGGTCGGATGGCGGCCGCTTCACCAGCGAGATCCCCGCGCACCTGATGAGCCATATGGCGCGCCTTTCCGTGGATCCCGATAACCGCATCATTATGCATACGCACCCCACGAACCTTCTCGCGATGACCTATGTGCACGAGTGCACCACAGAGGCCTTCACGAAGACGCTCTGGCAGATGAATACCGAGTCCATCGTCGTATTCCCTGATGGCGTTGAGGTTCTTCCTTGGATGGTTTGCGGCACGGACGAGATCGGCCGCGCAACCGCTGAGGCGATCAAGAGCGCCCGCGTTGTTATCTGGACGATGCACGGTATCTACGGTGCAGGCAAGGATCTGGATGAGGTGTTTGGCCTGATCGAGACCGTGGAAAAGGCTTGCCAGCTTTATATGATGACGCAGCCGATCGGCCGCATCCACGTTCTTTCGGATGATGATCTTCGCGCCCTCGTAAAGCGCTTTGACCTCAAGCCCAGAGCAGGAATCATCGACTAAAAGAAAAGAATTGTTTGCAAAAAAACACAAAAACGCTCCGATGCGCTTTTTTCGCATCGGAGCGTTCTCTTTTTGTTTTAAATCAGTTTTTCTTATTCTTGGGCTTGCGAACGCGATTGAGCTTCTTGTTGAGCTTGAGAAGCTCTTCCTTTGTAAAGGAAACGTTCACCATACCGAGCATACTCGTCATACGAAGCACGGTGAAGCCGGAGAGCATCTGCATCATTCCGCCGCCGGCGCTCTTGATATCAACGCTGAAGCCGTCCTTCTTGCCGCTCTTCTTCTTGTTCTTCTTCATCTTGCGCATCAGCTTCATAACGAAGCCAAGGAACCAGAGCTTGCCGCCGAAGCAATTCATAATATCGCCGATCTTATCGTTGATAGAGAAGCGACCCTCGGGAGCCTCCACGTCAAACCAGTTGAGAACGGCGCCCTTCTCCTTGAGGATGTAGTCCTCGTTTCTTTCGTCAACCTTACGGATGGTGCCCTCGTCCTTGTATTCACCGCTGACTGCGGTGATCGTGGATTCGCCTACGTTGGGAACGTCGAAATAGAAGAAGTGATCCTCGGCCGTCTTCTTGCCGATGCTTTCGCCGTTCACGAAGAGCTCAACCTCGGGGAGGTTGGAGTAAACCGTCACCTTCGTGACATCCTCCACGCGGTCGATATAGCGCTTGCCGCAGAGGTGAACGAAGGGATCGTCGGAGAGCCAAGCCTTGTATGCATAGAAGGAGTCCTTCTTGTAGGAGCGATCCATCGTCATAAGACCCTTGTGGTTCTGTCCGTTTTCGCCGCCCTCGGCTCTTGCATCCGCGCCGAAGTCGAACATATTCCATACGTGGGTGGCCCAGATGTATTTGCGGGTGAAGAGCTGCTTGATCAGCTCCTCGTGGTAGTAAGCCTGATATTCCTCGGTATAGTCGCCCTGCACGGGGTTGGAGGTGTGCCAGTTCAGCGCCTCGCATCCATATTCGCTCACGCCGATCGGAATGGTCGGGTGCATTGCGTGGAATTTATCCAGCCAGGGGCCGTTCATTTCGGTCGATCCGCCGTACCAGCCGAAGTAGTGGTTGTAGGAAACGACGTCGGGAATCTTGATATATTCCGCATCCATTGGGCACATAGAAACGCAGGCGATCGTGGTGAGACGGGTCTTATCCATCTCGTGCACGAGATCGTTCAGCACGCGGTGGTTGTCAATGAGGTCGGGATCCTTGTCGCCGTTCATCGTGATCTCGTTGGAAAGTCCCCAAACGACGATCGATGCGTGGTTGTAATTCTGCGTGATGAGCTCCTTCATCTGAGAGATGGTGTTCTCACGGCCGTCGGGCATATGCTTGGAAATATAGGGGATTTCCGCCCAGATCACAAGGCCCTTCTCGTCACAGAGATCGTAGAAGTATTCGTCGTGCTGATAGTGAGCAAGACGGATGGTGGTAGCACCCATTTCGCAAATGTAAGCGATATCCTCCTCGTGGTGGCAGGGAAGAAGCGCGTTGCCGATGCCAAGGCGGTCCTGATGGCGGGAAACGCCGCGCAGGGGATATTCCTCTCCGTTCAGGATAAAGCCGTTTTCGGGATCGATCTCAAAGCTGCGGCAGCCGAAGCGGTAGCTAACCTCGTCGATCTTCTCCTCGCCGCGCAAAATGGAAACCTTTGCAGTGTAGAGGTAGGGATCCTTGCGGGCCTGCCAAAGGTGCGCGTTTTCAAGCGTGAGAGTATGCTCTGTCTCCGCGGAAATGGCGGTAGCAACGGTGGCACCCTCGCGGTCAAGGATCTCGTAGGCAATTTTGTCGCCCTCTGCCATAGCGGTCACGAAGGTCTTGATGCAAACCTCATAGCCCCCTTCGGCCTTCGCGGGCGTGATCATAACGCCGCGGCCGCCGTAGTAGTCCAGATCAAAGTGCGTGGCACTCACGCAAACGAGGTTCACGTCGCGGTAAAGTCCGCCGTAGAAGGTGAAGTCTGCCATCTGGGGATAAACGGTCTCGTTCGGCGCATTGTCAACGAAGATAGCAAGCTCGCTCTCTTCCTTGATTTTTTCGGTGAGGTTTACGCGGAAGGTGGAATATCCGCCGTCGTGGTGGCAGAGCTTTTCGCCGTCGAGATATACGTCGGCGGAGGAGTTTGCGCCCTTGATCTCGAGGTAATATGCCTCGGTAGCGGGAAGCTCGCTCTTCTTCAGCGCCTTTTTATAGAGGCAGGTGCCGCGGAAATAGTCGTTTCCGCCGTCCTGACCGTCGGTCGCATTCCAGGAATGGGGGAGGGAAACGGCCTCGCCGCTCTCTGCCGCAGAAAGCTCGGCACAGTCCTTAAAAAACTGCCAGCCCTCGTTCAGGTTGATGATCGTTCTCATATTTTGTTCCTTTCGTTTTTCGTGAAAAGCGGCGCTCGTTTATCAAAGGTAGACGAACGCCGCAGATGTTGAATTCAATGCTTAAAATCAGGCTTCCTTGGTTTCCGCGGTCTCGCGGCCGAGATCGGCATTCATCTTTGCCAGCGTCTTCTTGTCAAGGTTGTAAACGATGGCAAGACCGACAAACTGGAGCACGGCGCTCACCATATAAAGGCTTGCAACCAGCCAGCACATATTCAGCGCGGTCTCGGGGCTCTGGCCAACGGTGCCGAGGTCGGAGATATAGCCGAGTGCACCCATAATAAGAAGCACGATGGAGGGGCCGATACCCTGCGCGAGCTTTCTGAAGAAGGAATGCAGGGAATAAACGGTGCCTTCCTCTCTGGTGCCGAACTTCCATTCGTTATAGTCGATGGCGTCGCCCATCATTGCCCAGGAAACGCAGGTGTAGATCGCCATACCAACGCCGTAGATGGAAAGCGCCAAAATGTAAACTGCAAGTGACAAATAAACGTTTTTGATCAACGGGAAGACGAACATAAGTGCGCCGCCGCCGAGAGAAATGATCGTTCCGAAAACGGATGCTTCCTTCTTTCCGTACTTCTCAACGATCTTCTTGATGAAGGGCATAAAGAAGAACATCGGGAAGAAGCCGATCATCTGAACGATACCGGAATAGGAGGCCATGTTGAAGTGCGTGGCAAACATAATCGTGTTCGCCGTGGTGGCAGACTGCATACCGATGAACATACCCATCGCGGCGATCGTTGCGCCAACGGCAGGGCGGTTCTTCATAAAGTTCTTGAAAGCGGCGATAACGTTGAATTTCTGCATCTCGGTGGTCTTCACGCTGTCCTCATCCACGCGGATGGTGATTCTCTTGATCATAAAGAGGAAGCAGAGGAAGCCGAAGATGCCCATAATCAGGGCCGCCCAGAAAACACGCTCACCAAGCAGGATTTCAACCTGCTTACCCGTCAGAGGATTGATGATCTCGTTTCCGTTCTCATCAAAGGCCTTCTGCCAGATCAGCATCGGGAGAATCACGTTGGGAAGGATGTTTCCGAGCATCGAGCCGATGGAGCGCCAGGTAGAGAGCTGAGCTCTTTCGCCAACGTCCTCGGAAACGAGGGAAAGCATCGAGCCGTAGGGTACGTTCGCAATCGTGTAGCAGGCATCCCAGATGATGTAGCCAACGATGAAGAGCACGGCCTTCACCCAAACATCAGCCTTCGGGAAGGGAAGGAAGACGAGTGCGCCTGCCAAAAGAAGACCGATCGCACCGATCAGGATATAGGTCTTATATTTGCCAAGCTTGTACTTGCGGTGATCCGCATCGATCATCGATCCGATCAGGGGGTCGTTGATCGCGTCCCAGATCTGAACGACGAGAAGAAGCGCGGAGAGCAGGCCTGTTTCCATCGCCATATAAACGAGCCAGAAGGTCTGCACCGTGCCTTTGAGCGCAAAGCTCATATTGCAGCCAAGATCGCCTGCGGCATAAGCGACCTTGTCTCTCATACCGAACTTAGGCTTTCCGCTTGCATCCAAGGGAAGATTTTTTGCCATAGTTTTGAATGTTCCTTTCATAATATAATATGGGGTTGACAAATGTATTTTAGCAAAAACGGAGAGGGAAATCAAGAGCAACTTCCAAAAAAATGGGAGAATTACAGCGTTTTTTGTGAAATTAACAGATTCTTAACGAATACCGTTACTCTCAAAAAAAGAATTTTCTTATTTTCGGGTATAGACTTTTCCTTGGCTGTGTGGTAAAATGGAAGAAAAAACGGAGGCTTTTATGAAATACTATATTGCGCTGGATGGAGGAACGAGCAATACCCGTCTTCGCCTTTTGAAGGACGGCGCCGTTATCGCAGAAAAGAAACGCTCCGTCGGTGCCGCAACGGCGGATGGAAGGGCGCGCTGGAGCGCCGTGGTTGCGGAGGCGGCCGCCGAGCTTTTGGCGGAAAAGGGGCTCGCGCCGCGTGATGCTGCTGCGTTGATCGGCTCGGGAATGCTGACCTCGGAATACGGCCTTTTTCCTCTCGCCCATATTTTCGCCCCCGCGGGAATTCCCGAGCTTGCGCGCGGCTGTGCGCAAGGGGAGATTGAGGGGCTTGCCTTGAAGGCCGTCTTTATTCCCGGTGTCAAGCGCATCGGTGCACGCGCCGAGGATTCGGATATGATGCGCGGAGAGGAAACGGAGATCGTCGGCCTTTTGCCGTACGGAGGCAAGGATTGCACCTATATCCTTCCCGGAACGCATTCCAAGCACGCAACGGTGGATGCAGAGGGGCGGATTTCGGATTTTTCCACCTTTATGACGGGGGAAATGATTGGCGCAATTGCCAAGGAAACAATTTTGCGCGATGCGGTAGCGCTAAAGGATGAAGGCTTTGATCCCGAGGCTCTTTTGCGCGGCTATGACTGCGCGGTGGAGCAGGGGATTTCGGCGGCGCTCTTTAAGACCCGCATTATGAAAAATCTTTTCTCTGCCGACGGCAAGGCTTGTTACAGCTTTTATCTCGGCGCGCTTCTTTCGGCTGAGATCCTTCATCTTTCAAGGTGCGGTGCATCCCGCATTCTGGTGGCGGGAAAGCCATCCCTCCGATTGCCGACGGAGTATCTTATTAAAAGCCGCTCTAAGGCAGAGCTGATTCTTTGTCCACAGGAGGTGGCGGAGAATTCCTCTGCGCTCGGCGCGGTGCGTATCTATGAGGAATGGGAGAAAATGCAATGCTCGATGTAACGAAACGGGTGATAGAGGAGAGCCTGCGCGGCTTTGGAAAAGACGAGGCTATGCGCCCCTGTGAGCTTCTCTATCGCCCCACCGATGAAAAATATGCAGAGCATATCCGCGAGTTTCAAGGATGTCCAACGCTTGCGATTACGCGCGGTGGCCGCATCTATCTCGGCTGGTATGCAGGCGGAGACCGTGAGCCGCATATGGAAAATTATAATTTGCTCGTTTATAGCGACGATGGCGGAAAAAGCTTTTCCTCGCCTCTGCTCGTGATCCCGAGCGATAAGGCGAGGTGCGTGCACGCGCTTGATATTCAGCTTTGGACGGCGCCGAATGGCGCACTCTGGGTTTTCTGGGTGCAAAACAATACCCGCCCCATCACCCAAGAGTTTGATTGGTTGCACGGCGCGAGCAACGATCAGCGCCCCGTTTGCCGATTTGACGATTGGATCTATCCCGATATGCGCCACGCGGCGTGGTGCGCCGTTTGTGAGAATCCCGATGCAAAGGATCCGCATTTTTCCGAGCCGAGGCAGTTTGATATCGGCTTTTTGCGGTGCAAGCCCCTCGTGCATTCCTCGGGGCGTTGGCTTCTTTTCAACTACGATCAGCTGACCGATACCTACGGATATTCCGTTTCGGAGGATGCGGGAAAAAGCTTTTCCCGTATGTATGGGCCGAAAAAGCGCCCCACGGCCTTTGACGAGGCGATGGCATACGAAATGCAGGACGGAAGCATCCGTATGCTGGCGAGAACCGCGATGGATGGCAGGCTTGCCGAGGCGTTTTCACAGGATGGAGGAATCACCTTTTCCGATGTGAGAGTCACGGAGATCGCAAGTCCGAATACGCGCTTTTATATCGGGCGCACGCCCTCGGGGCGCGTGATCCTCGTGAATAATGACGACGGGCAGATCCGCCATAAAATGACGGTGTATCTCTCCGAGGATGACGGGCGCACCTTCAAATATAAGCGCCGCGTGGGAGATGAGACGCATCTGACCTCTTATCCCGACTTGGACTTTTACGGCGGAAAAATTTATCTCACCTATGATCACGAGCGTATGGGCGCAAAGGAAATCCTTTTGTCTGTATTCACGGAGGAGGATATTATGAGCGAAAATAAGGATCCGCTTTCTGCGCGCATTGTCAGCAAGCCTTGAACCGTTAATACAAAAAGGAAAACGCAAAGATTGGCGTGATGCAAACCAATCTTTGCGTTTTTGTGTTGTCAGATCATCAGGCTCGTAATCATCTCGGAGAGCTCTGCGGGATTTTCAACCGAGAGACCGCCGATCAGTCTTGCCTCGGCATAGAGGATCTTTGCATATTTTTTGAGGACTTCCTTGTCGGAATCGAAAAGGCTCTGCAGCTTTTCTGCGATTGGGTGCGAGTGGTTGATCTCAAGAACAACGCTGGCCTTCACGTCGCCGCCGGCACCGGGCATTTTGCTCAGTACCTTTTCCATTTCGATGGAAACCTCGCCCTCGCTGGAGAGGCAAACTGCGTGACTTCCGAGTGCCGCCGTGAAGCGAACGGAGGAAACGGCATCGCCAAGGCTCTCCTTCATAAAGTCGAGAAGTGCTTTCGCGCCCTTGTTCTTTTCCTCAAGCGCGTTCTTTTCTTCCTCACTGCCGAGGTCGAGCGCCTCTGCCGTGACGTTCTTGAAATCCTTGTCCGCATATTTGCCGAGCATCTTCACGGCAAATTCGTCGATATCCTCGGTGAAGCAGAGAACCTCGTAGCCCTTGGCAAGCACGGCCTCCACCTGCGGAAGCATCAGGATCTTGTCGGCGGTTTCGCCGCAGGCATAGTAGATATCCTTCTGTCCCTCGGGCATTGCCTCGGTGTATTCCTTCAGGGTGAGCTTCTTTGCAAGCTTCGCGGCGGGGAAGAGAACGAGATCCTGCAGCGTTTCCTTGTGCGCACCCCAATCGGCGTAGATGCCGTATTTCAGCTGTGCGCCGAAGGCCTCAAAGAATTTTTCGTATTTTTCGCGGTCGGTGCGAAGGAGCTTTTCAAGCTCGCTTTTGATCTTCTTTTCCAGCGCCTTGGCGATCACCTTCAGCTGTCTGTCGTGCTGGAGCATTTCGCGCGAAATATTGAGCGAGAGATCGGAGGAGTCAACGAGACCCTTAACGAAACTGAAATAGTCGGGCAGAAGATCGGCGCATTTTTCCATAATCATAACGCCGCTGGAATACAGCTCCAACCCCTTCTCGTAGTCCTTGGTATAATAACCGAAGGGCGCGTGCGCGGGAATAAACATCAGTGCCGTGAAGGTTGCCGTTCCCTCGGAGTTCTGCGTGATCACGCGGCAGGGCGGCTCGTAATCGTAAAACTTGTCGCAATAGAAGCGGTTGTATTCCTCTTCACTCACCTCGGATGCGCTCTTTTTCCAAAGCGGCACCATGCTGTTGAGCGTCTGAATCTCGGAAACCTCCTCGAATTCGTCGCTGTCCTCCTTCTTCTTGTGAGAGGTGACGGCCATCTTGATGGGATGGCGGATGTAATCGGAATATTTCTTCACGAGCGCCTTCAGGCGGTATTCCTCAAGGTATTCGCCGTATTTTTCCTCTTCGGTGTCGGGGAGAAGATGAAGCGTCACCTCGGTGCCGACGGTCGTCTTGTCAGCGGGGCCGATCTTATAGCCGTCCGCCCCCTCGGATTCCCAAAGATAGCTTTCGCCCCCCTCGGTCTTCGTGCGCACGGTGATCTTATCCGCAACCATAAAGGCAGAGTAGAAGCCAACGCCGAATTGGCCGATAATGTCGATCTCCTCGCCCTGATCGTTGTTTTTCTTGAAATCGTAAGAGCCGCTCTTTGCGATCGTTCCGAGGTTGTTTTCCAGCTCCTCGGCTGTCATACCGCAGCCGTTGTCCGCGATCGTCAGCGTGCGTGCCGCCTTGTCAATCGAGAGGGAGATTTCAAAATCGCTTTTCGCGATGCCGGTGGTTGCGCCGTCCTTCAGAGAATGGAAGTAGCGCTTGTCGATTGCATCGGATGCGTTGGAGATCAGCTCGCGCAGGAAAATTTCCTTGTGCGTGTAGATCGAGTGGATCATCATATCGAGAAGCTTTTTGGATTCCGTTTTGAATTGCTTTTTCTGCATTGCGTTTTTAATCCTTCCTTATAATATTATATAGCGCCCGCGCATCAATTGCATCGGACGAAAAATGCATTTTAGCACTCGCGCCTTTCGAGTGCTAAATGTATTATAGCACCCGAATCCTCGCTTGTCAATAGAAATAAAGAAAAAATCCATTTTTTATAATGTAATGAGAGTATGCCCGCGAAAAAAAGAAATAAGCACGAATTTTTTAAAGAGAGAATAAAAAAAGGATGGCGGTGCATAATTCCAAGGGGGTTATGTAAATTATATAAGGAAATGCGCGGTGAATGTGCTCTTTTTGGGCGAAAGGCGGAAAGAAGAAACTTTTTTCAAAAAATCCCAATTTTTTTCAAAAAAGGTAT